>NZ_QOSA01000040.1:0-48201 GCF_008368795.1 Bacillus sp. BF2-3
CAGTTTTCAAAGAACTACTTCGTCGCTCGGAAGCGACTTTATCAATATAACATTTCGTTATATTTTCGTCAACAACTTTTTTCAATAAGTTGTTTTTCGTTTGTTTTGTTTGTTACCTTTCGTGGCAACGAATATAAATATACCAGTTTGATTATTAAAATGCAATAGTTTTTCTAATAAAATTTTTAACTTAGTAAAAAAGTATAAAAACAGCACATTTCTTCTATATAAATATAATTTCTCGCACTATCAAGACTTACTATACCCACGCAACTCATGCTCAAATAAAAAAAGCTTTGGAGAAATCTCCAAAGCTTAGTCTTGTTTATGGCGCATAGCAGGGAATAATAATACATCACGAATAGATGGTGCATTTGTTAATAACATAACTAGACGATCAATACCAATTCCTAATCCACCCGTAGGAGGCATACCGTACTCAAGAGCTTCAATATAATCGTCATCCATCATATGAGCTTCATCATTACCTTGTTCGCGCTCTTTTAATTGCGCTTCAAAACGTTCTTTTTGATCGATTGGATCATTTAACTCAGTGAATGCATTTGCATGTTCACGCGCAACGATAAATAATTCGAAACGATCTGTAAATCTTGGATCTTCATCATTCTTTTTCGCAAGCGGTGAGATTTCTACCGGATGACCGTAAATAAATGTTGGTTGGATTAATTTATCTTCTACTTTTTGTTCGAAGAATTCATTTATAATATGACCAACTTCCATTGTATCTTTAATTTCTACATTATGTTCTTTTGCAAGCTCACGCGCTTCTTCTACACTCATCGGATTCCAGAAATCAGCTCCAGAGTATTGCTTAATCGCATCTACCATATGAAGACGTGTCCATTCTGGTTCTAGATTAATTTCATAATCACCATACTGGATTGTTGTTGTACCCAGTACTTTTTTCGCGATATGAGCAACCATATCTTCTGTTAACTTCATAATATCTTTATAATCAGCGTATGCTTCATATAATTCAATCATCGTAAACTCAGGGTTATGACGAGTTGATACACCCTCATTACGGAATACACGGCCGATCTCATATACTTTTTCCAAACCACCCACAATAAGACGCTTTAAATGTAGCTCAATTGCGATACGCATATATAATTCCATATCTAACGCATTATGATGTGTAGTGAAAGGACGCGCAGAAGCTCCACCTGCAATTGCATGCATCATAGGTGTTTCCACTTCAAGATAACCGTTGTCATCTAGGTATCTTCTCATCTCACGAATGATTTTACTACGAGTAACGAACGTTTCACGACTTTCCATACTTGTAATTAAGTCTAAGTAACGTTGACGGTAGCGTTGTTCAACATCTTTTAATCCATGGTATTTATCTGGTAATGGACGAAGAGATTTCGTTAATAGCGTAAAGCCTGTTGCTTTTACTGAAAGTTCTCCAACATTTGTTTTGAACACTTTACCTTCAATACCTACTAAATCACCTAAATCTGCTGTTTTAAATAATTCGTACTCGTCATCTCCAACAGCATCTTTACGAACATAAATTTGAACTTGTCCATGTAAATCTTGAACGTGTGCAAATCCAGCTTTCCCTTTTCCGCGTTTTGTCATAATACGACCAGCGATAGAAACAGCGATTTCCTTCTCCTCTAATTCTTCCTTAGAGAACTCTCCATATAGACTCACTAAATCAGTTGTTGAATTTGTGCGTTCAAATCTTTTACCGAACGGGTCAATTCCTTGTTCACGTAAATTATGTAGCTTTTCACGACGAACAATCAATTGGTCGTTTAATTCTTCGTGGTTCATGTTATCCATGATATTGATATCACTCCAGCTCTATTTAATTTTACAATATATACAGTATAGCATTTTCTACTCAACTAGAAAAACTGCCAGCAACTAACTGGCAGCTCTTCTTTCTTTCACGTAATTATAGGAAGTGTATAGAAGAATGTCAATCTCCTATGTCCATTATTAACCAACGTAAATTGTTTGTTGTTTCGCTTCCACTTCTTCTACAAATGTACCTAACACATTCGCAAGGTCTTCCCGTGTGTTACAAGCATTAATACCATTACGTACACTCGCATTACCACGAACACCTTTTAAATACCAAGCTGCATGTTTTCTCATCTCTCTTACAGCGACACTTTCGTTCTTTAAGTCAATAAGACGATCTAGATGTAACATACATACATCAATTTTCTCGCGCACTGTTGGTTCCGACATTAATTCACCTGTCTCCAAATACTTTACCGTACGATAAATCATCCACGGATCTCCAAGAGCCGCACGACCAATCATAACACCATCTACACCAATTTCATCAAGCATACGCTTTGCATCTTGCGGCGTTGCGACATCACCATTTCCGATAACCGGGATATTTACAGATTGTTTTACTTGTTTAATAATATCCCAATCCGCTTTTCCTTCATACATTTGCACTCGTGTACGTCCGTGAACCGCCACAGCTTGGCCACCAGCACGCTCAACAGCCCTAGCATTTTCTATTGCGAAAATATGTTCTTCATCCCAACCGATACGCATTTTAACTGTAACCGGCTTTTCTACAGCATCTACAACCGCTGCTACCATTTCATATATTTTATTCGGATCTAAAAGCCACCTTGCCCCCGCATCACATTTAACGATTTTCGGCACTGGACAACCCATATTAATATCAATTATGTCTGCTGTCGTATATTTATCTACATATTTCGCAGCATCTACAAGAGTTTCTTTCTCTCCACCAAAAATTTGTAAACTTAATGGCTTTTCTCTCTCGTCGATATATAACATATCTAATGTTCTTTTATTATTAAGTAATATTGCCTTATCACTTACCATTTCAGCACAAACTAAGCCGGCACCAAATTCTTTTACTGTTAAACGGAATGCAGAGTTACACACTCCCGCCATCGGTGCTAGTACAACCGGATTTTTCATCTCGATATTTGCAATCTTTAACAATCAACCTACTCCTTCCTGTACAATCACTTTGGCATTAATTCCTCTATCGAAACATTTAATGCCTTAGCAACTTCTACTACAAAATCTTGAGAAGGCGATCTATTCCCTCTCTCAACCTCACCTAAAACAGATACAGATACCCCTAGTTCTTTAGCAAAACCTTCTTGTGTATAGCCTTTTAACTTTCGAAAAGCACGAATGCGTCTTCCCCATTTTTCTGCTTCCATACCGTTACTCCCTCTCGCCTTTTCATTTCTTCTACTTGTGAACGTGAAATGTTTTGTTTTATGTCTTGATTAATCTCTAACAACGGAACGATAACAAAAGCTCTTTCAAACATCCGCGGATGCGGAACAATAAGATTCTCTGCTTCAATATTCTCTTGATTATAAAGTAAAATGTCAAGGTCGATAGTCCTCGGCCCCCACCTAATTTCCCTTTTTCTTCCTAGGTCATTTTCTACTTTTTGTGTTACTTTCAATAACTCTTGTGGTGATAAATTGGTAGAAATTTTTATAACTAAATTTAAAAAGCAACTTTGGTCAGTATAGCCAACTGGCTCAGTTTCATATACAGATGAAATATCATCAACCTGAATATAAGGATTTTTATTTAAAAACTGAATCGCTTCAGTTAGATACGTATAACGCTCTCCAATATTTGACCCTAATGCAATGTAAGCTATATTGTTCATGGACGTTCTCTCGTAATTTCTACTGCTACAGCACGATAATGACCCGGTATCGGTGGATCCGGCTTAATTACCTTAATTGTACAGCGTGAAATACTTTCATATTGTTTTAATATATCTGCAGCAATATTTTCAGCGATACTCTCCACAAGCTTATACTTTCTATCCTCAACAACTTTTCTACATAATTCGAAAAGCTCTCCATAATTGACCGAATGCTCTAAGTCATCACTTTCCCCTGCACGCTTTAAATCCAACTCCACCGTTAAGTCAACTTTAAATCTCTGACCTAATTTATTCTCCTCTGGGAACACACCATGATAACCATAAAATTCCATATCATGGATATAAATTTTATCCAATTACCTTACCCCCTTACCAATCATCGCATCCATCATTTTAGCCATACGCGCCATTTCTTTCACATCATGGACACGAACAAACTCACAGCCCTTTTCAATACCAAGACAAACGGTAGCTCCTGTTCCCTCAAGGCGTTCCTCCACTGGCAAATCTAATACGTGCCCAATAAAGGACTTTCTCGAAGTACCTAAGAGAACTGGATAACCTAGCACATTTAACTGTTCTAAATTACGCATCGCCTCTAAGTTCTGCTCAGGTGTTTTAGCAAAACCGATACCTGGATCTAAAATAATATTCTCATCTGGCACACCAGCATTTTTAGCAATTTTAATACTGTCATACAAATCAGCAATCATATCCGCCATTAAATTACGATAATTCATATTATCGCGGTTATGCATTAAAATGATGGGTACATCATAATGAGCTGCGACTTCAGCAATTTTTGGCTCCGCCTTCGCTCCCCAAATATCATTAATAATATGAGCACCAGCCTCAATTGCTTGCTTTGCAACTTCAGCTTTATATGTATCGATAGATATAGGCAATTTTACTTCTTTTGAAACTGCTTGAATCATCGGGACAACTCGCTTTATTTCTTCTTCTACTGATACTTTAGCAAAACCTGGGCGAGTAGATTCGCCACCAATATCAATAATATGAGCACCTTGACCTTGCATTTCTTTTGCGTGACGTACCGCAGCATCTACCTCGTTGTAACTCCCTCCATCAGAAAACGAATCTGGTGTTACATTTAAAATCCCCATAATTAATGTTTTTTCATTTAAATTCAATGTATATTCGCCGCAGCGCAAATCATAATCCCACTTCAAACTACACATCTCCTCTTCGTAATTCATTTCTGCTCCATAATTTCTCTCTTTGCATTCCATAAAGGTACATTAAACTTTTTGTAACCACTCCTACTTTACCCGGGAAATCCTGCGCTTCTATACGATAAAGCGGAACAATTTCTTGAATGGAGTTTGTTACGAAGACTTCATCCGCTGAAAGTAGCTCATCTTTTGTAAAGAAACCTTCCTTTACTTCTATATTTAATTCTTCAGCACTCTTTATAATAAACGCACGAGTGATACCATTTAAAATCCCTGTCTCTAACGAAGGTGTATATAAAACATCACCTTTCACAAAAAATAGATTCGAAACAATGCCCTCTGCAACATAACCTGCTTCAGTGAGGAAAATACCTTCCTTACTCACAACATTTCCAATTTCACGCTTCCCTAAAATATTATTTAAATAGTGATGAGACTTCAGGCGAAATGTCCCTTCCGGTGTATTTCGCACTTGTTTTAGAATAACGCCTTCTTTTTCCACTACATCCCCTGGAGCTGTTAAAGGTTTTATAAAAACAATAACAGAAGGCTCTTCATACATTTCCGTTTGTAATCCTATTTCATCTATACCCGCCGATACATTAAAACGTACATATGCATGCTTCAATTCATTCTTAGCGAGTAAATCTTTCAAAATAAGCATCACATCATTTTTTGTCATTGTCCATTTAATTTGCAATGTATCCAGCGCCTCTATTAAACGGTTATAATGATCATCCAATAAGAAAGGATGACCATTATAAATACGAAACGTTTCAAAAACTCCAAGACCATATAAATAACCATGATCATATGGAGAAATTCTCGCTTCACTTGCTTCTACATACTGACCATTTACGTAAATTAACATAATGTCACACTTGGACTGTATTTACGAATGAAATTCTGCAACAGCTCTTTCCCATGAGAAGTCATAATAGATTCTGGATGGAATTGCACACCCTCTATCGGTAATATCTTATGACGAAGTGCCATAATTTCCCCTTCCTCTGTCCAAGATGTTACCTCTAAGCAATCGGGTAACGTCTCTTTCTTAACAATAAGGGAATGATAGCGCGTCGCAGTAAACGGATTAGGAATATCCGAAAAAATCGTCTTTCCATCATGATGCATAAGCGACGTTTTTCCATGCATTAATCGGTCTGCACGGACAACCTCTCCACCAAACACTTGTGCAATGGATTGATGCCCTAGACAAACACCAAAAATCGGAATCTTTCCAGCAAAGTATTTAATAACTTCCATACTAATCCCAGCTTCATTAGGACTGCACGGACCTGGAGAAATCATTAGAAAATCTGGTTTCATATTCTCAATATCTGAAATAGTCACTTCATCGTTACGTTTAACAACGAGCTCTTGTCCAAGTTCTCCAAGAAACTGCACTAAATTAAATGTAAAAGAATCATAATTATCAATCATTAATATCATTTCTCTCACCTAACCGTTTCTTCACTACGTTCTTTTGCACGCCATAAAGCAATCGCCTTTTTTAACGACTCTTTATATTCATTTTCCGGATTTGAATCAATTACAATTCCCGCCCCTGCTTGTACATGAGCTTTTCCATCTTTAGCAAGAAGTGTTCTAATTACAATATTCAATTCTGTATCTCCAGAATAACCAATCCAACCGATTGAACCTGTATAAATCCCTCTTCGAACAGGTTCTAATTCCTCAATAATTTCCATCGTACGTATTTTTGGGGCACCAGTAATTGTTCCCCCAGGGAATACAGCCTTCACTAAATCAAAAGCATCTTTATCTTCTTCCACTTCACCACGCACATTAGAAACAATATGCATAACATGTGAGTATTTCTCAATTACCATAAATTCATCTACTTCTACAGTGCCATATTTACAAACACGTCCTAAATCATTTCTTTCTAAATCCACAAGCATTACATGCTCTGCTCTTTCTTTTTCGTTCTCAATTAATTCTCTTGCTAATTCTTCATCCTCTTGCTCATCCGCGCCTCTAGATCTCGTTCCAGCAATTGGTCTTGTACTTACTTCAGTTCCTTGTTTCTTAATTAACAACTCTGGCGATCCACTAACGATTTGAAAATCCCCAAGCTCCAGGTAACCCATATATGGAGATGGATTAATTTCACGAAGACTTGTATAAATTTCTAGTGGGTGTGTCTGTAACGTTCTTTCTTGTCTCGTCGACAAGTTTACTTGGAACACATCACCCGCTCCAATATATTCTTGAATACATTCAACTGCCTTCATAAAGCCAGCTTCAGTAAAAGCAACTGCTTCACTTTTCTTTTCAGGACTTTCAAAGGGCACGGTCACTTCAGGCGCTTCTGTCATCCAAAGACTCTTCCACTCATTTAGCCGTTCTTTCGCCTCTTCATATTTATCTACATAATGCGTAATAACCCATAACACTTGTTCTTTTTGATCATAGACAAATACGTCATCAAATAATAAAAAGAAGATGTCAGGTATATCAATATCATCTTCCGCAAGAGAAGGCAGCTTTTCAATATAACGGATACAGTCATAACTGAAATAGCCAATTGCACCACCTTGAAAAGGCGGATACTCTGGGTTATAGTCCGTCTTCCATTGTTCCATATATTCTTGCATTAAATCTAACGGATTCCCTCGTTTTATTGTTTCCTTACCACTTTCACTTATATGTAACGTTTCACCCTTCCCTCGGATTACCGCTACTGGGTTCAGCCCTACAATGTTATAACGACCGCCACGGCCGCTTTCTAACAAAATATGTTGCGATTTACCCTGAGAAAGAAATTTATATTGCTTAAAGAAATCTAACTGATATGGAATAGAAAGCGCTAAAGATTTTCTTCGTTGCATATCAACACCCCGTCTTCTTTTATCCCACCCTCTTAGATAAACCCGCTCAAACTACATAAGTTATTTATATAGAGATTGATTATACTCGAAGGCTAGTGAAAATAATTTAATTATACTACCTCTTATTTTACATGAAGTTTTCTAGTCATTCACTCTTTTCCTATTTCCAATCCCAAAAGAAAAAGCACCCTTTTTCAAGGATGCTTTTTCAATCGCGTTTAATTAGGATTCAAATTGATAAAGTGGTGTACTTAAATAACGTTCACCGTTACTCGGGATAATAACAAGTACCTTTTTCCCTTTACCTAACTTTTTCGCAACCTCTGTTGCTGCATAAATAACTGCGCCTGAAGAGATACCAACTAAAATACCTTCCTCTTTAGCCACTCTTCTCGCATATTCAAATGCTTGCTCTGTTTTCACTTGAATAATTTCATCATATACTTCTACATCCAACGTCTCCGGAACAAATCCCGCCCCAATTCCTTGGATTTTATGTGGACCTGGCTTCCCACCAGATAATACTGGTGAATCTGCAGGTTCTACTGCATAAATTTTAATATCTTTATACGCTTTCTTCAGTACTTCACCAGCACCAGTAATCGTTCCACCTGTACCAATACCTGCAATAAACGCATCTAATTGGTCGCCCATTTGTTCAATAATTTCTGGACCTGTTGTTAAACGGTGAATTTCTGGATTCGATTGGTTTTTGAACTGTTGTGGTATAAAGTAGCCATGTTCTTTTGCTAATTCAGTCGCTTTACGAATTGCTCCACCCATTCCTTCAGGCCCTGGAGTCAATACTAATTCCGCACCGTAAGCACGTAATAAATTACGACGCTCAATACTCATTGTTTCTGGCATTACTAAGATTGCATTATATCCTTTAGCAGCCGCTACCATCGCTAAACCAATTCCTGTGTTACCACTTGTCGGCTCAATGATTGTATCGCCCTCTTTTAATAATCCCTTTTTTTCAGCATCTTCAATCATAGCTAATGCGATACGATCTTTAACACTACTCCCCGGATTCATAAATTCTAATTTTAAGTATATATCTGCGCTGTCTGATTCTACGATGCGGTTCAACTTAACGATCGGCGTTTTCCCGATTAATTCTGAAACTGATTGTGCCACTCGCATTCCTGTCACTCCTAACACCGAGTATTTTTATTGGTTTTATCTATATTTAGATTTTGTCAGAAAATTCCCTGTTTGTCAATTCATTTGGAGGATTGCTCCTCTTAATTCCCTTATTACAAATTCTCGATTAAATTTGTAATATCTTCTTTAGAGAACTTGTATCGTTCATTACAGAAATGACAGTGAACTTCTGTCTCTTCCTCTTCTTCACGAACTTGCTCTAACTCTGTTTTACCTAAACTAATTAATACACTCTCAATACGCTCGCGTGAGCATGTGCAATTAAATTGAACATCCATTGTTTCTAATACTTTTACTTTATCTTCTCCAAGAACTGCATATAGTAGCTCTTCCGGAGAAAGACCTTGTTCAATCAACGTTGATACAGGTGGAATCTTTTGTAAACGGTCTTCAATAAATGAAATCGTTTCATCTTGCGCACCCGGCATAATTTGAAGGATGAATCCACCTGCCGCTAATATGCTATCATCTCCATTTACAAGAACACCAACACCTACAGAAGAAGGCGTTTGTTCAGAAACTGCAAAATAATACGTAAAGTCTTCTCCTAATTCTCCTGAAACGATTGGAGATTGACCAATAAACGGCTCACGCATTCCAATATCTTTAATTACAGTTACAAACCCCTCTGTACCTACCGCTTGATATACACGTAACTTCCCTTGTTCTGTTCCTTCAAAATCAACATGCGGATTCGTTACATAACCACGTACATCTCCATTTGCATGAGCATCTACTAAGATAGGGCCAATTGGACCGTTACCTTCTACCTTAATCGTTAACTTTTGCTCACCCTTTAACATTGCGCCCATCATTGTACCCGCAGTCAAAGAACGCCCTAGTGCCGCTGAAGCTGTTCTCCATGTATCATGACGTCTTTGCGCCTCACTTACTGTATTTGTTGTACGTACACTATACGCACGCACTTCTCCATCAAATGCTAACGCTTTTACTAAATAATCTTTCATACGTATTTATTCACCTTTCTCATGCTGTAAATTTGCATTACGTTCATATAACATATACAAACCTTTTAACGTTAAAAACGGATCTACAATATCAATTACATTCGATTCTTCGGAAATTAATTTTGCCAATCCACCTGTTGCAATAACTTTAGGTTCTTGTCTAGCTTCTTCTTTCATACGCTTAACAATACCTTCCACTTGTCCAACATAACCATAAAGAATACCAGATTGCATCGCACTTACTGTATTTTTCCCAACAACACTGCTTGGTTTTGTAATTTCGATACGAGGAAGTTTTGCTGCTCTGCTATATAAAGCCTCTGCTGAAATCATAATTCCTGGCGTAATAACTCCACCCATATAATGTTTTTCTTCGTTAATATAACAATATGTAGTAGCCGTACCAAAATCAACAATAATGAGCGGACTTCCATATAAGTGGATTCCTGCTACTGCATTTACAATTCGGTCTGCGCCTACTTCACGCGGATTTTCATATTTAATATTTAGTCCTGTTTTTATCCCAGGCCCTACTACAAGCGGTTTAATTTTAAAATATTTTTCACACATGCGCTCTAAAGCAAACATAATTGGTGGTACGACTGAAGACACAATAATACCTTTCACATCTTCAAACGAAAGACCCTCATGCTCAAGCAATTGCTTTACAAGCATTCCATATTCATCTTCTGTCTTATGACGATCTGTTTCCATGCGCCAATGCTGACGAAGTTCCCCCTCTTCAAACACACCTAGTACAGCATTTGTGTTCCCTACATCCAATACAAAAATCATATTCTCACCACTTATCTTATTTAATCTATATTTGTGCAGTATGTATAAAACTTATAAAAACATCATATCACACATACTTATATAATCAGCTTTCCTATCCTCATCATTTTACAAAAAGATTGCTCTCTATTTCAATTTTTAATACTAGTTTTACTTAAATTACTTTATCCACTAAGTTCTCAATAGTAATTAACAAAGATTTTAACAAACAAAAAAGGAGTGACGATAGTCACTCCTTCACTTCTTACTTATCTTCTTTATCTTCATCGTCTTTCTTCATGTTGATGTTTACTTTCACATCATCTGAAGATGTTGGACGTTCTGGCAATCTGCCGTAATCACATAAATGATTGATTTGCTCTGCATCTAACGTTTCTACTTCAAGTAACGTTTGTGCGATAATATCTAGTTTATCACGGTTTTCAGTAAGAATTTGTTTTGCACGAGCATAACATTCTTTCATAATTGATTGCATTTCCATATCGATTTCATGTGCAATCGCATCACTATAGTTTTGTTCTGAGTGGAAGTCTCTTCCTAAGAACACTTGACCACCTTGCGAGCTACCAAATTGCATCGGTCCAAGTTTGTCACTCATACCAAATTCCGTAACCATACGTCTTGCAATACCAGTCGCACGTTGGAAGTCATTATGAGCACCTGTACTCACTTCACCAAATACAATCTCCTCAGCTACTCGGCCACCAAGTAAACCAGTGATTTTATCAAGTAACTCTGGTTTCGTCATGAAGTAACGATCTTCTTTCGGAAGCATTACCGCATATCCACCAGCCTGACCACGAGGGACAATTGTTACTTTATGAACGACATCTGCTTCATCAAGAACAACACCAATTACAGTATGACCTGCTTCATGGAAAGCAACGATATTACGTTCTTTTTCAGAGATAACACGACTTTTCTTAGCTGGACCTGCAATAACACGATCCGTCGCTTCATCGATATCACTCATATCAATTTTCTTCTTATCTTGACGTGCAGCTACTAAAGCAGCTTCGTTTAATAAGTTTTCAAGATCCGCACCAGAGAATCCTGGTGTACGAGTCGCAATTGCTCTTAAATTAATATGCTCATCAAGTGGTTTATTACGCGCATGTACTTTCAGTACAGCTTCACGGCCATTTACATCTGGACGATCTACTGTAATTTGACGGTCAAAACGACCTGGACGTAATAACGCTGGGTCAAGAATGTCTGGACGGTTTGTCGCAGCAACGATAATAATACCTTCGTTTGCACCGAATCCATCCATTTCAACAAGTAATTGGTTCAATGTTTGCTCACGCTCATCATGACCACCACCAAGACCTGCGCCACGTTGACGACCTACTGCATCAATTTCATCAATGAAAATGATACAAGGAGCATTTTTCTTTGCATTTTCAAATAAATCACGTACACGTGATGCACCGACACCGACAAACATCTCTACGAAGTCAGAACCACTGATAGAGAAGAATGGAACGCCAGCCTCACCTGCAACAGCACGTGCTAATAAAGTTTTACCTGTACCTGGAGGTCCAACTAATAGGACACCCTTTGGAATACGAGCACCAACTTCAGAGAACTTACGAGGGTCTTTCAAGAATTCAACTACCTCAACAAGTTCTTGTTTCTCTTCATCCGCACCAGCAACATCTCTGAAACGAACTTTTTTCTTTTCATCATTATATAACTTCGCCTTACTTTTCCCGAAGTTCATAACACGGCTACCGCCGCCTTGAGCTTGGTTTAATAAGAAGAAGAATAAAATGAAGATGATGACAAATGGAATGATTGAAGTAAAGAATGTTACCCAAGCACTTGTTTCTTCTGCTGGTTGATACTTAACTTCGGCACCTTTCGCTTTATCATTAATTTTCTTTTGTAATTCCTCAGTATTTGGTGCATAAGTAACAAATTGTTCTCCTTGGCTAGAGTTATTAAATTGTCCTTTTACCTCAAATACACCATTTTTCGGTTGAAGTTGCACATTACGCACTTCACCGCTTTCTAGTTTAGTAATGAATTTGTCGTAGCTAACTGATGTCGTTTTTTGTGTCGAACCATTAAAATAGCTCACGATTCCAATTACTACTAAGAATATCAGTAAATAAAAGATGGTATTACGGAAGATACGATTCATTCCTAACCTCCTCTCACGGCATAAACACTATAGTAAATCGTAACATAGAAAAACTTTCCTATACAATTGTGAAGCCTATATTTAATTAATTTGAGTAAACGCTTGGTTTTAATACGCCTACATAAGGAAGATTACGGTATTGCTCTTTATAATCTAATCCATATCCTACTACAAATTCATGTGGAACAGTAAATCCAACATAATCCGCTTTCAGATCAACCTTACGGCCTGTTGGCTTATCTAATAATGTAACAATTTTTACAGACTTCGCTTTACGATATTTGAATAAGTCTACTAAGTAGCTTAGTGTAAGACCACTATCAATAATATCTTCGACGATTAAAATATCGCGACCTTCTACAGAAGTATCAAGATCTTTTAAAATTTTCACTTCGCCTGTTGAAACTGTAGAGTGACCGTAACTAGATACAGCCATAAAATCCATTTCAAGATATGTATCTGTTCTCTTTAATAAATCTGCCATGAATGGCATTGCGCCTTTTAATACACCAATTGCAAGAGGTACTGTGTTTTTATAATCCTCTGCAATAATTGCACCTAGTTCGCGCACCTTTTCTTGTATTTGCTCTTCAGAAATTAATACTTTTTCGATATCTTGATTCATCATTTCATTATCCTCCCGGAAGACTCCTTGCTTTTGTAGTGAATAATCATATATTTATCCTTCTTTGCCATCTCTTTCGAAATTGCAAATGCAGATCGTTTCAACAAGGGTACCCAAATAATAGTCCCACTTGCATCACAAACGACCGGCCATTCTTCTCTTTTTTCTTTCGGTACTTTCGCTTCGATAAAAATAGCTTTTATCTTTTTCGTGCCATTCATACCTTGTATTGACATGCGATCTCCATTTTCTCTAGAACGAATACGAAGTGGATATGATATATCATTATACTTAGCAACAAATACTGTTTCATTCATGTTACTTGGTATATCTTCGCTCACCTCTGTTACAAATTCATCCCCGTTCAATAGCGTAATGGTCCCGGGTACTAATAAATCTTGTGAAAAAGGAGAGACAATTTCTTGTTTAAATCTAAAGCTACACTCCTCGTATGAACGAACAATTTTCAAATCACCCGGAAAATCAAGTGAACCTGAAGGTTGTGTCCGCTTAAAAAACTCAATCAACTTGTCAATATGTATAGAAGAAAGAGAAGATGGAATCTTATATTCATAAAGATAGTTTAATATTAGTTGAATCCCTCTTCTTTGTAAAGGCATAGACATGGATTCAAAGGCAGGAATTGATAAGCTAATTTGTTTATCACTTTTTTTTGTAATTACTTTATTCATTTTCTCAAAAGCTAATTCCTGCAAATAAGCCTCATCCTCTTGCATCTGCACGCTAAATTTTTGGAATTTCTCATGCATTTGTGGATTTTCTTCTTTCAAATGAGGAAGGACATATTTACGTAATCGATTCCTTGTATATACTTCCTTTTTATTACTCGGATCTATACGTGGCATTAAATTTAGCTTATTACAGTAATCAACAATTTCTTCCTTCGTTACGCCAAGTAACGGCCTAATTAAATATCCATTATGAAAAGGACGCTTCACTGCAATTCCTGCATATCCTTTCGGAGTACTCCCTCTTACAAGACGCATTAAAATTGTCTCGACTTGATCATCTCCATGATGTCCAAGAGCAACATATCTTGCATCATATTTCTTCATTATTCTTTCCAAAAATGCATATCTGCATTCTCTCGCAGCAACCTGTGCATTCATTCCGTATTGCTGTTGATATTGTGATACATTAATCCTTATCGTTTCACAAATAATTCCCAGTTCTTCACAAAGGCCCTGCACAAACTGTAAATCCTCATAAGATTCATCACCTCTAAACATATGATCCACATGAGCAACTACAATTTCCAACTGTTTTTCCGCTCTTTTTTCTAATAAATAATATAAAAGCGCTAACGAGTCAGGACCACCAGAAACTCCCACAACAATTGTTGAATCATTCTTTAATACATCATGCTGCTTTACAAAGTCATCTACTTTTTCAACAAATGTATCTTTCAACTTCGCAATCACCTTTCATTAAACAAGAACAGCAACCTTAGTCACCTTGTCTACAATGGTACAACTTTTACAAACATTGTGCAAAAAAAAGATATACAAAAATTACATTTTTATCTTACATCCTCCGTGTATATTCACAAAATTAATAACATTACCTTTTCCCACAAAAAAACCTAGGTATTCACCTAGGTTTTTAAAATCAAATTATAGATAAACATTCCACTTACATTTTACTGCGCTTGCATTCCTACAATCGGAATCGTAGCCCACTTCGGCATATTTTTCTTCACTTTTGCCACTACAATAGTCATATCATCATTTATATAACCATCACAAGAGCGAATCACTTCTTCCATAATGATATCAGCAATTTCTTGCGGGTCTTCGGTTTGCAATTCTTTAATTTTTCGTTTCATCCACAATTCATGATTCTCCACATGCTGTGCTCCTTCAAAAATCCCATCACTCATCATAATAAGAATATCGCCCGTTTTTAATTGTTCACCCACCACATCAACTTCAACATCTTCGATGATTCCCATCGGCAAATTACTTGCTTCAATTTTCAAAATATTATTTGCGCGTTTAACAAAACTCGGCGTTGATCCAATCTTTAAAAACCTTGCACTCGCATCCCGCAAATCTACCATAGCTAAATCTAATGTCGTAAACATTTCTTCTGTCGTTCTCAAAGAAAGAATTGAATTGATAGACTTAATTGCTATTTCTTCATCAATGCCTGATTGGAGTATTTTTTGTAATAATTTCACCGTTTCCTTACTTTCCATATGAGCTCTTTGCCCATTACCCATACCATCACTAATCGCAAGTGCATATTTACCAACACTTAAATCCATCATCGCATAAGAGTCACCCGAAACAAATCCACCGCCTTTTGCAGCTGTAGCCAATCCTGTATCAAGAGAATACGTCTTCGCCGAACCAAATGATATTAAACTATGGCCATTTGGATAAGAAGACTTTTCTTCATGTTTAACGACAATATTTTCTTTAAGGATATCTGAAAGCATCGGTGCAACTAACTTTTCACACTCACCATGTTCATTAGATGCAACTGGAATTAACATTTCAATATCAATACTTCCTCTATCTAAACAATAAATATCAACATGCTCTACTTCGACACCAAAATCTCGGAACGCTTGCATAATCTGTTCTTCCTGCACTTGATGATTTTCACGCTCTCGTTGTATCTCCTTAGCAAAATCCTCCATAACCTTTGATACACCTAATAGTTGCTCCGCTACTATTCTACGATTTTCCTTCATTTGTTTTCGTAATTTTTGTCCCTCATAGAAGTGATCTAATTCACCGGCTACTAAATCCGTCACTTTTTTCCCTCTCACACAATGCTTGTCCCACTCACGAACTAATTTACGATTATGTTGCAGGGTTCCTCCTTCCGTTTCATTCATTATTTGTTTCATATAATCGTACGTTTTATCAAAATTCACTACCCAGCATTGATCCTTTTTAAAGCATGTTTGACATGTTTTCGCAGTAATTGTACTCAAAAACAAATCTGCTTCTGTCTCTTTATCTTCTTCCTCTACATACCCATATACAGAAAAGCTATTAGATAAAGCAGCAAATACATTTGCAAATTGGTTGATTTTATTTGCTGTAACATCACGCATCCTTCTTAAATATTGTTGTTGATCTTGCGAATGCTCTTGTGTACCTGGCATAAATTTAGCAATACGATCCAAAACAAGCTTCGGTGTTAATAAGAAGATAACAATCGCTACACCTGACTCAATTAAAGTTGTTACAATATTTGTCTGTTTGTCTACATATAATGTAATTAAGCTTGTCCCAATTAATAAACCTAAACTAACACCTAAACGCTTTCCTTCTTTTAACAATCCACCAAGCAATCCAGAAAAAGCAAGAAGGCTAAGCTGAGACAAGCTAGACACATTTGCTAAACTTAATATTAGTCCTGTTACAACCCCCACTGTAGACCCTGTGGCAGCACCCGCAATAAATGCAAATACTAGCACTAAATACCTTGTAAAAATATGTTGAATAGAAGCATCATATACAAACCAATCTGTTGTACCCGTTAAAACAGATGCTAGTAATATAATCAAACAAACAATTTCTTCCGTCTCTAATGCCTGTTGTTTTCCTTTCCTTTCCACTAAAAGTGGGACACTTTGTAAAAATATCATAGTTAATACAAAACTAAGCCCAGCCTCAATGGTACTAACGAGTAAATCGTACATGGTGACAGTTTGTTGTGCAAAATATACAACAACTAAATGTGCGGTTAATGCGGAGATAAATACTTGAAATGGAACAAGTCCAACAGTTTTACGTGTAAATCGACTAAAGAAGATATTATAAATGAAGAAGGTAAAGATAGATGCAAAGGTAAAAAACAAATTATCTATCGATACTGAAAGAGCTCCTCCCATTAGAGCTAAAAATGCTAGCGGCATCTTATCCCGCTTCATAACATAAACAGCAGCAAAAAATGGCAGTGCAAACGGTAAAATATTTGTTAATATATATGCTCGTCCCAAAAGAAAACCAATAACAACAATAATAAATCCCCATCTAAAGAAAACTTGCTCAAATTTTATTCGCAACTTACTCGTCCACTTTATTCCATCAAGCTGACTCTCATTCATTGCCAATGCACTTGTATTCATAGTATTCCTTCCTGCTTTAGGCATATTTTTAACACCACCTGCATAGTTTAATTACTGTCATTATAAAAGATGATTGTTGGTTTTTTTGTCAAAACAACAGTTTTCACTTTTATAATCGTTCGACTTTTTATTCGAAATAACTCTACAGATATACAGGGTATGTAAGTTATTTTCGAGATTTTAATTAAACATTCAGAAAATATAGGGTGATTTTGTAGAAGTGTTGTATATCTTAATTTATTTAACAAAAAAAGATCATGCAAATTTGCATGATCTTTTTAGATGACCCGTACGGGATTCGAACCCGTGTTACCGCCGTGAAAGGGCGGTGTCTTAACCACTTGACCAACGGGCCGTTAAATTAAATATAGCGGCGGAGGGGATCGAACCCCCGACCTCACGGGTATGAACCGTACGCTCTAGCCAGCTGAGCTACACCGCCATGTCGTCTTATTTAACGGACAATTAGTATCTTACATCAGATACTAATTAAAGTCAACACATCTCAAAAACTTTTTTGAAAATATTTTTTACATATAAAAAAGCACCCTGAGACATTACTCTGGGTACCTCTCTATATGTTAAAAACTAAACGTCCTTATTATCCGCGACGCGCGCCACGGCCACCACGTTTAGACTCTGTGTTACGCTTTAAAGAAGTTAAACGATCTTCGCTATCTTTTAAGAAGCGTGCCATCTTTTGCTCAAATGTTTCTTTCGGAGCTCGGTCGTTACCGCCACCGCGATTATCTCTGTTGAAAGAGCGATTATTACGTTGTGGACGTCCAGAACGTTGTTGATCACCACCGCGTTGGTATTCACCACGTGGACGATCTCCTTCTGTTTTTTCACGTTCTTTCGCTTTTTTGATAGATAAACCAATCTTTCCATCTTTTTCAACATTAATAACTTTTACTTCTACTTGGTCGCCCACTTTTAAGTGATCGTTAATATCTTTTACATAGTTATCAGCAACTTCACTAATATGAACAAGACCCGTTAAGCCCTCTGGCAGCTCCACAAAAGCCCCAAAATTTGTAATACCTGTTACTTTACCCTGTAACTTGCTGCCTACCTCGATTGACATAAAAAAAATGCTCCTCCTTAGTGGTTAAAAAGTCAAATTTTACTTTATTATATATAATCCTAAAATATAGTGTCAATAAGACATACTCTACTTAGAAACAGGAAAAATTATCTCCCCTTTACCAGAGAAGAAATAATCCCTTCTAGCAATCTTTAATACGTACTCTTCATCATTTAACTTTTGAACTTCGTCTTTTAGACTTTTTTCTTTATTCGTTAATGAATCCAGTTCTTTTTTCATGTCCTTAACTTTTGCTTCTTTTGCTTTAATGGAACTGTTTTGTTGATAAAACGTTACACTAATACTCGCAATAATTGTAAAAGTAAAGACAAGAAAAACCGCTAAACGGCGATAAAGTCGCTTCCTGTTCTCATCCGTTTGTATTATATGCTCTTTAACAGGATTTGGACTCTGTTTTTCGATTGTTCTTTGTCTCAGTTCCCTCATTTCCGAGGTCCCCCTAACTTCTTTTTTATATGCTCCCATAGTTGGAAGATATGTCCCTTCAATTTTGCTATATATTGCAGGAACCCTATATGTTTCACTATAAAAAGTTTAACACGATTAGGGAGAAGTTTCCATATGAGCGAAGCAATAAATCGAACAGGCCAGAAAAAAACTTTCCATATGAAAAGTAATATCCAAATCACCATTTTCCATAACACATGTCCAATTGAAAGCAGTATACGAAATAAGAATAATATAAATGCAATAAATAGCTGCGCTATAATAATAACAGGTTTTATCATGAGTAGCTGTATAATTCGAACAAAAAAATATGTTGTTTGCATAAAAATATAGATGAGAAAATTTAACAGCTTCATGTATAGTGCCTTCAATAAGCTTTGATATGCCGCAAAACCACATAATAATGCCAAAAACACATATATACGTAGCTCAGCTTCATTTACGAGAAGCAATACATAAAAGACGAATAATGCTTGGACAATCCAAAATAATATATCATGTATAAATACAAGCCAACGTTTACGTTCTTGGCGCTTTAAAAAACGTTGATATGTATCTAAAGACGCTCCAATCCAAGCACCCATCCCAATCATTGAAAGCATTGTATACAACTGAATTGTTAAGCTCATTTAAACAACTTACTAAAGAAACCTTTAGTTTTTTCCCCTTGATTTTCATCAATATACAGCATCTCATTAACTTTCCCTTTAATCGACACAATACCTTTTTCCACATCTAAATTTTTCATTTGTAAATTTTGACCACGAATCGTTAAAAAACCCATTACGGTCTCTAGTAAAAACTCTTCGCTATCAAAACTCTCTACCTGCTTCACACCGGTAATATCGATTATACGCCTGCCACGCATAATAATGTCATGCTCTACAGAAACATTTTGTTGATTAGAAGACGTAGGTGAGTAACCATTATTCACGTAAATCCCCCCATAGGTTTTTACTAGCTAATAGTAATGTATGAGGGGATACATGATTTTAGAACAAGCCTTCTTCCGCTTTTACTTTTTCTTCACGAACTAAGCTATACATATTTGCTGCATCTTCTTTTTTAGTTGTTTCTTTTAATTCATTTATTTTCACAGTCACTATTTTTTGACCAAAACGAATTGTTAATTCATCAGCTACTTTCACATCAGAACTCGCTTTTGCCACTTGACCATTAATAGATATTCTTCCTTGATCAGCTACTTCTTTCGCTAATGTTCTTCTTTTAATTAAACGTGATACTTTTAAAAACTTATCTAGACGCATATCAAATCCCCCTATTAACGCTCTGTTTGTTTCGCTTCTTCCCATAAAACATCTAACTGTTCTAATGATAAATCTTTCATCTCTTTATTCATTTCAGCTACTTTTGCCTCCATGTATAAAAAACGACCAGTAAATTTCTCATTAGTTGAACGTAACGCCTCTTCTGGATCTATTTTGTAATGACGAGCTATATTAACAAATGCAAATAGTAAATCACCAAACTCACCCAGCATCTTTTCCTCATCCATATTTGTAACCTCTTGTTGGAACTCTTGCCATTCTTCCAAAGCTTTCTCTATCATCGGTTGCACATCAACCCAATCAAATCCAACCTTACCAGCTTTCTTCTGAATTTCATAGGCGCGTAGTAACTGCGGCAAACTTTTTGGAACGCCATTTAAAACAGATTCTTTCACGAATCCTTTTTCTTGTTTTTTAATTTCTTCCCAATTTGCAATCACTTCATCAGCGCTGTTTACATCCGTATTTCCAAACACATGCGGATGGCGACGAACCATTTTCTCAGATAGAGTTCGAATGATATCATCTATAGAGAACCAACCTTCATCTTCTCCGATTTGAGCATGAAGCATAACTTGTAATAATATATCACCTAATTCTTCTACTAAGTGATCATCATCCTCTTCATCGATTGCTTCCAACACTTCATAAGCTTCCTCAATTAAATATTTCTTTAATGATTGATGTGTTTGCTTTTTATCCCACGGACAACCATTTGGACCACGAAGTTCCGCAATAATTTCTCTAAGAACATCAAACTGTTGATACAAGGACGCACGCTCCTGAACTGGCGGCACGTACACACTCGTTAAATTATTCAATTCCGTTTCATGATCTAACATGTACAACGGTACCTTCTTTACTTGTTCAAATGAAGTTCCTGCAGCTGTTACGATATACACTTCATAATCATCTGGTAACATCTCCATTAATGTTAATTTCACATCAGATGCAACGAATGCATCATATACTTGGCAAAAGATTAAATGTTGACGCAGTTCTAATTGCCCTCTTTCAAATGATGTAGCATCAAGTAATTGGAATCCTTCAATCGGATCAATCTTTAGACTTGCAAACATAGGATCAAGGAAACTTTGTCCACCCTCAATTCGCACTTCAACATTTGAAACTTCTCCTTTTTCTAACAGTAGCTGAACTGTTCTTTCTGCTACAAGTGGATGCCCGGGAACAGCATAGATAATTTCTGTACCTTCAGCTTGTTCTAGCAATTTATTCGCAATTGTTTCATATACAATTTCAAACGTATCATGCGCTTCATATACAGCATCAAAAGACGTATATTGTACGCCTTCTTTCTCCAATTCTTCTATAACTGGATGTTCCTTCGTTCTAACAAACAGATGGTCTGCTTCTTTTATTTTTCGATATACACCCATCGTTAGCTGATCTAATTCACCAGCTCCTAAACCTAAAATAGTAATGATTCCACTCACAACCAGTCACCTCTATCCACTCTTCTTCAATGAACCTTCTTTTTTCTCTTGTTTCATAACGGTTCCTAATTCTTTTTTTGTAAATACACGTAATTTCAAAATAAAAAACATATATGTCAATCCGCCGATGGCTACACCTAACAACGCTTCAAGCGTCGCGCTTCCTCTATGTTCCGTATTAATTACTAATCCAGACATCTGTAACACACGTGTGAACATCATTAATACAAACCCCATACAGATACCACTAATTACTATCCCTAACATATTTCGCTTATTGATAAGTGACCCTGATACAGCTCTCGTAAGCAACAAACTATTTAATCCAGAGATTATAATTAACGCACATAAAGTCGCAAAAGCTGCACCTTTCACACCAAAATAAGGCATGAATATATAATTTAACGCTAACTTTAAGCAACCTCCAAATACAACAAATAACGCTGGCTTAAACGTTTGCCCTAATCCTTGTAAAATAGAAGCTGTCGTAATTGACAATGAACTAAATAAAATAGATAACGATAAAATAGATAAAACATCCGATCCATCACTGTTTTCAAACAACATAATATTGGTAGGTTGAATAATACAAGTTAGTCCAATAGCTGCTGCAAGTCCAATAACAAATGTTATTTTCATTGCTAACTTTACCTTTTCTTGAATAAAGGAAAGATCTCCTCTTTCCTTCGCCGCTGTAATAATCGGAATAAGTGACAACGAGAAAGAAGTCGTCACAACAGTACCTAATTGCATTAGCGGAATACTTCTATCATAAACACCCTTTAATACCTTTGCATTTTCAGCCTGTTCTCCCGCACCAATAAGTAAGCTGTAAAAGGACACTGAATCAGCCATCTGTATAAAAATAAGCACTAAATTACTAACACAAATCGCTAACCCCTGCCAAAAAAGGATTTTAACTATCTTCCTTTTACCCTTAATTCTCGCTGCACTTTTGAAGAATATAGAACGAAAATCTTGACGCATATACAATATAAGTACAATAATCCCAATAAGTCCACCCGCAATTGAGCCTAACATAGCCCCTGCACCAACTGTATATAAATCAAATCCGTGAGCAATTAGGAATAGCGATAAAAATACAATAATAGAAACTCGAATTGTTTGTTCTATTACTTGCGAAACAGCCGTTGGCATCATATTATTGAATCCTTGAAAATACCCTCTTGCTACAGACAAAAATGGCATCAATAAGAATGAAAATGAAATAACACGTAGTAACTTATCTAAGTGTATATCGCCCATAGCTACCGCAATTGTTTCGGCCCCAAAAAACAGTGTAAAGAAGCCTATAAAACCAATCCCTAATAAGAACCAAAAAGATACACAAATAATTTCTTCTGCTTCTTTTTGTTTTCCCCGCTCTAGTCGTTCTGCAACCATTTTCGAAATGATAACAGGAAATCCATAAGTAGCTAAAATTAAACAAAATCCATAAAACGGGTAAATTTGTTGGTAAATATAAAACCCAATATCCCCCGCTATATTTTGATATGGAATACGGTAAAAAGCGCTTAATACTTTTGTAACGAAACTTGCAATCGTTAATATAATAGCCCCACGCCAAAAGGCTTGATACTTCTTCGCTTCCATACAAGAAAACTCCTTTTTCTATTCTCACCTCTCGTATTATATCATAAAGAAAAGAACAAACTCCCTTACCAACACGGGTAATAATGAGTTCCTAAATGTTAAAAATATTCAACGAAAAAAGGTAGCAAAGTGCTACCTTCATTCAATATACATATGTCTCCAAATAATTGATTTCTCAAAAAGAAAGATCATAATTAGGAAAGATTGCTACTTCTAAAATCAATATACCCTTACTGTTCCATTTGTTTCGCTAAGAAACTGGCAGCAGTATTAACCGCTTTATGCTCGATCTCGCTTATAATGGCTTCTTTTGAAAAAATAATGACGGCTCCAATCGGATCTCCGTTTGCAACAATCGGTCCAACTGTATAAGAATGAACCTTTTCTGTTACACCATCAATAATGGAAATATCACTTTCATCCGTCATAATAACAGACTTTCGTTCTTCCATCGTTTT
Source organism: Bacillus sp. BF2-3 (assembly GCF_008368795.1). Taxonomy (NCBI): domain Bacteria; kingdom Bacillati; phylum Bacillota; class Bacilli; order Caryophanales; family Bacillaceae; genus Bacillus; species Bacillus sp. BF2-3. The sequence continues at coordinate 23,898 of NZ_QOSA01000040.1, forward strand.
TTCAATTAGATCGCCAACACTTTTATTTAAGTATTCTTTTTTCGATACGCCTGATACTGCGATGATAGAATCTCGATCACACACAAGCACATTATGTCCTAAGCTGTCATATAAAGCATCAGCATATTCTTTTGCAAAATCACCTAGCTCACTAATTGGAGAATATTTCTTTAAAATTACCTCTCCATCGCGATCAACAAATATTTCTAGTGGGTCTCCTTCTCGAATACGTAAAGTTCTACGAATTTCCTTCGGGATTACTACCCTGCCTAAATCATCAATTCGACGTACGATTCCAGTTGCTTTCATTCTAATGCTGCCTCACTTTCTACTGATGATCAAAGTGGTGAATTTACCTGTTCATGTAAAAATCACCAACTGTTAGACATAGTATTTTACACATTAGTTCTTCTATGCACGTCGAATTGTATTTTTTTATCTTATTTTAGGCATTTATTACTTCTTTTTTTACATCTGGTAAGCCTTTTAATAAATTTTCAGCAATTGTTAACCACTTCGATGTCTCTAAGCCATTTGTTTTCATAACAATTTTCAATTGTGATCCTTCCATTCCTAAACCGATCATACGTCCAAAACTATTTCCGAGCATGAATAATTTTCCACCATCAATATTTTGACTTGCTTGTTCAGAAAACAGGAATGTTACTTCAAATTTATTCTGCTTAATTAATTCAATTTGTTCTTTCATTGCCAACACTTTAATATTTGCAATTTGTAATAAATAACCAACTTCTTGTGGATAATCGCCAAATCTATCGATCATTTCTTCCTGCAATTCTTCAATATCCTCAATTGCAGAAACACCTCTAAATTGTTTATACATCATAATTTTTTGCTTACTATCTGAAATATAAGCATCTGGTAAATATGCATCTACCTCTAAGTCAATTTCAACATTAACTATATTTTCAGCCCCATCTGTTCCTCTACGCTGTTCAATTGCATCTTTTAACATTTGCGAATATAGATCAAATCCGACAGAATCAATAAATCCATGCTGTTCTGCCCCTAACAAATTACCTGCTCCACGAATAGATAAATCTCTCATCGCAATTTTGAAACCAGATCCAAGTTCCGTGAACTCTTTAATTGCTTGTAGACGCTTCTCTGCAACCTCTGACAGCACTTTGTCACGTTTATATGCAAAGTATGCATACGCAACACGATTAGAACGTCCAACACGCCCACGAAGCTGATACAACTGTGATAATCCCATACGATCTGCATCAAATACAATTAACGTATTTACATTCGGAATATCTACACCCGTCTCAATAATTGTTGTACTTACAAGAACATCATGCTGTCCTTCTAAAAATGATAGCATAACAGACTCTAATTCGCTTTCGTTCATTTTCCCATGTGCGTACGTTACGCGGGCATCTGGAACTAACATCGAAATTTCATCTGCTTTTCTTTCAATATCCTCTACACGGTTATATAGGAAGTAAACTTGACCACCTCTTGCAAGCTCTCGCTCTATTGCCTCTCGCATTAACGCTGGATTATACTCGACTACATACGTTTGGACTGGGAAACGATTTTCTGGTGGTGTCTCAATAACAGATAAGTCGCGCACACCAAGCATAGACATATGAAGCGTCCGCGGAATCGGAGTTGCCGTTAATGTTAATACGTCAACATTTGCCTTCAATTGTTTAATTTTTTCTTTATGTGTTACACCAAATCTTTGTTCTTCATCAATAATAAGAAGCCCTAAATCTTTATACGTAACATCTTTAGATAAAATACGATGTGTTCCGATTACGATATCTACTGTTCCATCCTTTAAGCCCTTAATTGTTTCATTTTGTTGTTTTCTCGTACGGAATCTACTTAATAAGCCTATATTGATCGGATAATCTTGAAAACGCTCTCGAATTGTTTCATAGTGTTGCTGCGCAAGAATCGTTGTCGGTACTAAAATTGCAACTTGTTTTTCATCCATAATTGCTTTAAATGCCGCACGAATAGCCACTTCAGTCTTTCCATACCCTACGTCACCACAAAGGAGCCTATCCATCGGGCGTCCGCGTTCCATATCTTTTTTAATCTCGTCAATAGAACGTAACTGATCCTCTGTCTCTTGATATGGGAAAGAGGATTCGAACTCTTGTTGTTCTGCCGTATCTGGCGTATATGCATAGCCTTTTGAAGCTTCGCGCTCAGCATATAGTTTAATTAGGTCATCCGCAATGTCTTGTACAGATTTTTCAACTTTCGTTTTAACCTTTTTCCAATCATTACCGCCTAATTTATAAACTTTCGGATCCTTACCTTCAGATCCTACATATTTTTGGACTTGATCAATTTGTTCAATTGGAACGTATAGCTTATCATTACCTTGATATTTAATATTTAAATAATCTTTGTGAACACCATTAATCTCTAATGTCTCAATACCTAAAAATTTACCTATACCATGATTTACGTGAACTACATAATCTCCAACTTTTAATTCCGAATAACTTTTAATACGTTCAGCATTCGATAACTTTTGTTTACGTTGTGATTTTTTAACTTTCTTATGAAAAAGCTCCTTTTCAGTAATGACAACAAGCTTTTGCATCGGCATTTCAAATCCTGCATGTAAATCACCTACAGCAATTTGTAACCTTCCAGGCAATAAGATATCTGTACCTTCTACAATATCTGCCTCAATATCATAATCACTTAAAATATGTTGTAATTTTTTCACACGTTCATCATCTGTTCCAAGTACAACAGTCGTAAAATGCCCTTCATTCCATCTATCAATTTCTGTTTTTAACAAATTCATCTGTCCATGGAAATCTTGCATTGTTTTACATGTTACATTAACAATATTTTGCGGATGTGTGTGTGCGATATGACGCAAGAATAACGTTAAATATACAAAACTTCTTTTTTTATGATGAAGAAACCCCTCGAATGGGTGAGAGAAAGATAAATCTTGAATAATTGTTCCTTCACCAAGAAGTGATATATACCATTCCGCCTCTTCTGTTTCAAGATGCGATGCTGTTTCTTGAATACGGGAAATCTCGTCTAAAATTACAACACCGTCTTCTGGTAAATAATCTATCAGACTAGCAGGTTCTTTATAGAAAATAGATAAGTATTTAAACATCTGTTCTATACTTTGCCCGTTTTTCAACATCTCAATTTCATGACTTACCGTCTCAAGCACTGTAGTCTTTAGTTTATCATCAGAAAGTTTTTGCATCGTCTTAGTTAAACCTTCTTCAAGATGCTGAATTCCTGATTTTAATTCTTCCTGTGAAAATAAAAACTCTGTTGCCGGACCAAACCTAACGCTTTCTTTTTTACCTTGAGAACGCTGTTCATCCACATCAAATAATCGAATAGAATCGACTTCTGTATCAAAGAATTCAATACGAAATGGTAGTTCTTCAGTTAAAGGATAAATATCTAATATTCCCCCACGCAAACTGAACTCCCCTGGAGCTTCTACCATCGACTTACGTTCATAGCCAATATGATGTAAAGTATGCAAGAGCGCATCTAAATCAATCTCTTGCCCTAGATTGATTTCAACTTGCTTTTGCTTCCACAATTCTTTTATTGGTAAAAATCTACGCAATCCTGCCACTGGCGCTACAATGATTCCATTCTCTCCCGCAGCCAAGCGATTTAACACTTCTATACGTTGCGCCTTCAATTCTGGACTTGCAACCCCAATTTCCGATGCTATCAGTTCATTCACTGGATATAGCCACACATCTTTTTCACCAAGTAATGCCACTAAATCTTCATGTACTTTTTGTGCTTGGTATAAGTTATGTGTCACGATTAATTGTGATTTTTTTGTTTTTTTATATAAAGCCGCCATTAATAACGAACGAGAAGACGTTGCCATCCCTGATATAAGTTGTTCTTTTAACCCATCTTCTAATCCATTAATAACCGATTGTATCTCTTCATTTTTATAAAATTGCTCTAATAAACCTATCATTTTTAAAACTCCTCTCAACATAAAGAGCAAGTCATTCTATTTTATGCAAATATTTTGGAAAAGGAAAACAGAAAAATGCTTTGGACATGCCAAAGCGACAACATTTTATTGCAGAAATTTTTCATACTCATAATACTCAGGATAAGATGCGAGCGTTTCTTGACACGATTCACAAATCGTTTTTATATATATATTTCCATTCTCATGAAAATGAATCATTTCTACTACTTCTTGCTCTGTTAGTTGAAATAAAACGTCGCTATATACTTTTTCTGCGTTAATGGAGCCTACATTACCTCCGCAGTGTCTGCAATAATAATACCCTTCCATACTAGCCTCCTAAAAATTCAATTACTACTAGTATGGGTAAAACAAAAGAGAAATATTCCCAATCTCATTTTTAACTATTGAAAGTATTCATGATTTGGAGAAAAGGCTTATTTAGCCACTCTTCACATGCATCCGCTGCTTTTTCAATAGAATGGTTAACATCCGGAATCTCTTCAGATGTAAAGCGTCCTAATACATAATCGACTACCTTCATTCCATTTTTCGGGCGATCGATTCCCATACGGATACGTTGAAATTCTTGTGTTCCTAGGTGCGAAATCGTTGACTTTACACCATTATGTCCACCAGCACTACCTTTCATGCGAAGACGCAATTTACCTACAGGAATGTCCAAATCGTCGTACATAACAACGAAGTCCTCAACATCAATTTTATAATAATCCATGAGTGGACGAATACTTTCCCCAGATAAGTTCATGTATGTTAGCGGCTTTAATAAGATTACCTTTTCTCCATTAACAAACCCTGCACCAAATACACCTTTAAATTTTTGTTCATTCAAAGAAATGTTCCAACGCTTCGCAAGTTCATCAATGGCCATAAATCCAATATTATGCCTTGTTAATTCATATTCTCTACCTGGGTTCCCAAGTCCTACTATCAATTTCATTCTTGTACCACTACTTTCTTTTTTCGATACGAAAAGACGTAACCAATTTTGGTTACGTCTCATTCTATCCAATTAATTGAATAATACACTCACAGATTCTTCTTCGTATACACGAATGATTGCTTCTCCGATTAATGGAGCAACTGAAAGTTCATGTACTTTGTCGATTTTCTTCTCTTCTGGTAATACGATAGAGTTCGTTACAACTAACTCTTTAATATTTGAATTTTGAATACGCTCAATTGCTGGACCAGATAATACTGGGTGTGTACAGCAAGCATATACTTCAGAAGCACCGTTCTCAACAAGAGCGTTTGCTGCTAATGTAATTGTACCAGCTGTATCAATGATGTCATCAATTAAAATCGCTGTTTTACCTTCAATATTACCGATAATGTTCATTACCTCTGATACGTTCGGGCGAGGACGGCGCTTATCAATAATAGCGATTGGCGCTTTTAGACGATCTGCCATTTTTCTTGCACGAGTTACACCACCATGGTCAGGAGACACGATTACGATATCTTTAAGACCTTTTGTTTCAAAGTAATCTGAAAGAATCGGTACACCCATTAAGTGGTCGATTGGGATATCAAAGAACCCTTGAATTTGTGGAGCATGTAAATCTAGAGTGATTACACGAGTTGCACCTGCTGTTTCAAGCAAGTTTGCTACAAGTTTCGATGTAATTGGTTCACGAGAACGCGCTTTACGGTCTTGACGCGCATAACCATAGTAAGGAATAACAATATTAATTGTTTTCGCAGATGCACGTTTTAATGCATCAATCATAATAAGTAATTCCATGATATGTTCGTTTACTGGGAAGCTTGTAGATTGAATAATGAATACATCGCAACCACGGATACTTTCTTCAATGTTAATTTGAACTTCTCCATCACTAAAACGATCAACAGAACATTTTCCTAGCCCTACTCCAATATGCTTTGCAATCTGCTCAGCAAGTTCCTTATTAGAGTTTAAAGAGAATACTTTCAAATTAGAATTTAGATATTGAGTCGACATCTAGATTAACCCTCCACATTATGATTTTTTCTTATTCAGCAATTGATCAACATAGTCTTCTTTGTTAACTTGACGTGCACGTGCTACCGATAATGCTTTTGATGGAACATTCTCTGTAATTGTAGAGCCTGCTGCCACATAAGCACCATCTTCAACTGTTACTGGAGCAACAAGGTTTGAATTACATCCAATAAATACCCCATTACCAATCACAGTTTTGAATTTATTCTTACCGTCATAGTTCACCGTAATTGAACCACAACCAAGATTCACGTCTTCTCCAACTTGTGCATCCCCGATATAACTCAAGTGTGAAGCTTTACTTCTATTACCAAAGACAGTTTTTTTGATTTCCACGAAGTTTCCAACGCGTACTTCGTCTCCAATAACTGAATCTGGGCGAATATGTGCAAATGGACCAACCGATACTTCTGTACCAAGCTTACTATCATGTACAGTAGATTGTCGAATTGTCGTACGATCTCCAATTTCACTATCGCGAATTACTGTATGCGGTCCAATTTCACAATCAGAGCCAATTACAGTGTTCCCCTCAATAATTGTTCCTGGATGAAGAACTGTATCACTACCGATAACTGCATCAGCAGAAATATAAGTGTTACTTGGATCAATAATTGTAACACCGTTTACCATGTTCTTTCGGTTGATACGGTTTTTCATAATAATTTCCGCTTGCGATAGAGCGACTCTGTCGTTAACACCTAACGTTTCGTCGAACTGCTCTGTTTGATAAGCTGATACGATATGACCTTCATTTTTTAAAATCTCAATAACATCTGGAAGGTAATATTCACCTTGCACGTTATCATTTGAAACTTTAGAAAGTGAAGCAAATAAAGCCTTATTATCAAAACAATACGTACCTGTATTGATTTCTTTAATAGCTAATTCTTTCTCATTTGCATCTTTATGCTCAACAATCTTTTCAACATGACCATTCTCATTACGAACAATACGGCCATATCCAGCAGGCTCTTCTATGTATGCTGTTAGCACCGTCGCCATTGCTCCTGCTTCTTTATGTTGCTGAAGTAATGCTTCCATTGTTTCAGCAGTTATTAGAGGCGTATCACCACAAATAACTAAAGTTGTTCCTTCTTCATTTGCAAGTACACTTGCAGCTTGATCTACAGCATGTGCTGTACCAAGTTGTTCTGCTTGTAATGCAAATTCACTTACGTTCCCTAGCTGTTCTTGTACCATTTCAGCACCATGTCCAACAACCGTTACAAGTTTCTGCAATCCTAATTGAGATACTTGATCGACTACGTGTTGTACCATAGGTTTTCCACATACAGGATGCAGCACTTTGTATAGCTTAGACTTCATACGTGTGCCTTTACCTGCAGCTAGAATCACTGCAAATCTGTTTGACATATAGACCCTCCATCGCAACCTATTTATCCATTAAAGATATTATCCTAAATCATCATATATTTCAAGAAACACATTTTAACTATTAAATTTTACCATAATTCTTATAAGATGTTTTACTCTTTAGTATCTTTTTTAAGAAATAAGCTATACTATTTAAAATGATTTTGAAAAAATTAGTAGTTTCTTCTTTTTATGTTAATAAATTATGCAGTTTCCAAATATAAAGCAAAAAAAACAAACCCCTGTAAATGCTTACAGGGGTTTGCTACAAAATTATAAGGCTTTTTGTCAAAAGCCCTTTTCATTCGAATTTTACGAAGCACCTGCTTCTTCAAACTCAACCTCTTCTAACTCGCCTAAACGATGATACTCTGTTAAAACCGCATCTTGAATTTTAGAGCGTGTACCAGAATTAATTGGATGTGCAATGTCACGGAACTCTCCATCTGGAGTACGTTTACTTGGCATTGCTACAAATAATCCATTATTACCATCAATTACACGAATATCATGAACAACAAATTCATGGTCTAGAGTAATAGAGGCAATTGCTCTCATGCGGCCTTCTGTGTTTACGCGGCGTAATCTTACGTCAGTCACTTCCATCTTGTGTTCACCACCCTTTTCTAAATAAGCGATATATTTGTATAAATTCCACAAATTTTCTATTTTCCCTTTAATTTTTTAAAAATTTTTAAGATAAAAATTTTTAAAGTAGTTGAATATAGAGATTAGTGGAGGTTATCGCTTACAAAAGGTTACTTAACTAGGGCGATTACTTCAATTTCAACGGAAACATCTTTCGGTAATTTTGCTACTTGCACACAAGATCGAGCTGGTTTATGAGTAGAGAAATAAGAGCTATACACTTCATTCACAGCATTAAAATCATCCATGTCCTTTAAAAATACTGTTGTTTTTACGACTGTATCAAATGAAGCACCTGCTTCCTCTAATACCGCTTGTAAATTTTGAAATACTTGTTCTGTTTGTACTGTTACATCTCCTGTTACAAGCTCCCCATTTGCCGTCAATGGAATTTGTCCTGAGCTATAGAACATGTTATTTACAATAATCCCCTGTGAATAAGGTCCAATTGCTTGTGGTGCCTTGCTTGTTTGAACAACTTTCATACTTTTCACCCTTTTATTATTTATTTTACTCTTTAAAAATAGTGTACGAAAGGCAGTTTGTCCATCTATTTTATAATCTATAAATAAAATAAAAAAAGATAGAGCTATCTGCTCTATCTTTTATTCCGCCTCTACAAGCCCTTCATCAAATGGCGCAAGAGAATAATTCCCTTTTTCCACTTGAATCGTTTTTTCTTTCACATCAACTTCCGATAGACGAATTAATGATACAAAATTATTAATTAGTCGTTCTTCAATATCTGTGGATTCTACTAATACACCAATACCAACAACATTAGCCTTGAACTCTTCTAACATACTCATCATACCTTGAATTGTTCCGCCAGCTTTCATGAAGTCATCAATAATTAAAACATTCGACCCTTCTGGAAGACTGCGTTTTGCTAACGTCATTGTTTGAATTCGTTTAGAAGAACCCGACACATAGTTAATACTAACAGTCGGACCTTCTGTTACCTTATTATCTTTCCTTGCAATTACAACTGGTACATCTAAGTAATTTGCCACTGCATAAGCAAGTGGAATCCCCTTCGTTGCCACCGTCATAACTGCATCAATTGGTTGCCTAGCAAAAACAGAAGCAAACAAACGACCTGCGCCATTAATATGGCGAGGATTACTCAATAAATCTGTCATGTATAAGTAACCGCCAGGCAAAATACGATCTGGGTTTTCAAATAAGCCACAAAGCTCATCAATAATTAGATCTGCCTCTTCTTCACTTATATACGGTATATATTTCACTCCTCCTGCTGCTCCTGGTATCGTTTGCAATGTGCCGACCCCTTGTTGTTCAAACGTTTGCTTAATAATAACTAAATCTTCACTAATAGAAGACTTAGCCGATTGATACCTTTCAGCAAAAAAAGTGAGAGATACTAGCTGACGAGGGTTTTGTAGCAAGTAATAAGTCATATCGACTAATCTTGTACTTCTTCTAATTTTCATACTCTCACCTCAAATCACGAATATTCTAAACAAATCATAACGTATTATACGTCTTTATTCAAGCGTTTCTCGCTCTCCTAATAAACGTACCGCATAGACTTGTTCACAAAATCCTTTTAATCCGTTATAAATGCGATGCATTCGTGAATCATGGTGTACAAGTCCAAATACAGTTGGACCACTTCCACTCATTAATACAGCATCCGCTCCAAATCGCTTCATCTGTGATTTAATACGGGCAACTTCAGGATGCATTCCAAATGTTACATCTTCTAAAACGTTACCAACAGTATCACAAATTCCTTTATAATCACCAGAATTTATGACATCAACCATTTTATCTACATTCGGATGTGTAACTCGATTTAACTTTAAATTTCCATACACATCAGCAGTAGATACACCTATATGTGGTTTCGCTAAAATAACCCAACAAGAAGGCGGAGTCTTTATATGCTCAATTTTCTCTCCTCTTCCAGTGGCAATTGCTGTGCCTCCGTATACACAGAACGATACATCTGATCCAATTTCTGCGCCAAGCTCTGCTAACTCATCAATTGTAAGCCCTAAATTCCATAATTTATTAAGACCACGTAATGTCGCTGCTGCATCACTACTTCCACCTGCTAATCCAGCTGCTACTGGAATCGTTTTTTCAATAGTAATAGATACACCTTTTTTTACATTAAACTTCTCTTTTAATAATTTCGCTGCCTGATAAGCTAAATTTCGTTGGTCGTCTGGGACATACCGATTATGGGATAAAATTTCAATACGGTCTTCTGCTAATTCCGTTAGTTCTAGACGATCTGCTAAATCAATGGTTGTCATAATCATTTTCACTTCATGATATCCGTCTTGTCTTTTTCCCAGTACATCTAACGACAGATTAATCTTTGCTGGTGCTTTCACTAGTAGCTTCAATCTATTCACCCACTCTATGTACTCAATCTTTTATCGTTTATTTTACCATAAATTTATAGTAAGACGATGACACTTCCCTAATTATAACGAAAAGCATTCAGAATGAAACTACTTATGTAAAATGATGGCACCTTTTAGAGTACAAAAAGCCGAGGAATGTCTCCTCGGCTACCGTAGCATAGAAAGTATCTTACAACTACTGGTTTCGTTTCATTAATTGCTGTTCTGCAATTTCTATAGCACGTTTCACCATGTTACCAGCATCTTTCGCACGAATTCCGCCCCATCCTTCTTTCTGAACAACATCATAAAAGCCAAGCTCTTTTGCTAGCTCTTCTTTAAATTGGTTTGACATGACACCTCTTCGTCTACTCAATGCAGAGTCCCTCCTTATTTTGCTACGGTATAGTTAGTATGCAAAATAATATAGCTTTTCATTTATGGGAATATATGTAATGATATACAAATTATAAAATGACCTCATTATGAGGGTCTCCATAAAATGTTAACTCTACTGTCTCTGTTAAAACATCTGCATAACTATAAGATACACGTTGCAACGCATCTTCTTGTTGATCTAATTGTACAACAAAAACGGAACGGTATGTTTCTGCTAGTACACCTGATTGCTCCACAGTTTTTCTTCTTCCACTATTTGCTTTTAACATAAGTCGCTGTCCAAGATGGTGATCTAATTCGCTTTTAATTTCATCTAAACGTTTTGACATATACTTCGCTACACCTCGCTGTAATTTAGATTGAACACTTAAAGCACGATATATCTATCCTAATTATTAACCGCGATTCACAGCTAATATCATCCTGCGTTTGAATAGATAGAAGAAATACTATATTGTAAAAGTATCATTACGTAGTCTGCACGTTCTTACCTCTTTTTATCCAAATTCATTTAAATCCTTCCATACAAAAAAGCAAGATACATATGTATCCTGCTTACTCTTCGTAATGTTGAAAAGGTAATCCCGTTCGTAAAATCCCTCTCGTTTCAATTCCACCTAGTCCCTTTTCACCAGTAATTGTATTACGTACGACATCCCATACATTGACTCTCTCCATAAATGAAGTAAAACTAATTTTACCAACTACATATACAGGATCTAGTGCATGAATATTAATTCTAGATGGTGAACTAGCGAAATTGGCCCCTGCACGAATTAGTGCCTCAAAATGTGATTGACATGCCCCAGCAAAAATAACAAGTTGATCCAATGATGGATATTTTTTTCGCACTTCACGAACAGCCTGTACAAAATGTCTTGAATGCCTATATGCCGCTAAATCTCCCTTCACTCCTTTTGATTTTGTATATGCATCATGCCCTGTAATAACGAGAATGTCTGGGCGAAAGTGATCTATTAAGTCTACTACTTTTTCATGCATCTCCGTTTCTTTACAATGAATACCTTGAACAGGAACGCCAATTTTATTATATAAATCTAAGCACTTGCGCAAATATAAAGGGTCTCCATCTATATGCAATACACGTCCCGGCATTTGAAAATAATTCACCTCACTTGTGTATCCACCAGTTGAAGTATGTTCATGCCTTTGTTTCATCAGTACATAATCTTGTTGAAACAAACGATACGTGCGCTCCATTGTTTCTTTCTCACGCTTCACCCTTTTTTTATGTTCTCTTTGATCTATACTAATTAAATCTTCAAGTGGCGCATCCGCCACCAGTCTAATTTCCTCTCCAAACAATATAGCTATCTCGCCTTTTATTTCTATAATACGAAAAAGAATATCCCTCTTATGAGAATATCGTTCCACTAATTCTCCAACATGTAAAACCATTCTCCTACCTCCAAACTCATTAGGCCATCTTACCTGTTTTTAAAGTATGAATTTAAAGAGAGAAAGGTGACAAAAGGGACAGTTCAACTTGAACTGTCCCTTTCATATTCTTATGATAATTTATGAAGAACTAATGCATTACTTAATGTTGCAAACTCTTCAATAGATAGCGTTTCGCCTCTTCGCTTTGGATCAATTCCTACTTCTGTTAAAATTCGATCCAATAATTCCTTATCTTTCGGGAAACCATTTAAATTATTTGATAAATTATTCATCAAAGTTTTACGGCGCTGTGCGAAACTTGCTCGTACTACTTCAAAGAAGAATGTTTCATCTGTCACCTCTACAACCGGTTTCGGACGCTTTAGAAGGCGAATAATTGCAGAATCAACATTTGGCTGTGGTACAAACACTGTACGCGGTACAGTCATAACTGTTTCAACTTCTGTATAATACTGAATAGCAATCGATAAAGAACCATACTCTTTCGTTCCAGGTTTAGCAGCTAAACGATCTCCAACTTCTTTTTGCATCATAACAACAAATCCACGAACTGGTAACTTTTCTTCAAGCAATTTAAATAAAATTGGCGTTGTAATATAGTATGGTAAGTTAGCTACTACCATTACATCTTGCCCTTCTTCAAATTGCTCATTAAATACTTCATGTACATCTGCTTTTAGTACGTCTTTATTAATAACTGTAACGTTACCATATGGCGCTAACGTCTCATCTAAAATTGGTAATAGTCTTTGATCAATTTCAAAAGCCACTACTTTTTTAGCACGCTTTGCTAATTGCTCTGTTAATGCACCAATACCTGGTCCAATTTCAATTGCACCACTTTCTGAACCAATTTCTGCATGATCGACAATACGATTTAATACATTTGTATCAATTAAAAAGTTTTGTCCTAAACTTTTTTTGAATGAAAATCCATACTTTTCAACAATGTCTTTTGTACGATTTGGCGTTGCGATATCCTTCATTTTTTTTCCTCCTGTATTACTTGCTTATAAGCTTCTGCAAATGATTCCTTTGAAACTTGAAACATCTGTAATCGTTTATGTAACTGTTTTGCATTTGTATAACCAATCTTTAATAGCTTACCCATTCTTTCTCTGCGGCTCTTTGCCATTTCTCCGCCCACTAAGCCTGCATCGACTAAATCACTCCAACTAATTTCACTTGTGTAAGCTTCCATTTCTTCATGTATATTCTCTAGAGCGCGGCGAATCGACTCATTAGAAGCGTGTTCGATCCCAACACCCTTTTTCCTTTTAGCAAGCGCTTCTTCCTTCGGTAAAAAGGCATGCTTACAGCCAGGAACCTTGTCAGAAATAATTTTTCGAATACGCTCTCCAGGATAATCCGGATCTGTGAAAATAATAACGCCCCTTTTTTGCTGCGCTAATTTAACTTGCTCAATAACATGATCACCGATTGCTGAACCGTTCGTTTCAATTGTATCCGCATCAACAGCACGCTTAATCGTAACTGTATCATCTTTACCTTCTACAACGATAATCTCTTTTATTTTCATGCTTGCCTCCACACTCATTTCGTCTCTACTTAGTAAAACAAAAAAATGACGACTTTTCCATTATTATTTTCCCCATTCTTATATTTTAAAAAATAGAATAGAAAAATCTTTGTTCTCTGTCCTTATTGTAACACTTCATCATTCACATTTATTTTCTTCATCACTTCTACTAGTTTTTCTCAAAATAAAAAAGAACAGGTTTCCCCATTCTTTTTTATTCAACACCAAATAAAACTTTTGCATTTTTAGTTGTCATTTCTGCTACTTCCTCATAAGAAATTCCTTTTAAATTCGCAATTTCTTCTGCCACGAGTTTTACATAACTCGGTTCATTTCGTTTCCCTCGAAATGGATGCGGTGTTAAATACGGACAATCCGTCTCTATTAACAATTTCTCTAATGGAATCTCCGTAGCAACCTCTTTCGGCTTCTTAGCGTTTTTAAATGTAACTGGTCCACCTAACGAAATTAAAAAGTTCATATCAACACATCGCTCTGCTACCTCTACGCTGCCGCTAAAGCAATGCATAATGCCTCCTACTTCAGCTGCATTCTCTTCTTCTAGAATATCAACGATATCTTGAGTTGCATCGCGGTTATGTATAATAATCGGCAATTTTACTTTTTTCGCTAATGCAATTTGTTTACGGAATACTTCTTTCTGTATTTCTTTTGGAGACTTATCCCAGTGATAATCTAAGCCCATTTCTCCAAGTGCAACGACTTTAGGATGAGAAGCAAGTTCTTCTAACCAAGCTAAATGTTCTTCTGTCATGTCGATTGCATCAACTGGGTGCCACCCAACCGCAGCGTAAATAAAATCATAGGCTTCAGCTAATTCCATCGCCTTTTTTATCGTTACTTCATCAAAACCAACAACAACTGTATAAGTAACTCCCGCTTCTTTCATTCGGGCAATAACCTCTTGCAAATCTCCTTCGAATTGCTCTGCATTCAAATGTGAATGTGTATCAAACAACATAATACATAACTCCTTTTATATTGAAATCAAGTTTATTCTACAAAAATAAGTTCTTTAATAACTTAACGATAACAATACTACAATCTTAATGCAAAAATAGAGAGTGTAAAAAGAAAAAAGACGCTTCACACATGTTACACGTGAAACATCTCTTTTCTTGTCTTAATTACTTGATTTTTGTACCATTTGGTAGATTTTGGTCAATTGATGCTAATGACAATACGCCATTCTCTTCACCCGCTAAAATCATACCTTGCGATAATTCACCGCGTAATTTTACAGGTTTTAAGTTTGTTACACAAATAACCTTTTTACCTTTTAAGTCTTCCGGCGAATAGAATTTTGCAATTCCAGAAACAACTTGACGCTTTTCTGTACCTAAGTCTAGTTGAATTTTTAACAGCTTGTCTGCTTTTTTCACAGGTTCAGCAGATAGTACTTCAGCTACGCGTAATTCTACTTTAAAGAAATCATCAATTGTAATTTCTTCTGCCTTCGGTTCTTCTTCTTTTTTCTCTTCTACTTTAGGAGCAGAGCTTTTCATTTGTTCTTTAATGTACTCTACTTCCACTTCCATTTCTAAACGAGGGAAAATTGGGTTTCCTTTTTCTACTTTTGTTCCAGCTGGAATGCAGCCAATTGTAGATAGACTTTCCCAAGATTTATGAGCTTCATCAGTAAGGCCAAGCTGAGCAAACATCTTGCTTGGTGCTACTGTTAAGAATGGCATAAGCATAATACCTGTTTGACGAAGTACTTCTGCTAAATGAGCCATTACAGAGGCTAACTTTTCACGATCATTCTCATCTTTTGCTAATACCCATGGTTGTGTTTCATCAATATATTTATTCGTACGACTAACTAGTTGCCAAATAGATCCTAACGCTACAGAGAACTCCATATTCTCCATTGCTTCTTCTACTTTTTTCAAAGTATCTTGTGCAAACGCTACTAACGTTTCATCAAATTCCGTCACATTTGCTTTAAATGCAGGGATTTCTCCGTTAAAGTACTTATCAATCATAGCTACTGTACGATTTAATAAATTACCTAAGTCATTTGCTAAGTCGAAATTAATACGCTCCACAAATCCTTCTGGTGTAAATACACCATCAGATCCAAATGGAACTTCACGAAGTAGGTAATAACGTAATGCATCTAATCCGTAACGATCGATTAATGTAACTGGATCTACTACGTTTCCTTTTGACTTACTCATCTTTCCATCCTTCATTAAAATCCAGCCATGAGCAAAGACTTTCTTCGGAAGAGGTAAATCTAATGCCATTAAAATTATCGGCCAATAAATTGTATGGAAACGAACAATTTCTTTCCCAACTAAATGCACATCTGCAGGCCAGAATTTTTTATATTTCTCTTCATTTGCTGTTCCATAACCTAACGCCGTAATATAGTTAGATAATGCGTCAACCCATACGTAAATAACGTGTTTTGGGTTACCAGGAACACGAACTCCCCAGTCAAATGAAGTACGAGAAACTGCTAAATCTTCTAATCCCGGTTTAATAAAATTATTAATCATTTCATTTTTACGAGACTCCGGCTGAATGAAATGTGGATTATCTTCATAGAACTTTAATAGTCTGTCGACATATTTACCCATTCTAAAGAAATAAGATTCTTCACGAACAAGTTCTACATCATGACCACTATCTGGGCTTTTTCCTCCAACTACTTTGTCGCCTTCCATAATTGGCTCTACTAGTTGATGCTCTGTATAGAACGTCTCATCTTGTACAGAATACCAACCTTCATATTCATCAAGATAAATGTCACCTTGATCTACTAATTGTTTAAAGATTTTTTCGACAACATCTTTATGACGATCTTCAGTTGTACGAATAAAATCATCATAAGAAATATCCATCTTCTCCCAAAGCTCTTTAATTCCTGCAACAATGTTATCAACATATGCCTGTGGCGTAATATTTAACTCTTCTGCTTTCTTTTGGATCTTCTGTCCATGTTCATCAGTTCCTGTTAAATAATGCACATTATAACCTTGCATACGCTTATATCGTGCCATCGCATCTCCTGCTACTGTCGTATAAGCATGTCCAATGTGTAATTTTCCACTTGGATAATAAATTGGGGTAGTAATATAAAAGGACTTATTTTCCTCTGTCATTGTTTTGGACCTCCCGAATAACCTCATATGTATTTATAAACAGTATATCAAAAACTCATATATAAAGTGAAACTTTAATCAGTAGGGTTTTTGTTCCTCCCCACTAATTATTAGCCCACGTTAATTGGGCTTTTACGAGCAGCCCAAATCTAACTTATCTTCTTTACGCCAACCTAATTTTCAATTTAGGTCTTAATGCTCAATATCTTTATCATCTATTGCTCATATTTCAAAAAAATATACAATATCCACTTTTAATTTATTATTTTTTCAGAAAATAATGTAAATAATTGTGGAATTTCCTCTCAATCTATTATATATAAGAAATAAGAAATCTATAAATCTTTTTAAAAAATATAGAATTTAAGAATTGACGGAAATGTAAATGATTGGTATCATATGTCCATAGGGTATTTTGTCGAAAAATGACGAATCTAAAAATAGACTCGAAACTTATAAACTATTTATTTAGGAGGAAAAAAATTATGAAATCTACTGGTATTGTTCGTAAAGTTGATGAATTAGGTCGTGTAGTAATTCCAATCGAATTACGCCGTACTTTAGGTATTGCAGAAAAGGACGCTCTTGAAATCTATGTTGATGACGAAAAAATCATCTTAAAGAAATATAAACCAAACATGACTTGCCAAGTAACTGGTGAAGTATCTGACGGTAACCTTTCTTTAGCTGAAGGTAAAATCATCTTAAGCAAAGAAGGCGCTGAGCAAATCTTAAACGAACTTCAAGATTATATCGAAACAGCAAAATAAGCTTCTCAATTATGAGAAGCTTATTTTTTATCGACATGATAGATTTGATATACATCTCTTTTCGACAAATCTCGATCTTTAGCGACTGTTTTAATCGCTTCTTTTGAATTTATACTTTTTTCATTTATATAATATTCAATATGATCATATACCGAAAGAGATTCCCACCATTGTTCTTCTGGAGCAGGTTCTTCTGTTGAACCAGCTACTAAAATACAAAACTCACCACGTACTTCATTTTGCTTCGTCCACTCAATTGCTTCTTCGATTGTTCCTCGAATAAATTCCTCAAATTTTTTCGTTAACTCTCGACATAATACAATCTCTCTATTTCCCAACACTTCCTGCATCGAAATTAAAGTATCATCTAAACGATGAGGTGCTTCATAAAACATCATTGTAATTTGTACATAACGTAGCTTTTCTAACTCCATCTTCCGTTCCTTTTTGTTTCTCTGCAAGAAACCATAGAAATAAAACTGCTTTGTTTCAAGACCGGATGCAATTAATGCTGTAAGGGCTGCATTTGCTCCAGGAAGCGGAATTACATGATATTGCTCAGCTACTGCCTCAACGACAATATCGTAACCTGGATCAGAAATACACGGCATACCAGCGTCACTAACAAGTGCTACATTCTTTCCATCCTCTAATTTCTCTAATAGTTTCTTCCCACTTACTTCTTTATTGTGCTCATGATAACTCGTGACAGGTGTTTCAATTTCAAAATAATTACAAAGTTTTTTCGTTTGTCTCGTATCTTCAGCAGCAATTAAATCAACTTCTTTTAAAATTCGGATTGCACGAAATGTCATATCTTCTAGATTTCCAATAGGAGTTGGTACTAAATATAAAACTCCCTTTTCATTTTGTTGAAAGCTTTTTTGTTGCCACATAGCGTTCTCCTTTTTGCATATATGCCTCTTTTTGTTTTCTCGTTAATTGCTTAAAGTAATACTCCGCTTGCATAGCTGTACGCTTATCATCGTGGGTCTCTACATATTTTAAAACGACAGGAAGCCTGACGCGTGTATACTTAGCCCCTTTGCCACTATTATGAGTCTGAATTCTCTTTTCTATATGGTTTGTATATCCAGCATAATAACTTCCATCAGAGCACTCTACCACATAAAAAAAGTGCTTATTCTTCTCCATATAAAATTGAACGTAGCTCCTTTGTATATTCGTTATTGTTCTCATATACAACGAGAGGTGGTAAAATTTTCAAATCTGCATTTCCATCCTTAATTCCTTCAATTAACAATGTATTTGCTTCTTTTCCAACCTTAGGATAAACAAATTGCACACGCTTTGGTTCAATTTTATATTTACGCATTAATGTGACAATGTCTAGTAATCGCCCTGGACGATGTACAAACGCTACTTTCCCACCTTGTTTTACTAACTGACTACTTGCAGATACAACATCTTCTAATGTACACATAATTTCATGACGAGCTATCGCTAAATGTTCATTCATATTTTTCTCTGAAGTTTGAGGTGTTTGAAAATATGGTGGATTACATGTAACAACATCATATTGATGACGTCCAAGTTTCTCTGGCATATCTTTCAAATCTCCATGTATGAGGTGAATTCTTTCTTCCAACCCATTGTATTGAACACTTCTTACTCCCATATCATATAAGCGTTCTTGAATTTCCACACCAGTAATATTTCCTTTTGTTCTTGTACTTAATAGAAGGGGAACAACAGCGTTACCTGTACACAAATCAAGTAAATTCCCCTTTTGAATTGGTACCCATGCAAAATCTGCAAGTAAAACGGCATCTAAAGAAAAATTAAATACTGATGGGCTTTGTATAATCTTCATGTCTTGTGCTAATAAGTAATCTAAACGTTCATCTTCATATAAATTCATATACTGCTCCTTTTCTTACCCTTAACCTACCCTATTTCATGTATAAAAAATTACCTTTCCAATTATAATTGGAAAGGTAATTTCACTTTTTATTTAAGAATGAAAGACAGAACAAACAATCTCCCTCTTTACGTACACTTCCATAATGTAGATTGCAAATATGAAAACCTTCTTGATATAGTCTCGCTAAATTGTCATAGCCTTCACCAATATCTGTTTTCGGCTTCACTTCTTTACGTTTTTGAGTTTTTTGTTTTTCTTTATTCTGCACTTCTTCAAAACGGTGTCGCAAATTGTTATTTTCCATTTTTATATGCTGGTTTTCTTCCAACAACTCTGCAAGATGCTGTTTTAACTCTCCCAACTGTTTATATAAATGTCCAATTTGCTCTTCCATACTAGAAACCGATTCAAAAATATCTTTTTTCTCCACAAGCACCCACCTCATTAATCTGTGGTTTGACTCGAAACGACCCCTTTATTCACTAACTCATCTAACGTATATTCTACTATCCGTTCCTTGTCTACTAGTTCCACTTGAATTAATCTTTCTAAAATATTTAATCCGATAACACGGCCAGTACCATGCGGGGTTTGTATACGTTGATCTAAATCAGGAAGTTGTTCCTTTGCTGCCTCATATTCATCATTCTCATATTTTAAGCAACACATTAAGCGACCACATAAACCAGAGATTTTTGCAGGATTTAATGATAAATTTTGATCCTTTGCCATTTTAATGGATACAGGTTCAAAATCCCCTAAAAAAGTAGAACAACAAAGCATACGACCACATGGACCAATACCACCTAGCATCTTCGCTTCATCACGAACACCAATTTGTCTTAGTTCAATTCTTGTTCTAAAAATTGCGGCTAAGTCCTTCACTAGTTCGCGGAAATCGATCCGACCATCCGCAGTAAAATAGAAAATAATCTTATTACGATCGAATGTATACTCTACATCTACAAGTTTCATATCAAGATTATGCTCTACTACCTTTTGTTGACAGACTTGATATGCTTCTTTGGCAGCATGTTTGTTCTCTTCAACAATGGTACGATCATTTTCATTTGCAATACGAATAACCTTTTTTAGCGGTAATACAACGTCGTTTTCATCAACTTGTTTTTTGGTAATAACTACTTTTCCGTATTCAATACCTCTTACCGTTTCTACAATGACAAACTCATTTTCAGAGATATCGAACTGGTTTGGATCAAAGTAATATACCTTTCCGGCCTTCTTAAAGCGAACACCTACTACATCATACAAAACGGTCATCCCTCCTGCAACCGCAACACTAACTGTTCGAACACAAGCTGCGCATTTACATTAGCGTTGATTCTATTTTTTGCCTCTAATATATTAAAGAGAGCTGATACAATGCGCTTCTGAGCATAGGAAAACGATTCAAACATCTCTTTCTGCTCATGAAAAACAAGACGATCTTCTTCTCCAAGTTGAACATATAATAAATCCTTATAAATAAGGAGTAACATATCTAAACCTTGCTGTAATTGTTCTTTCTCTCCAAAGTGTTTTCCCCATTTTTCTTGTACAAAAAAAATAGAGGTTTTATCTTTTTCGAGCGCTTCACATAATTTTATCACTAAAGCTCGTGCTTGTGCAAACCATTCATCACTACATAAAGCTAAAGCTTCATCAAAACTATTTGTAAGTTGAGCAGCAAGTGTCGATAAAGATGCTGTAATCCCTTCATCCTGTAATCTTCTAATTAAAGATTCCGTAGGTAACGGTCTAAACGTAACAACTTGGCAGCGAGATAAAATCGTATTTAAAATTTGATGACTTTGTTCAGTAAGTAAAATAGCAGTTGTATCACTACTTGGTTCTTCTAAAAATTTCAAAAGTGTATTTGCCGCATTTGCTGTCATACGATCTGCGTGCTCAATAATATATATTTTTTTATTTGCCTCTAATCCTGTTTTGGAAAACTCTTCTTGTAAATCATGAATTTGCTGCTTCTTAATAGATAATCCGTCTGGTTTTACAATATGTAAGTTAGGGTGGTTACCTGAATCAATTCGCTTACAGTTTGTACATACATGGCAGGGCTCTACTCCATTCCGCTCAGAACAGAGGAAACTCTTTGCCATTTGAATTGCTGTCGCAAACTTTCCTGTCCCTTTCCCTCCCTCTAACAAGTAAGCGTGGGATATACGCTCTTTTGCAATGCTATTCATCAACATTTTTACACCGATGGGTTGTATAGCAGAAAGCTGCTCCCACGTCTTCGTCATAATGCATACCTCACTTATTTCATTCTTTCCTTCTATTATAACAATTTATCTTCTATAATCTGAACAACTTCTTCTATAAGTTTTTCCATCGGTTGATCAGCATTTACCAATACAATACGATCCGAGAAACGTTCTACAACTTGTAAATACCCTTCGCGCACACTTTTATGGAAAGAGATATCTTCCATATCTAGTCGATTTACTTCACGTCCTGCATCTTTTTCAATCCGAGCCAAACCAACCTCAGGCTCAATGTCTAGATAAATTGTTAAACTAGGCATACAGTCCTCTGTTGCGAAACGATTTATTTCAAATACCTTATCCATACCCAATCCTCTTGCATAGCCTTGGTATGCTAAAGAGCTATCTATAAAACGATCACATAACACGAGGTAGTTCTCATTAAGTGCTGGCATAACTTTTTCTACTAAATGTTGTCTGCGCGCAGCAGCATAAAGAAGCGCTTCTGTACGTGCTTCCATCATCGTATATTCTTGTTTATGTAAAATCGTCCTAATGTCCTCAGAAATTGCAATACCGCCTGGTTCCCTTGTCGCCATTACCTTCTGTGCTTTTTGTTCAAAATATGGCAATAAGCTTTTAATTAACGTTGTTTTACCTGAACCTTCTGGGCCCTCAATTGTTACAAATAATCCCTTCATCCTAAAACCTACTTTCTATATCATACACTTTCATATATTTCGTATTACCTTGAAAACGAGCTCCTGCTCTTTCTAAATACATAATTTGCTCTTTATGCTCTGAAGTAATTCTCTCTCCATACATAATTAATGGAATTCCAGGTGGATACGGAATCACCATTTCCGCCGCAATCATTCCAACAGCCTCTTCTATAGATACTATCTTTGTTTCATATCCGTCTAGTTGTTTATACGTATACGGTAAAAGAGAGAATTCACCATTATAAGTATAACGAATAGATTCCCTCTTGTCTTTCACCTCATAATGTTGCAATGCTACTCGGATCATCTCTATAACCTTCATATATCCCTCATTTACTTGTAAGGGTAAAATAAATAGGACATTGTACGGATCAGCCATCTCTGTATATATACCGACCTTTTCAAATACAGACTGTAATTCGTACCCTGATAACTGACAACGAGTTTGTACGGTGACCTTTAACTCATCTTGCAACGGATATTCTAAAATGGCGATTTGGGGAATAGAACGTAATTGTTCCTTAAATCTTCGTAAAAACTCAACAATTTCACTGTGACCTTCTTCTTTTATACGCGCCATTGTAAAGCGTGCTATATCCAAGGAAGCCATAATTGGATACGATGGACTACTAGATTGTAGCATACTTAAATAAGTAGTAACCTTATCTTCGTCTACTAAATGACTATTTATATGTAAATAGGAACCCATTGTCATTGCGGGTAATGTTTTATGTGCAGAATGAACTACAATATCTGCACCATATGTTAATGCTGACTTCGGAAATGGTTCTCCCAAACATAGATGTGCCCCATGTGCCTCATCTACCAAAACAGGGATTTTATGTGCATGTGCAAAAGCGATGCTTGCCTCTAAATCCATCCCCATACCATAATAATTAGGATGCGTTAAAATAAGTGCTTTCGCATTTGGATACTTTCCAATTGCGTTCTTAATAATTTCATTACGAACTCCCACTGGTACGTTATAAGCTTCATCAATCCATGGATCTAAAAAAATGGGATTTGCTCCCGCAAGTTTTAAACCATTAATAATTGATTTATGACAATTTCTTTGTACAAGAACAATATCATGTTCCCCGCAACAAGACAAAATCATTGCTAAGTTCCCGACTGTTGAACCATTAATTAAAAAATAACTTCTCTTTGTATTATAAACTTCAGCCAATAATTGTTGTGCCTCATCTATACATTCAAACGGACTATGCAAATCATCTAGTCCTGCTAATTCAGTTACATCAATAGATAGAATACCTTTAAACTCTCTTATTACCTCCTGAGGGAAGTTTAAACCATTCTTATGACCAGGAACATGAAAGGATAACGGCCCTCTTTCTTTAAACTCTATTAACGCCTCATATAAAGGCATACGATTTTGATTCATCTACATCTCTTCCTTATTATTCATTCTCTATCTATTATACAGAACAAAAAAAATAATAGGCATATGCCTATTTAAAAATATGATACTTCTAATTTTCGAAGCTGCTTTAAATAATATATATATTTCGGATCATCTGTCTCTGTATTCACCATATCCTTTTCACATTCATGGCATATTAAATTATTATAAACATATATACCTTCTTTTCTTTTTGTCTCACAAACAATACAAACTTCACTTTGTAATTTCATAATCTTCCCTCCCTATTTAAGTGAACCTATTTTATACTTCTAATCCTTAACAATTTACAGAAAAATATACACCCATCTTTTATATAATATGATTAACTCTTGGGCAACGTGTTTGTATTTCCATTACTTCTTTCCCATTCTTTTTAACAATACAAAAAAACACAAGTCAAATG
>NZ_QOSA01000041.1:0-23035 GCF_008368795.1 Bacillus sp. BF2-3
GGTTTTTTTTATTATAAATTAACCTAATTTAGGTAATAAACGTTCTCCGCTTTTCATGCTACTTTTACATAAAGGGCATTTAGGCTCTTCTTCAAATGAAAAGTTCTTTCTCATCCATCCTAAACAATCCTCTGATTCACATTCCCAAACAGGGGTTTGTTCTGGTGGTACTTCTGCTACATCGTTCTTTCGATTGCGATACATGTAACCACTCCTTTTATGTAAAAAATTTTAGTTATATATTAAAAAGGTTGTTAACCTTGCTGGTAACAACCTTTTTATTGTTTGAATTATAGCTTTACAACGTTTTTAGCTTGAGGTCCGCGGTTACCTTCTTCAACTTCGAAACTAACTTCTTGACCTTCGTCAAGAGACTTGAAGCCGTCGCCAGTGATAGCTGAGAAGTGAACGAATACATCGTTACCGTCTGCAACTTCGATGAAACCGAAACCTTTTTCGCTGTTAAACCATTTTACTTTACCTGTTAATGTCATGGTAATGCCTCCTAAAAGTAGAAAAATTACAATATGATCGGCCTTATTTGAATGAAAATAAAAGTTCACATATTATCAAAAACCCATAAGGAGTACAAAATGCCCCTGATTGATACTTGATAATATGCAAAGAAAATATAGTGTTAAATTGACCTTAATTACTATCTTACAACAAATGGTTGGAAATAGCAAGTGCTGGTAATACCACTGAGTAATCTGGGTGATAATAGTAAAGGCACAAAGGCACCTCTTTTATTTATATATTATTCCTAATTTGGATTTATGCAAAATCATGTAAGAAAAACTTAGAGTAAATATTAATATTGCATTTTTTATGGTAAAATATGGTTGTTGACTGGTAGTAGTTAAATATTATAAAAGGAGAAAAGAAAGTGAAAAATAATTCATTTATAATAATTGAAGCAGCAAAAGCAGGGAGAAAAAAGGTGCATCCAGTCTTTGCTGTAATATTAGCCATTATATTTTTGACTTTAGGCGAACTTTTTATGTTATTTATGTTATTTTTACCAAAAGCTGAAACGATATTCATGAAAGGTATTTATGACAATGTTAGAATGGTGTTAACGTTTGGTGGAGCTATATTTATTTTATTTATATGGGTTCGTTTTGTAGAAAAAAGACCTTTTTCATCCATTGGCTTTTGGAAAGAGAAATGGATGAGAAAGTATTTAAAAGGTGCGTTAATAGGGTTTGTATTTATTTCAACGCCAGTTATTCTACTATTATTAATGGGGAGTGTGAAATTGCAAGTACAACATATTACCTCAACAGTAATAGTAGGAATAGTAGGATCTCTAGTTGCATTTTTAATACAAGGGGCAACGGAAGAAATTATTGTACGAGATTGGTTATTCCCGGTTCTTTCTGTTAGAAGTCGTATATGGGTTGGGATTGTTGTGACGTCTTTCTTATTTGGTTTTCTTCATTTACTTAATCCAGGTATTACAATTCTTTCAATATCGAATATAATATTAGTTGGTGTATTTGCAGCTTTTTACGTTTTAAAAGACAGTAGTCTGTGGGGGATTTGCGCATGGCATTCCATTTGGAATTGGGCACAATATAACGTCTACGGTTTTGCAGTTAGCGGGATGACCATATATTCAACTCCGCTATTTAAACCTGCAACAAATGGCCCTGAATTCCTTCATGGAGGCACGTTCGGAATTGAAGGTAGTATCATTACAACAATCATGCTCACTATCGCTTCAATTGTTTTATGGAGAAAGTTATGGGGAAGAAAAGCGAAACAACGAAATTTTAGTTAATGAAAGAGGGGGAAACTATGGGGATAATAGCATTTGAGGGAGCAAGCGCTGTTGGTAAAAGTACCACGTGCCGTGAATTAGAAAAGAATTATGGTGCTTATATAATACCTGAAGTGAATTCTTTATTTGAAAGGCCAAAAAATGAACATAGAACATGGTATTTTGAAAAACAAGTTGAGCGCTGGAATATAGCTGTTCAGAAGTCAGAGCAATATGAATTAGTAATACTCGATGGGGATATATATCAACCACTTAGTTATAATTGGTGCTTTCATTTTGGTATATTTAATCAGCCATTATCTTTAATAGAAAATTTTTATAAAGAAAAGATGATAAATAGGGAAATTGGTTTTCCGGATCAATATTTTTATTTATATACGAACGATGAAGAACTTAGAAAGCGGAAAGTATCTGATGAGACGAAAAGAAGAAGAAACTTTGAAAAACATTTACATATATCAAAATCGTTTCAGCGTTATTATGAAAATTTAAATACTGTTACAGATGGGTATTGTAAATTAATTGAGGCGAAAAGTGTAAGAAATAATGAATTAGAAATAGTGAGAAACTCAAAAAATTTGAATGTGTGTGAAGAAAGACGTTTTGATGTTTCGAAGTTAGATGCTATTACGAAGTGGTTAAAAGAAAATCGTGCATAAAGTAAAAACAACGAGTGTTGTAGAACGCGCTCGTTGTTTTTTTGTTTCTTTATAAATATAAAGGAAAAATTTGTAGAATATTTTCATTATTTAACAGAATAATCTTTCAATTATAAAGAAAAAGAAATACAATATGAGGAAGTATATATAAATAATATGATAGGGGATGCGATATTTTGAATGAAGTAACAGTTTTTATATAAGAAATAATTAGGCAGACAGAACAGAGATATTTGGGAGGAAACAAGCGAGATGAAAACATTTTTGAAAATAATAGGTGTTATAGCTGGTATGGCGGTAATCGGAGTGGGTTTAACATATGGTATGCTGCATTATTTAAATAATAGTAAATCAGCTGCGAAAAAGGCATCACCAGCTGCTCCAGCAGTAGAAGTATTAGCTGATAGTAACGTAAAAGCAGAAGATGCAAAGATTTTAGAAAATGGCAATTATTCATTGCCAAATAGTGGTTTTAATAAAAATTTTAAATGGACAGATGAGAACATACAGACAGCATTACATGAAATGGCACATCAAAAAGCGAAAGCTGATCAAAAGTGGGGCTATATTTTTATTACACAAGAGCGGATTGAAAGCTTAATTGATATTGTAAAGAGTAATGATCTTGTGCAGGGAAGTACATATGTAGAAATTTTAGAACGATGGAAACAAGGGAAATATGAAAAGGTTGATGGGGATCACAATAAGATTTGGAAATTACAAAGTGGGAATTTAGGAGAAGGAAAAGGAGTAATGTCGGAAGCTGAGCAAAAAGAATTAATTAATCAATTGTTTATGAACAAAGGTACATATTCAGGTAGTAAATTAATTGCAGGTGGGGGACAGACTAATAAATAGTATACTAATTAATGAAAGAGAGTAATTGCTTATTAGGCAATTACTCTTTTTATATGTACGTCTTAATATTTTAGTCTCGTTCAAGTAAGGAAAGAAACGACTGTAACACCGGGGAAATCCATCTAGATTTATGATAGATTACATGACTTTGAATAACTGTTGGAGTTTCGATAGGCTGAAAACATAGTTGTTCTTTTTGACAACTTTCTTGTACAACGATATAAGGAAGAATTGAAATGCCTAACTCACACATAACGGATTGTTTAATGACTTCAACATTGGAAGTTTCAAATGTTTTAGCTGGAATATTTCCGCTTTGACGTAAAAAACGATCTACCATTGTCCTATAGCCGCAGCTTTGTTCTGTAAAAATGAACTGGGTTTCCTGTAATAACTGGAATGGATTTGTATGTGCAGCGGAATAAGCTGGTAAAATCCATCCAAATGTTTCATTACTAAAAGTACGCGTAATAAAATCATTATGTTCTATACTTTCTCCAATTATGAAGACAACGTCTGTTTCTCCTTCACGTAATTTTTGTAATGCTTGTTCATTTGTGTTCGTTTCAAGTACGATATTTACTTTCGGATTTTTCTGTTTGTAAGTACGTAATAATTGTGGTAATCGGTATACCGCTAATGATTCATTAGATGTAATACTTAATGTACCTTCTAAATAATCTGTATTTTGGGGGATTTCTTGCGCTTTTTCATATATTGAAAGTAATTCTAATGCATAAGGATGAAATTGATGACCGGCTTTTGTAAGTAGCACTTTTTTCCCTAACCGATCGAAAAGAGGAATATGTAAATCGTTCTCTAAAGCTTTCATATGTGCTGTAACAGTAGATTGCGCATAACCTAGTGCGTGCGCAGCTTTAGAAAAATTACCATACTTCACAATGGCGCAAAATGTTTTAACATGTCTCATTTCCATAAGCGATCCCTCTTTTATTATCATGATTTGTGAATGATTATATCATGTATTTTAATTTTCCAAATGATTAAATTCTGTATAAAATGAAATTGTAGAAATATTCATTCAGGTGATATTGGAGGAGAAAAGATGATCAAAAAGGGCTATCATGTAGCTGTTGTTGGGGCTACAGGTGCGGTAGGGCAAAAAATTATTGAACTGTTAGAGAATGAAATGAAGTTTAATATAGTTGAAGTTACATTGCTTTCGTCAAAACGATCCGCTGGTAAGAAAGTAAGATTCAAAGGACGAGAGATAATTATACAAGAGGCAAAAACAACTAGCTTTGAAGGTGTAGATATTGCCTTTTTTAGCGCTGGGGGAGAAGTATCTAGACAATTTGTAACTCATGCAGTTTCTAGTGGTGCGATTGTAATTGATAACACAAGTGAGTACCGAATGGCACAAGGTGTACCGCTCGTTGTTCCGGAAGTGAATGCGCACACTTTAAAACAGCATAAAGGTATCATTGCAGTTCCAAATTGTTCAGCACTACAGATGGTAACAGCACTTCAGCCGATTCGAAAATCATTTGGTTTAGAAAGAATTATCGTTTCAACATATCAAGCTGTATCGGGTTCTGGCATTCATGCGATTCATGAATTACGAGAGCAGGCTAAGTCTATACTTGCAGGTGAAGAAGTGAAGAGTGATATATTACCGGTGAAAAATGATAAAAAACATTATCCAATAGCATTTAATGTACTGCCTCAAGTAGATATATTTACAGACAATGATTTTACTTTTGAAGAAGTCAAAATGATTCAAGAAACGAAGAAAATATTAGAAGATGAAAACTTGAAAATGGCAGCTACTTGTGTACGTGTTCCAGTTGTATCGGGGCATTCAGAATCGGTTTATATAGAACTGGAAAAAGAAGCAAGCGTTGCGGAAATCAAGGGAATACTAATGGATGCACCAGGTGTTATTTTGCAGGATAACCCTAGTGAACAGCTGTATCCAATGCCATTATATGCAGAAGGGAAAATAGATACATTTGTCGGAAGAATACGTAAAGATCCTGATACGCCAAACGGATTCCACCTCTGGATTGTTTCCGATAACCTATTAAAAGGTGCGGCTTGGAATTCAGTTCAAATTGCAGAGACTTTAGTGGAAAAGGGGATACTTTAATATAGTTTAAAAAACTGGGGAATCGTTAATGACTCCCCAGTTTGTATTTCATAATTGTTTTCTTTATTTCGGCCGACTTTAATTAAAATTAGTCGTTATTGAATTTTTATAAATGTCTACTTTATGTGCAGTGAAGCGTAAGGTTTTTGATTCTGCATGAATTGTAAGATTAATAATAATCGATAACGGCATTTCGACCGTTTTCACAATATCTTCTATAGCAATATACTCATTTTTTGCTTCCTTATAATAAACAACAGAACGAATTACGGCCTCGTCACCTTCAATATCAATTTCACACATCATAGGGAATTTTTCACCATTATGTAAGAATAATTCGCCTAGTACGATTGAACCGTTTAATTCTTCTGTAAAATTAGTAGTTGCCGCTGGTTTTACCCATGTTTCGTCATGTTCTTCGTTTTCCTCTTCATCTATTCCCCATTCCCAAATGGGGTTTTGTTTTAGGTCCTCAATAGTTAATTTATCAATTGGTTTGCAACTACTCATACATAAATTCTCCTTTTATTTTGATAAATAAGTTTTTTGATTTCATGAATTAGATGATTGCTTATAAGTGGGTTTAACAAAGTATTTTGCTCATTTGATATCCAAACTACTTTATTTTGAAATAAAGCTATTACAGCAATATTAACAAAACTTTAATTGTCTAGTAAATAATTATTAGTGGAGATATTAAAATGGGATGGTGTTAAAGAAAGATAGTAAAAAACATCAAGGATGAATGAAATCCATTTGGTACGATATGGATATATCCAATGTGAGGGGGAGTTTGATGTATCAAGTAAAGGGGTATTTTTCATCATTAAAAGGAAGTTATTATGAGATTGGAAAGCAACAAGGGGAATTCGTGAAACAAAATCCGTATCTCATCCCGCAATTTATACACGAAGAAAATGTAATATCTAATAACCATTGGACAGAATCGAGAAATATACTAAACAAACATTGTCCAGGCATAAATGAAGAAATTGAGGGGTTTTGTGAAGTGTTAAAAATTCCTTCAAAAAATATGATGTATTACTATCAAACACTATTGAAAGCAGGTTGTAGTCATTGTGCAGTATTACCTAAAAAGACCGATTTAGAGCACACATATGTATTAAGGAATTATGATTTGTCACCAGTAATAGATGATATGCGTTTTTGTTCAACTCATGTTGAAGGTGCGTATGCACATAGTGGCTTTTCTACTCAATATTTTGGCCGAACGGAAGGGATAAACGAGCATGGATTAGCTGTTACATTTTCAGCATGTGGTCAACCAGTAGGAAATATTGCAGGTTTAAGAAAGCCAATGGTGAGTGGTTTACAATGTTTTGCGGTAATTCGATTGTTGTTGGAGAAATGTAAAAATGTGCAGGAAGCTAAGTTACTAATAGAAGAAATCCCAATTGCTAGTAATATTAATTTAATAATAGCTGATCCTTTAAATGCAGCATATATTGAAATATTTGACGGTCATAAATCCACAAGAATGATTGATGATGAAAAACAAGCTTTTATTGTATCAACAAACCATGCAGTTAGTTCATCAATTCAGAAATTAAATAATAGGAAATTAGAACAATCAACAAAGAGATATTACCTTTTACATGAGCATTTAAATAGATGTGAACAAGTAAGCATAGAGTCTTTAAAAAAGTTAGTAGAAGAAGAATATCCTGCTGGACTTACTGTGCATAACTATGAAGAATGGTTTGGAACTTTACATTCTGTATTATTCGATTTACATGATCGTACAATGAAGATTTGTTTCGGATCACCACTTTTAAACGACTGGTATTCATTGAAAGTTGGAGGAAGTATGCCGTTTTCTGAGGTGAACGTGAACTTTAAAAATAAAACTTATACTGACTTTTGGAAGGAAGATAAGAATGAATTGATACCTAAAAGATAAATGGGATAAGATGGTGATGTAAAGAGTGCATTTACACTGGAGGGATTACCAATGCTGAAAGTTATGTTACCATTTGTTCTTATCTTTTTTCTTATTATTGCGATGTATATTGCTTATCAAAAGAGAAAAAAATCTGGGATAAAAGGATTGAAAAGTGCGTTAACTTCTATTTGCTTCTTTTCACTTGCAATCTTAAATATGTTTGCATATTGGTTTCACTTTGGCGGTGCTTTTACTTGGTTATTTTCAATTGTATTATTGCTAGTTGGTGCATATTTTACTAAATATATTCCAATATCTAAAAGGGTACATTAAAGTTTATAGGAGTTAAATATAATGTTTACTTTGTTTTGAAAAGAGATTATTCTACTAGATCGTTGTGAAACGGTTTCATAGGATAATCTCTTTTGTTTAGTTTTGGAAAGAACGTACTGTGCTTTTTAGTTGCTCAATAAATTCTCGAGTTGCAGCACACATATATTTATCTTTTCTATAAATTAGCCCTATTTCAATTGTTGGAGTAGGCTTTTCTATTTTAATAGCTTGAATGTTATTATTTTGTAAAAAGTCTATATATGGTTTGGGTAACACTGTAATTCCCATTCCTTTGGAAACCATTTGGATTAAAGATTCCATCGTGCTAATTTCTAAAATTGGTCTTGGTTTAAAGTTTAACTTTTGACAATGAGATGTAATTAGTTCGGTTAAAAAGAAATTTTTAGGTAAAAGAATTAAAGGATAGTTCTGTAATTCAGCAATAGATACATGATTACGTTCAGCTAATCGATGACCAGTGGGCACGACTAATGTAAGATCGCTTTTGTATAGGGGGATGGAGATAATCTCTTTATCTTGCACCGGGAGAAATGTAATTCCAATATCTAGTTCGTTTTGTAATAATTTTTCACGAATATCTCCTGTACGAAGCCCTAATACAGAAAGCTCTATATTAGGATATAAATTATTAAAATTTAAAATAGCTGGTGGTAGTAAATAATTTACGACGGTTAACAAAGCCCCTATTGTTAAGGAACCTTGCTGTAATCCGTTTAGGTCTTGAATAGCTGAACGAGCTTGTTCGACTTCATGAAAAATGGTTTTACTATGTGATAATAAAACCTTCCCTGCTTCAGTTAAAGATATTTTTTTACCAATTCGATCGAAAAGTGGCATTCCTACTTCATGCTCTAATGCACGTATTTGTTGACTTAGTGAAGGCTGTGAAATATTTAATTTCTCAGCTGCTTTTGTGATATGTAATTCTTTTGAAACAGCTAAAAAGTATTCAAGTTGTCGTAATTCGATTGGAATCACCTCAAGTATAATAATAGGTTATACCTATCATTATTATATAAATAATTGAATTGAACAATGATTTTAGAGGTTTTATAATCATCTTTATATAACAGAGAGGTTTGTAAAAATTAATCGAGAGAAAATACATGTAACACCTTTAAAGGAGGAAATAGAATGGCTAATGAATATCAATTATTATCTTTAAATATAGGATTACCAAAAGAGGTTACATACGGCGGAAAAGTAATTCATACAGGCATAAATAAGAAACAAGTAAAGGAACCGGTATATTTATCCTTTGTAAAATTTAATGGGGATGGACAAGCTGACTTAGTTCATCATGGAGGAGTAGATAAAGCAGTTTGTGTTTATACTGGTGATCACTATCCATATTGGGAAAAAGAATTGAATCAAGATTTTGTATATGGGGCTTTCGGAGAAAATATAACAGTTAGTGGTATGCGCGAAGAGGATGTTTGTATTGGTGATACGTTTGAGCTAGGACAGGCAATCGTACAGGTAACACAACCAAGGCAACCTTGTTTTAAATTAGCAAAAAAATATAATATTCCAAAGTTACCACTATATTTTCAAGAAACAGGATATACAGGATTTTATTTTCGTGTATTAAAAGAAGGATGGGTATCATCAGTCGATACCTTAAAAAAACTACAGTCTAATCCAAAAGGTGTTTCAGTAGCGTTTGCTAATCGTATCATGCATAAGGAAAAACAAAATATTGAAGGGGTAAAAAGGATATTAGAAGTAAATGCACTTTCATGTAGTTGGAGAAAGTCTTTTGAAAAGCGTATAAGTGGAGAAGAAATTAATACGAAGGAAAGACTTGAAGGAATAAAAGACTAAAAATATTTTATTATAAATAGTGTATTTCTATTAGTAAAAGCTAATTAGAAAGCGCTATTTTTGTATAATAAACTAATTAATATCCAAAAATCTTAATATCGTTTTATTCGACTTATTTTCAAATAGTCAAAACATAAAATTAATTAGACTTTTTTTTTATGTTTTGTGATAGTATATTGATTGGTAAGACCTCTATTTTTAAGAGTAGGTCATATAAGTATATCTAATTTAATGGAATTTAACATTTGGAGGTACAACATGGGGAATGTTGAAAAATTGGCAAGTCTTCTAATAGAAGAACCGAAAAGAGAGCAGTTATTTCCTTTATTTGAAGAAGTGTTTGGAATTACAACTCAAACATTGAATGATTTTTCGGATAAAGGATATTGGGATGATACATATAAAGCTTTATCATTTTTACAAGAAGATAAAGTGATTGCAAATGTTGCGGCATTTTCACTCCCATTATTAATTAATGGTGAAAAAATAAATGCAGCGGGTATTCAATCAGTAATGACACACCCTAATTTTCGTAGACAAGGGTTAATGACACAATTAATGGGTAAAATGATAGAAGAAATCGATAAGAAATGTGAATGTGCATTATTGTTTACGGAAAACCCTGAACTATATACAGCATTTGGATTTAAAGTTGTGCAGGAATATTTGATGACTATACCATATGATAAAAATATTAATAATAACGATTCACTACTTAAAAAGTTAGATTACTATAATATAGAGAATAGACAGTTAATACATGAAACTATTGATAGTAGCCAAAGACTTTCAAATAGTTTTTCAACTTTAAACTTCCATCCTTCATTTTATTTGAATATGTATGATTCGGAATGGAATGAGAAATTGTATTATTCAGAGAAACTAGATGCTCTAATCGTTTATGAAGTAGAAAATGAAAAGTTGAAATTATTTGGAGTATTTGCGCCAGTACTTCCGGTTTTAGATGAATTATGTGGAGAAATCAATGAAAGGTTTACGGAAATCGAATTTTATTTTTCTCCGGATCAATTAGGGGTTGAGGAAGTACAGTTTACAGAAGTACAGTCTAGCAAGTATTTAATGGTTCGAAGTGATAAAGAGTTAGATTTTAAAGGTTATAAATTCCCAGTATTAGCGGAGTTTTAAATGTCTATATAAATGCTTTATTATGGAGGAGCTATGAATATATCGTATATACCAGAACATATTGAGCAACTCACTATAATGAATGTACCTGAATACTATAAAATTAATGATAATCATGCGTTTATTGTCCGTTCGAAAGCAGAAACTGATTTTTGGCTAAAAACACATTATGGTTTTGAAGTAATGAATGGTCATGTATTTTATAATGAGATGATGACAGACTTTCAAGCTGAAGTTCAGTTACGTATGAATCCAAATTCAAAATTCGATCAAGCAGGTCTTTTTGTTATGATTTCGGAGAACTGTTGGCTAAAAACATCTTTAGAATATATCCCCGAAGGGCCATCTCACTTAGGTGCTGTCGTAACGAATAATGGATATTCTGATTGGTCAACGCAAGATTATCCAACTGAAGCAGCTAAGCAACAACTGCGTTTTCGAATTATTCGAAAACGCGGTGATTATACAATATATGTGAAAAAGAGACATCAATGGGAACAAATAAGAATCGCTCATTTAATGGAGGATATAGGAAATGAGCCTATTAAAATAGGTTTTTACACGTGTAGTCCTTCTAAAAATAAGGGATTTGAGACTGAGTTTTTACATTTTACAATTGAAGAATTATAGATGAAAAACCGTATTCTTTTCATTAAGAATGCGGTTTTTGTATTTACATAATATAAAGCATATGTATTGACCAGAAAGTCATTAATACTTATCATTTAATAATGTTAAATATTAATTTACATAATATAATAGAAGTAATGAAGAAATTACAAAAAATATCGCTTAAATAAGGAGGGATATGAATTATTCAGTGGTAATTTCATGGGAAAAGGAGACTATGTATGAAATCATTTCGTAAGTTATTACAGTATTTAAAACCATACATGTTCTTCGCTATTATTGGACCGCTATTTATGGTACTTGAGGTTGCGATGGACTTAATTCAACCGACTATTATGCAACATATCATTGATGTTGGGATTGCAAATCGGGATTTAAATTATGTAATAAAAATGGGGCTTCTTATGATAGGAGCAGCAGCACTCGGTTTAGTTGGAGGGCTTGGGTGTATGATGTATTCTACAAAAGCAGCTGTTAATTTCGCTACTGACATACGAAAAGATGTGTTTGCGAAAATAGAAACATTTTCTAGTAATAATCGTGATTCATTTGGAACAGGTAAATTATTAACGATCGTGACGAATGATATCACTTCCATTCAATCAGCAATGACGATGACATTACGTGTTCTCGTTCGTGGTCCGCTGTTATTTATCGGAAGTATAATTATTGTTTTTGTAACAGCAAGAGAGTTATTTCCAATATTACTTGTAGTTGTTCCGATTTTATTACTTGCGATTATTTTAATTGCAAGTAAAGCAAGTGGTACATTTAAAAAGGTGCAAGAGGCATTGGACAAAGTGAATACAAAGTTACAAGAAAATTTATCTGGTGTACGTGTTATAAAAGCGTATGTAAGACAAAAATATGAAATCGCTCAATTTGGAAGTGTAAATACAAATTTAACGAAGATAAATATTCGAGCTGTGCAGCTTATTTCTTTAATGATGCCAATCATTATGCTAGTTGTAAGTGGCGGGATTGTCGCAACATTATGGATTGGTGGAGAAAAAGTATTCAATGGAACGCTTCAAGTAGGAGCGATTTTGGCATTTATTAATTACTTGAATATCATTTTAATGTCACTTATGTCGATTAGCATGGTATTTATTCAAATTGCGAGAGCTTTTCCATCTGCGGATCGTGTACAGCAAGTGTTAAATACCGAGGTTGATATAATAAGCGAAGCGAATGCAATCGAACCTGAGAAAATCGAGGGGAATATCGAATTTAAAAATGTTAGTTATAGCTATACGAAAAATAATGAATACGTTTTAAAAGATATTTCGTTTAACATACAAAAAGGTGAAAAAGTAGGGATTATTGGATCAACTGGAAGTGGTAAATCTACCTTAGCGAAACTGTTACCACGTCTATATGATGTGGATCAAGGTGAAATATGTATAGATGGAATAGATGTTAAAACATATGATTTGCAAAAACTCCGTGCTTCAATAGGGTTTGTACCTCAGAAGGCTTTGTTGTTCTCAGGTAGTATAGAAGAGAATTTACGTTATGGTAAAGAAAATGCAACACATGATGAGCTGGAAGTAGCAGCTGCATCAGCTTGTGCGACTGAGTTTATCAATAAGCTGGAAGAATCTTATCAATATAATTTAACACAAGGTGCGACAAATCTATCAGGTGGACAAAAACAACGTGTATCAATTGCAAGGGCACTTGTGAGAAAACCACCGATTCTCATATTAGATGATTCTACATCAGCAGTTGATGCAAAATCAGAGGCTACTATTCAAACAGCTTTAAAAACAAAATATAAAGGCACAACGACTTTATTAATCGCGTCCAAAATTTCTTCCATAATGGATGCGGATAAAATACTTGTATTAGATAATGGTGAATTAGTTGGCAATGGTACACATGAACAATTGTTAGAACGAAGTGAGGTTTATCAGGAAATTTATCTTTCCCAAGGTGGTAATTTGCATAAAGAAGGTGGGGAAGAACATGCGTAATTTTCAAGGGCAATTTGCTAATAAAGGTGGACGAAACACGCCAAAGATGGGGAAAGCTAAAAATGCTCAAGGAACTGTAATGCGGATATGGAACTATATGGGCTATCAAAAAGCTGCTCTTATGTTTGTTATATTTCTAGTCGTTGTTACTACTTTACTTGGATTATTAGGTCCCTATTTTATGGGGGTCATTATTGATCAATATATTGTACCGAAAGATTTAAGTGGTACAGCAAGAATGTGTATGTTACTTATCGCAATTTACGGTGTAACTGTACTTTTAACATGGTTACAAACATTTGTCATGATTAACGTTGCATTAAAAACAATTCAAAAAATACGACAAGATATTTTTGAGAAAATCCAAACGCTTTCTTTACGGTTCTTTGATGTGCGTTCCCAAGGTGATTTAATGAGCCGTGTGACAAATGATATAGATAATTTGAATCAAGCTTTGACACAAAGTGTTGTACAAATTATTTCATCAGCGTTAACTTTTATAGGTGTAACGATTGCGATGTTCGCTTTAAATTGGATTTTAGCAATTGTAACTTTAATTACAGTACCTATTATGTTTTACGTTACAAAAAAACTAGTTGCATATAGTGGTAAAAACTTTGCGAAGCGTCAAAAAGATTTAGGTGAATTAAATGGATTTATTGAGGAAGCAATTACAGGTGCGGATGTTACAACGTTGTACGGAAAAGAAAAAGAAACTGTACAAAATTTCAATAAAATTAATGAACAGCTAAGAGTTTCAGCTACGAAGGCTGATACATTTTCAGCTTTTATTTTTCCAAGTATGAACTTTATTAATAATTTAGGTATGGGCCTTGTCATTGGGACTGGATCAGTTATGGTCTTAAACGGAATGACAACAGTAGGAGTTATTGCGGCTTTTATTAATTATTCTCGTCAATTCTCAAGACCGCTAAGTCAATTTGCGACTTTAATGAATACAATTCAAGCGGCAGTTGCTGGTGGAGAACGTGTTTTTGAAATTATGGATGAGGTACCAGAAATTCAAAATAAAAAAGACGCATTCGTTGTACAAAATTTACAAGGGCATGTTGCACTTGAGAATGTTTCATTTGGCTACGCAGAAAATAAAACGATTTTAAAAGAAGTGAGTCTTAAAGCGCAGCCAGGAGAGACAATTGCTTTAGTTGGTCCGACTGGATCAGGGAAAACAACAATCATTAATTTATTAACTCGCTTTTACGATATACAGCAAGGACAAATTCATATTGATGGAAAAGATATAAAAGATTATGATATTAATTCTTTACGAAGTAAAATAGGAGTAGTTTTACAGGATACGTATTTATTTGCTGGTTCGATTATGGATAATATCCGTTATGGACGCTTAGATGCTACTGATGAAGAAGTTATCACTGCAGCTAAGGCAGCATCTGCACATTCTTTTATTAAGCATTTGCCAAATCAATATGAAACAGAAATTACTTCAGAAGGATCGAATTTAAGTCAAGGACAAAAACAACTTCTAGCGATTGCACGAGCAATTTTAGCAGATGCAGATATATTAATTCTCGATGAAGCGACATCAAATATTGATACAAGAACAGAATTACAAATACAAGCAGGACTAAATAATTTAATGAGAGGTTGCACAAGTTTTGTGATCGCTCATCGACTTAAAACAATTGAAAAAGCAGATCAAATTCTTGTTATAAAAGATGGAAATATTTTAGAAAGAGGGAATCATGAATCTCTCATGGAAGATAGAGGGTTTTATTTTGATTTGTATACGAGCCAGTTTAAAATATAGTAAAAGCATTGATATGTTGCGGTTTCTCTTGAGAGGAGAAACCGTATTTTTATATTTGTAAATGTTACTATTCGAATGGTCTTTCACTACATATTTTAACAGCATCCCCTTGTATTCTAGGAAAAACATGTGAATAACGATTTAATGTTATGAACATATCTTTATAACTGAAGTGTTTACTTACAGTCTTTGGATGTATACCTTGTTTCAAAAGTAGCGTAGCATGTGTATAACGTAAATCATAAAATCGAACTTTAAAAATTGGAATTTAAATAAAAAGAGCGCTGTTAAAAGCGCTCTGAGACAAATCATATATTTAGAGAGGAGTCAAGATAATATATGGATATTGTGTGAGAATGTTGTAGGTTTTAATGAAAAATAAAGCACACATATAAGTGTGCTTTTATGAACGCTTTAGATTTGTATGACTATATAGTCATACAATAAAATATGCTTGTTTAATATAAATGTGTGTCAAATCTATAAAAAGATATTGTGTATAAGGAACAATAAATGTTAATTAGCCAAGTCTTTTGTTTTTATCCTGCTATTTGCCGGGTAGTAAGACCCCCACCTCAAAATTCAGCAGAAGCAAAGAAGTTAGGTGGGGGCTGGACTGCCCGTAAAGTCCGATTGGTGAGGGCTGATTAAAGTTTCACTTTATTAACGAATTTGTGCAACTGTTAACGCTGCAGAACGAATATCTACTGTACCTATTACTTCAACGGGGACAATTTGAATTAAATCACCAGGGTTTAAGTTAATTAGAATGACACCACTTGATACATCGACTTCACCAGTTCCTATAATATTAGAACGGACTGCGGTTCCGGATCCTGCAATAACATTAGTCGATGAATTTAATGTCAAGAAAAAGCGTGCTGCTTCCGGGGCTAATGGAACGTTATCAAGGCTAATCGTTAATGTATAGCTAATTTGATAAATACCAGCTACCTGAATTTTAATACCAGTTCCAGTACTAATTGTATCATTGATTACAGGGACAGTAATATTAGGATTTGGGTCTGTACTAGGTAATAGTAGTGGTGTAAATAATGTTGCGAATTGAGGTGAAGTAGCATTGAATGCAAAACCTAGGGCAGGTAGTGTACTAGGTGCGTGTGCTTCACAATTAAAATTAGCGAATTTACGAATGGATGAGCGCATATTTTCACTCCTTTCTTGTATTTAGATTTCGTGAGTATTAACTTCACATTTTGGACAAGCATAATACAATATATGAAAATTTATAGTAGATAGTGCACAAGCTTCACTATTACGAATAAAGCAATGAATAATAATAAATACTATATGGAAAAAGCAGTTAGCTAATTTAACTAACTGCTTAGTCGGTTCTCCAAGAGCAAATAGGCGAAAAATTATTGCGCTATATAAAAGATCGCTATAGATAAGTGCTCTTTTTGAGAGTGAGTATAAAATTCTATCATTCTATCTAGTATGTGCACTGTATTATGTAGTTGCTACTAAAATTGATGTGAATTTTTAAAATTAGAGGTTTCTTTCAATGAAACCTCTAAAAAGACAACTAAATTTACGTTATAGTAAATTCAATTGCGATAGGAGTGCCTCCATCTAGGACTGCTCCTCCTACAATAGTAGCAGCTGTAGTAGTCACACCAGTAATAGTATCACCTGTTTGAATAACACCATTAATATAAAGTGTTAAAAAGGCATAAGAAGCAGGGAATGTTGTTACAGCACCAGTGTCATCAGTGAAGTCTGTGTTAGCAAAAGTTAAATCTGCTCCAGCAGCAGTTCCTGTTGCTGCTGTACTTACAAATCGTCTTCCTGCTATAAAAGGTTTAACGATAGGCATTTATATTCACCCCTTTTTGAGAATTAACTTAGACAAGTTTTTTGAAAGTTTTGTCCTGTATCGTATATTATGCTGTGCTTCTACTAAGAGATACGGCTTGTATACTAGTAAATAAATATAATTATTATGCGTTTTATAAGTTAGGTTCTTATAAGTAATTAAGTGGTTAAGGTTGGATTTTGTATATGGTATGTTTATGTTAAAAAAGAGAGCTCTTTTAGAAAGAGCTCTTAATCAAATTATTATCTTAGTGTTGGAGGGAACTGGCGGCCTCAGTGACAGATGGTAGAAATAATTTACGTGGTATTGTAATAAATTCAAGTGCAATTTGCTTTGGATAAAAAAGTATTTGAGTTAAATCTAGAGCATGTATTAATAGTATCATGAAGCTTGTAAGAATGATAAAACTACCCCAAAAGAAACTTTTTGAAGTGTTGCGGAAATCTTTTATTAAAGAAAAGAATGAAAAAAATGCGGTAACAATGAGAATAAAAAATTTATACTTATCAGCCATTGTGATCCTCCTAAAGAACAGTAATTTATTTTATATCGTATTTTTCAATATTATTATAAAAAGATTTTAAAGTGAATAATAAGAAAAAAATAAAGCCATAACTTAAAATCTTAGTTTAGGTTCTATTGTTTGAATTCTTTGTTTTAGAAGGTATAAAATCTGAAATTGAAAATTTTCCAAATGAACTACCATTTTTTATTTCTGATCCAACATCAAGTGCTTAATGAAATGGTATGAAAGATTATAGGCTAGTGATACGAGATTAAATAAGAGGAATTTCCGTGCAGCAAGAGTTCTAGCTCAGATTTCTACTAGAGAAAAGTATTTAGTTGGAGTTGGTATGTTAATAAAAAACGGATGGATGTCGAAACTAAATATTCATGACATTAAGGACAAAGATCAGGAAATATAATTTGGTATTCTGGGAATAACCGGAGATCCGTAGTTAAGGTTGCATAGTATTTGTATTTTTTTTCTAATTTTTCAATTGTTGTTAAGTGATGAGAACCTAATCCGCGTCGTACACTATGTTGAGAAAGAGTAGGCCCGATTTGTAATTTTCGTTTTTTCATTGCATCGTTCCATGGACTATAAAAAAATTTAAAAATAAAAGCAGGTTCCATGTAAATGCTATAAGGATAATGCGAACCATGTCTCCCGACTCTATAGTTCCCGTGCGAATTATTGTGAATTAATCTACCGTTAAGATATAGTTGGTTTGGATTAGGTTGAATTATTATGCCGTGATAACGTTGTTTAACAAGCGGAGAGCTATATCTTGGATTAGTGTAGCCATGAGTCGGTTCATCAATCATCATAATCATTCTTATTGAAAACATATTGCCGCCCATAGTGTTAAGTGATTTGAAAAATTGTTCTTTATTATAACAGCACAGGAATTCTGTCGTATTCAATACCATTTTCCATCCTGTAATTTCTCTTTCAATTTCCATAACTTCTTGATCAACTAAATAAGCATCAAATTCGAATGATTTTGAGTTTCGTATTTCCCAATTAGGAGCGAATGTTTTACAGATTTCAACTGAACGATCAGTGGATCCACGGTTAATAAGAATGCCATGATCAAATAGCTTTGTATGGTGCATTAACCACCACGGAAGTAAATATTCTTCATTGTAAAAATGAGAAATTAAAGTAGTCTTAATCAAAATCACCTCCGTATTTAACCTGCTTCTTATTTAATATAATATGGAAGGAAACCTATTGTTAGAAGGTTTCCTCTTAAAAGTTTTAAACCACATAGGGTATGTGGATGGATTAGTATGTAAAGTAGTCTGAATGATAAAGAGTGGTATTAAAAAGTACAAAATCTAAAATGAGCATCGAATTAGTGTATAACGATTGAAACGGCACTGAAAACTAATAAAACAGCCATAATGATGTTAAATAATTGATTATGTTTTAATAAAAGTTTTTGGAACATGGAACCAAAAAGGCTCCAACTAAATGTACTCAGTAAACCGACTATACCTAGAAATAATGAGAAAAGTAGAAAACTTGAATATGAATTGTAGTAAGGGAGTATAAAAGTAGAGACTACTGTGAGTCCGAATAATATTCCTTTAGGGTTAATAAATTGAAGGAAAATACCCACTGTAAATAAGTTTTTATTATTTTTTTCATTGTGACCGGCACCGCCTTTACTAGTAATTATTTTAAAGGCTAAATATAGCATATACGCGACACCTAAAATTTTTAAAGGAAATTCAATTATAGGGATAATATTAATTAATACAATATTAAAGAAACTGCATAAAGAAGTGAGGATGAAAAAACCGAATGCCACTCCAAAGCAAAAGTTTATGCTTCTCTTTAATCCATGTTGATTTGCGTATGTCATAGCTAAGAAATTGTTGGGACCAGGTGTGAAGCTACTTATAAATACAAATAACAAAAAAGAAAATATAGGCATTTCAAAACCCCCTATTTTTTGTGTGTTATAATGACCGAAAAGAACAATATAACGTGCGCTTTTTATTATACATAACGGTCGTTATATTGTATACAGTGTAGGAGTGTTTTTTATGGAAGAAATTCAACTTATTCTGGCAAAAAATTT
Organism: Bacillus sp. BF2-3; assembly: GCF_008368795.1. NCBI lineage: Bacteria > Bacillati > Bacillota > Bacilli > Caryophanales > Bacillaceae > Bacillus > Bacillus sp. BF2-3. The sequence continues at coordinate 19,464 of NZ_QOSA01000041.1, forward strand.
AAAATCAATACGTGAAAAAGAAAAATTAAGTTTAGAAAAGGTCTCTCAATTAACAGGTGTAAGTAAAACAATGATTGGACAGATAGAAAGAGGAGATTCAAGCCCGACACTAACAACAATATGGAAAATTGCTAATGGTTTGAAAGTATCATTTACCTCTTTAATTAATAATCCACAGCCTGATACGAAAGTAGTTTTACGAAATGATGTTCAAGTATTGTCTGAAGACAATGGGAGATATAAGGTGTATCCCTCATTTCCTTTCCAAGATAATAGGAATTTTGAAATCTATATGGTTGAAATTGATACAGAAGGGAAATTAAGTTCAGAAGCGCATAAAGAAGGAACAGAAGAGTTTATAACGGTATTTGAAGGGAAATTGACAATTGACATAAACGATTGTCAATATACGTTAAATAATGGAGACTCAATTCGCTTTAAGGCGGATAGACCGCATACTTATACTAATTCAGGAAGAACATTAACGCGGTTAAGTATGACTATTTATTATCCAGCTTTATAAGCTGGCAATAATATAAAGAGTAAATGTGTATTGTTAAAACCATCTATAAGAGATGGTTTTATTTTTTGAATATAAAAAAAGACACTCAATTGAGTGTCAATATAGTATTGCTCTCGCGTATAGGATTGGAGATGTTCCTCAAATACATATTGAGATGGTCTGTAAAAAAGAAACAATCTTCATCTTTAATGTAACATCGACATGGGGGAAGTGTAAATTGATAATATATATACGGAAAATTTAGTATAGATGTTTTCTACTATGGATATAGTACAATTTATTTTTATTACGTCATCACTCTCGTAATATTTACCAATGGAGTATTTAGGTTGTTTATTATAAAAAGAATGAATCATTTTTTAATCAATTCGTATAATTGTAAGAGAGGCACCTGTTGATCCACCTCCAACTAAATTCACGACAGATAATATACCAAATAATTGTAGTGAAATTGTATTACCAGCATTTAAATTAGTAATTAAATTATTACTATAATTTGAAGTTGATAAAGCGGGAGAAAAAATAGAGCCAGAAATTGGCGTAGAAGCGTTTAATAGTAGTCTAGTTCCAGCAAGTAGAGCGGTTGTCGTATTAACTTGATAGGTTAAATGATATCTTCCAGTTACAGGAATTGTAAATATGTCATTTGAAGCGTTGACTGTAAAATTACCGAGACTTTGGTTATTTGAAAGTGGAATGTTTGTTCCTCCTAATACGACTGAAACAGGGCCACCTGATGTATTATTAGCGAACATAGAGTTTGTTGTAACGATTGAACCAGTACTCCCGGTAGGCCCAGTACTCCCGGTAGGCCCAGTACTCCCGGTAGGCCCAGTACTCCCGGTAGGCCCAGTACTCCCGGTAGGCCCAGTACTTCCGGTAGGCCCAGTACTTCCAGTAGGTCCAGTAAGCCTGTAAGGGAAAATAATGTCAAGGGCCATTGACATTATTTCTTTTTTTCTAATTTCATTATTATCTTGAATATAAATCACCTCATCTTTTTAAATAAGAATGTAATAGATTTAGTACTTTTTAAATAGAATGATTAATTTATTATATTAATTAAAGCGGTTATAGCAACGGTAAAATGTTTAATATATGTAATAATTCTTTGGGAAGAAAAAAGAGAATAGTTATAAAGTTATTCTTTAATAATAGGGTCATAATGATGTGTATGAATTAAAAAACATGTGGAATGAGGTATTAAATTGAAACGCAATGACAATTTACCATTGAATAAGGGGATGATAGGCCCAGAAAATATTGGACCTACATTTCCGATTCTTCCACCAATTTATATTCCAACCGGAGCAACAGGCCCAACCGGAATAACGGGCCCAACCGGAGCAACAGGTCCAACTGGAGAAACGGGCCCAACCGGAGCAACAGGCCCAACCGGAATAACGGGCCCGACCGGAGCAACAGGTCCAACTGGAGAAACGGGCCCGACTGGAATAACGGGCCCAACCGGAGCAACCGGGCTAACCGGAGAAACGGGACCAATTGGAATAACGGGCCCAACCGGAGAAACGGGCCCGACTGGAATAACGGGACCAACCGGAGCAACAGGCCCGACCGGGGGGATTGGCCCTATAACAACCACCAATTTGTTATATTACACTTTTGCGGATGGAGAGAAGCTTATATATACAGATGCTGACGGGATACCCCAATATGGTACAACGAATATTTTGTCTCCTAGTGAAGTTTCTTATATTAATTTGTTTGTTAATGGAATACTGCAGCCACAACCATTATATGAAGTGAGTACTGGTAAATTAACTTTATTGGATACGCAACCACCATCGCAAGGATCTTCAATTATATTACAATTTATTATTATTAATTAAAAGGACAGATCCTTAATGAAAAGGAATCTGTCCTTTTTGTTTTATATTTAAATAGTTAAAATTAAGTGAAGGTACATTCAATTTCTAGCTGTCATAAATGGTTGAATGATAGGAATTTTAACTTCAATTCTTTTCATAGTGTATTGGAATAAAATATAAAATGAATTTTTCAATATAGTATATGAGAGTTCTCTATAATACAAAGGGCTTCATGTTTAAAAAGAGAACACAATCTTAGTAAAGAAATAATGTATATTTATATGAAAAAATGGCACTGTTAATTGTTGAGTATATTCAAATTAATATGTGTATTTAAACCTAAGAGATAAACGTGGAAAAATAAAATAAACCCGTAAGTTTAGGTATTTAATCTAAGCAGTCAATTATTAAAAACATATAATTAATATGTGAGTCATGAACATAATTAAATAACGTTTTTAAGTTTAATTATATTTCATGTTTCCTATTTTAAGTCAATATATAACACATACTCTTTTACAACTTTATGATCCTTATAATAGGAAAAACTCAAATATAAAACAAGTAAGGAGGACATAAATGACAAGTAATAATTGTTTCGGTCATAACCACTGCAATAATCCGATTGTTTTCACTCCAGATTGTTGTAACAATCCACAAACAGTTCCGATTACTAGTGAGCAATTAGGTAGATTAATTACTTTACTAAACTCTTTAATTTCGGCTATTGCAGCGTTTTTTGCAAATCCAAGTGATGCAAACAGATTAGCTTTACTCAATTTGTTTACTCAACTATTGAACTTACTAAATGAATTAGCACCTTCTCCAGAAGGGAATTTCTTAAAACAATTAATTCAAAGTATTATTAATTTACTACAATCTCCTAACCCAAATCTAAGTCAATTACTTTCTTTATTACAACAATTCTACAGTGCTCTTGCACCATTCTTCTTCTCTTTAATTATTGACCCTGCAAGTTTACAACTTTTATTAAACTTATTAACTCAATTAATTGGTGCTACTCCAGGAGGCGGAGCAACAGGTCCAACAGGTCCAACAGGTCCAGGAGGTGGAGCGACAGGTCCAACAGGTCCAACAGGTCCAGGAGGCGGAGCGACAGGTCCAACAGGCCCAACAGGAGCGACAGGTCCAGCAGGTACTGGTGGAGCAACAGGTTTAACAGGAGCAACAGGCCCAACGGGAGCAACAGGTTTAACAGG
>NZ_QOSA01000042.1:0-8432 GCF_008368795.1 Bacillus sp. BF2-3
TAGGACGTCGCCAAGCAACTTTAAGACGAGTCAGAATGACTCGTCTTTTTTGTATGCTTTCATACCTCTATCAATTGCATTTTTAACCCCTTCTAAATAAGAAAGTCCATATTTTTTATCTGGCTCTAAGTAAGTTCCTTCCGCCCACTCGTTCCATGCGTTAATAAATAAAAACTCGCTGTTATAAAAAGAGTAAGTACGATGAATTTGCTTGCTTAAATATATGGTGAACTTTTCAGGGGTAGAACCTACAAAGATGCTGCTATTCGCGTTTTTACGTCGTGCAGTATTATCCCAATCAACAAAAGCCCCGGGAAATGTTTTTTTCTTTGGGAGCGATCGTTGTAATATATACATCCATACTTTATCGTAGTCCCAAACATTTAATTGCATATCAGAATCATATATTACCTTATTTATGTCTGAAGAGCTATCATGGGCAATTGTATAGAAAGGTTCAAACTGAATGCTGGCATCGAATCCATTTATATTAGGTAGTGGAAAACTGTTTAATGTTTCAGCAAAGTATATACCTTTTAAACCATTTTCTCGCGCTAATGCATTCCAGTAATTAAGCATTTTTTCACAATCAGGAATATGTCCTGGACGATAAATAATGAATAGAGGTTTATCATCTATATAAATATATCTCTCATCTTGGAAAGCCTGTAATAAATAATCAAAGTGTTCCTTCCAATCAGATATATCTCCGTAGTCTTGAGGCATTAATATATGTTTATCGAGACCATCCCAAGATTTTGTCCATGGTTCATTTGCCCAAGAAAGACAAAAAGGGAAGTCAGGTTCCTTCATCTTTAGTACCTCATTAAAGGGTGTTTCTAATAGTCTTTTTCCCTTAAACCAGTAATGATAATAACAAAAACCATATATACCGTATGCTTTAGCGATTTCCGCTTGCCACTTTCTTACGGAGGGGGTAGTTAAGTCGTAATAAAAATCTTGATAAGGTTCCCTAGGTTGATAATGTCCTGAAAATAAAGGTTGTGCACTTTTAGTATTTGTCCATTCAGTAAATCCTTTCCCCCACCATCGATCATTTTCTTTAATTTGATGGAATTGTGGTAAGTAAAAAGCGATTATTTTCAAGTTATATCCCCCTCATGTTTTTCGTAGTTCAAGTGTTGGGAAGTTATTCTTGATTTGGTGAAGCAATTTTAAAACAAGAGATATGTTATCTGTTTACTGTCTTTTTATGGTATGTATTGGATTTTTTTAAGCTTACTTAATAAGAGAGTATTAGGTAATTTGATATATAGCTGAAATAGAAAGTGCTTTTCGTCATGGAATTTATTACGTTGAATGAAAGGAATTAAATTTTTTGAAGGACAAAGAGGGCCTGTGGTAATCGATTTACATCATCAAAAAAGTCTTGTAGCTTTAAATATTTCTCATAATGATTTTCAATATAAGTCCTAGGTATAACAGTTTCTCCGTAAAAACTACTATTTCTAACATCTCCTGCACCAGTAGGACTGTGAACAAATTTGCCGTTTTCATAATCCGAGATGGCGCGATGTATATCTGGAAAAGCTTGAGATAAAGTTTTATGCCATCCTGTTTGAATTAATTCAGGATGTTCTTGGAATTGTTGACAAAAATCAAGAAAATAGCGCGCTTGTGTTGTTGCGATGAAGATTCCACCAGGGCGAAGAACTCTTGAAAATTCTTTTACCCAATTTTCGGCAGTTACTTCGGATAAATGTGAGAATACAGAATAAGCGAATATGATATCTAATGAATTGTCACTAATGAATTCTACAGGGGGATGTGGACTTGCTGTTTTATATATCCCTCTTCCTAGTGTTTCATTACAAAGTGTGATCATCGCAGGATCGACATCAATGCCAAGTAAATTTTGATCAGAGGCATCTTTAAATAAGAAGCGTATAATTCTTCCCCATCCGCAGCCGAAGTCTAAAACTTTACTTTCTTTATTCAAGGGAACCCCTAAATTTTGGGCGTATTCTTTTATATGTCTATAAAACAAATATGCTTCGTAAAGAGCATGTTCATAGGAAGCACCTACAAATTGTTTTTGAATTTCTTCAGGAGGAAACCTAGGTACGGGAACCCCATTTATCGTTGTTTGTGAACAACTTTGTATAAATAAATTTAGAAGTTCGACATCAGATAGTGAATTAACAAGATGATCAAAATCACTTCCTAACTTAAATTTATTCATTTGTTAAACCTCCGAATTATATAGTGATTAAACTTTATTTTCTTGCTTTTTACTAATAAAAACATGTAAAAATTCAGCATCTAACCCTAGTGACCTATCCTTTTGTAAATAAACAATGGTATACATGTTTGCGTGTGTATAAATATATTCAATCATATCCTGCCCCCAATCGAACGTTACTAAAGATCCATTCTCATCAATAGGGTTTCCATGATAAATGGGCTCTTCAATATATTCAATCACCTCTTGATTCATTCTTGCTCTTTGCACAGTTTTTGTGAGTGTATGATACCAAGGGACAGTAAATACATGAGCACCGCCAGGTTTTAATACTCGTTCTATTTCTTTAAAGGCTTTGTTTGGCATCATTACATGCTCAAAAACGTCTTGAGTAATGAATAAATCAAAAGATTCATCTTCAAAAGTCATGTCTTCTAAGTTCTCACATCTAATACCTTGAAAGTATTGGCCAAGAGGATAATTTCTAAAGTATTGAGAATAAGTATAGTTTTTACAGTTTTTTAATAGTAGCTGAGTTGTAATTCCTCCAGGAGAGGATTCGTGGATACTATAGGAATCCCATTTTGGAAAAAATGTATGCAAAGCATGGATTAAAGCTCGCTGCCTTGGTATAGAGTTACATGTAGAACATAAATAATGATCTCTAAGCCAATCATTATGCTCTATAAATGTAGCTTTCTTTTCGCAAATAACGCAGTACCCATTATTGTGTTTCAAATTGATTTCCACACGACATCCCTCCTATGTTAAATGCAATCTATTTATGGAAAGTATGATACACGTCAACAATCAGCGAAATCAAAGGGGGAATGGGTGAAAGTTAGGTATTTTTTAAAATTGCGATTAGGAGAAGGGAATAATCAGTTGAAGAGACCCCCCAATCGAATTAAAGTTTCACTTTATGCTATGCGATGCATCAGCTTTTATTCATGGGAAAATGTATAGACTTAAAATATCCCTTTCGTGTATGGGTACATTTCAAAATCCTGTGCGTATATTTCTGTAACTAAATCCATAGTTTCTTTATCATAAAAGCTTTCGTATGTTGGAAATCGTGGGAAGTCTGTATCTGTAATGCTAAGTTCTGCATAGCTCCCTGCATAAATCATCTTGTGTGCGCGATGATGATCTGAATTTGTAAGAAGTGCTAAAGGGGATTTTATCAAATCGTACGTTTGTTCTAGTTTGGTGATTTGTGTATTAAAATCTTCTAAAGGAATATAACATTGGATGAAGTTTTCTTCACCAGGGACGTATTGTTGACTAAAATGTATATCTAACGCTAGAGAATTGGAGCCGAATGCCTGAACGTAATATAAAAATTGTTTAAATGATATTCCTTGATTACTATATTTGTCATTATAAAAATAATGACGGATACTTTCCCATTGAGGGCTAGCATATGGGTTGTCAGCGAGTAATAGAAATGAGCTGACAGCCCTTGTATAGGGATTTCGCACAAGTTTACAAACATCCTTTTTACCCTCTAGAAGACCATTTTGTAACTCGGGTATGTAATTTGTATTGTTCTTATACACCCAGAACTCATAGTAATGAATAAAGTCATTGTATTTCTTTGCTTCAGTAAATAATCCGATTTGAAAAAAGAACCAATTAGCTAACGCGGTGCATCCGCTTCTATGACTCCAAAATAGTATAATCGGAAAGTCTTTATGGTAATGTGGAATTCGATCTTTATGTAGAATTACATGATTTAAAAGTTCTTGATTTATATTTTTCATGAGTTCAGCACTCCTTTTTGGGAAATTTGTGTATGTAGACGTTTTTTTTATGGGTTAAACAAGTGAGGATTGTTTATTAAATATATTCATGGGGATGAGTAAATATTATGAGTGTTTTTGCAGTCAACCTGAATAAGGAAGCTATTCTAAAATGAAAATATAAAATAAAGATAATGAAAATTTATAACAAACATACAATGATAAGAAGATGAATAATCGAAATGATCCAGTTTATTTGTGTATATTTTTAGGTTTGACGACGGGAAAAATTTATTACTAGAGAGATGATATTATGAGGAAGAATAATTATTTAATAGTAGGTGGAAATAGTTTCATTGGTATCAACCTCGCATTGGGTTTATTGGAACAGGGGCAAAATGTAAAAGTATTTTCCAGACATATAAATAATTTTCCTCAAAATATTATAAGTGAAGTTGAATTTATTAAAGGTGATTTAGAAAATGTTGAGGATATATATAAGGCTTTAGTGAATATAGATATTATTATTTATTTAGCTGCGACGTCTAACGTAGCAACTTCAATTGAAGATGTTTTCGGTGATATTAATAGCAGTCTATTTTTTCTTAATTTCATGGAAAGTGTTAAAGATTTTCGTATTAAAAAAATTATATTAGCTTCTTCGGGAGGCACAGTTTATGGTGAACCTGAATATTTGCCTATTGATGAGAAACATCCATTAAGACCACTTTCCCCGTATGGAATAACAAAAGTTTCGCTGGAGAATTATTTGTACTTTTATAAGAGAAAATATGGAATAGATTATGTTGTATGTAGATATTCTAATCCGTATGGAAAATACCAAAACCCCTTAAAAAAAGTTGGGGCGATAAATTGTTTTTTGTACCAGCATCTCAGTAATGAAAGGATTCATATATATGGGAATCCAGAGGAGATTATTAGAGATTATATTTATATCGATGATTTAGTTGAAATTACTATACAACTAGCACAATTAAATCAATTGAAATCTTGCGTATATAACATAGGGAGTGGCAAAGGTCTTTCTTTAAAACGAATTATAGTGGAATTAGAGAAAATAACAGAAAGAAAAGTGGATTTTATCTGTTACAAACAAAAACAAGAGAACGTTCAAAAAATCATTTTAAATATTGATAAGGTAAAACAAGAATTGAATTGGGAACCTAAAATAGATTTTAAACATGGGATTAGATTAAATAAGCTATGGATTGAAGAGTTCTTATATAGTAAAAAATAATAACCCACACTCTACTTGTATATAAGCAGAGCGTGGGTTATTATTTTGCTTCTTTTTCTATAACCCAAAGGTCTTGATGTTCCCACCAAAATCCTTCAGTATACTTTTTGATAATTGGGTTATGGGGTAATAATTTAATTTTGTCACACACGTAAGAGGGACTAACTATCGTTTGTCCGTATTGATTCACATCTAAATCGAATTGTTCACTAGAAGAGAGAAACCAATAGCCCTTTTCATTTAAATTTGGAAACCCGAAGTATTTTTTGCTTTGATAGCCATGGGTTGTGAAAATGAATAAACCACCAGGTGAAACAGCGTTATACAATGTTTGCAGCCAACGAAACCAAGTTGTATCAGGCATATGAGAGAAAAAGGATAGACAAAAAACGATATCGTACGTAGAGGAGTCCAATTTTAACTGTTCAGGCTCAGGATGAGATAATATAGAAGAATTATTTAATTTGTTTTCAATAAAGGAAATAGCCTCTTCGTGTATATCGCAAGCGGTTATACTCAAATTCGCTTGTAGATTTAATAAATGACGTGTTACGCAGCCGTATCCGGATGCAAATTCTAACAATTTAATTGGATTGCCTGTAGGAGGATAAAGGGAAGTAATTAAGTTTAAGAGTATTTGTGCTGAGTTTTGCCCATCTTTAAAGTAGTAATCTATCGCTTCTTTTTTTGATGGGAAGACGGGATTAGTGACAATGAACTGAAAGATATGATCCTCAGGATGGATACTTGCATTTACATTATAGTTGTGTGCGATTTGAGAAATTAAATCTTTATGTTCCTCTATAAAGTCTTTCAAAGAGTATTCCTCCCTTAAGTAATAGTAGCAACTTACTAGAGATATTGATGGCATAGAAAGCACATGTTTAAATTTTTAAGTATGCTTTAAGATGCTTTCTATATGTATACATTTTCATTTTAGAAATGTCGTCGATAGTAAATCTTTCTTTAATGAAATTTTGCATTTGTACAACTTCATTGTAATGGGAGTATGAATCTTCTGTTCTCGTTACGCTATTTAAATGTCGTCTATGATAGTTTAAGGGGGATGGATTGAAGTAAATATCTCCCTCTGTAAGAAGAGAAACATAGAAAAACCAATCACCAGCTATTTTGAACTTCTCTAACTGTTTTTCTGTTTTCTTCATATCTATATTTTTAAAAACTACACTTGAAACATTAGGTATAGTGTTTTTGATAAGTAACGTATCTTGTATTTCTTCGACGCCTTTTCGAAAATAGGGGCCTTTCCATTTTTCTTTATCGATATCATTTGTGTAATTTAAATAATGATTAGCCAATACATTTCCTTGTTCATCAATTTGTTTTGATTGTGTGTAACTTAAGGTAATATTGTTATTTATATAAAACCCCTGTATCACCTCTTGTAAAAATGTCTTATCGCATAAGTCATCGGCCTCTGCGATCCAAATATAATCACCAGTTGCTGCAGAGACTCCTTTTATCCATTGTTTAAATACGGAACCAGAGTTTTTATCATTAATAATCTGTTGAACCTTCAGGTGGGGCTTATTTTCTTTTGAGAGCAGCTTTTTAAAAGTTGATACGCTATGATCAGTGGAGGCATCGTCTAAGAAAATTAGTTCGTAAAGAGGGTAGGTTTGGTTTAAGATTGATTCGATTCGAGCAGGTAAGTATTTTTCATAATTATAGTTCGGTATGATTACACTTATCTTTTTGTAATTATGTTCGAGAAGATCTAGTAATTGATAAATGTAATTAAGAAAATTGAAGTTTTTTTCGATAAGTTCTTGGCCAAAGCTTCCCTTTTGTAATCGTAATCCCTCATCGTGAATAAATTCATATATTTTCTCTAGCATTTTGGGTAAATTTAAAAAATCTACTAAGGCACCAGTTTTTTCTGTAACAACATCTTCAAAACCTCCAGCATTTTTAAACCCTATAACAGGAAGTTTTGCATCTAATGCTTCTAAAACAACACTTGGAAAAGGATCTTCCCTTGAAGTTAATAAGTATAAGTCAGCCCCGGCGTTATATAATCCAATATCGGGAGTAGGATCGACTAATGTGAAATGTGCTTTATATTTAGGGGGCAGTGTATTCAGGAATTGAACGTCCGTTCTCCCTACCCAAATGAAATGAATATCCTTGTGAGTCTTTCGTACTGAGTAAGAGATAAGTGAGAATAAATCTATTCCTTTTCGATAATCTGCGAAGCCTACACCTAAGATAATTTTGCTATCTAGAGGCAGGTTAAGCTTCTTACGTAACTCATTTCTAGCTTTTGCGATATTGTTTTTATAAGGATTGTGGTTAAACAAACCTTGAGGGAGAATGTGACATTTTTGAGGATCCAATTCAGTGATTGTACGAAATTTTTCATATACGTATTGTGAAGGGAAGACAACTTTGTAAGCAAATTCAGCGATGTTTTTAGCTTTCCCTTCAGCAGAGTACTGTTGTATTAAATGCGGTAATTCATGTATTAATGAAACAACTTTTATATTGTGTCTAGCTAGTAATGCAACGATATCGCCACTTATGACAGTGCTACATATGGCGAGGGTAAAATCCTGTGATAATAAATCCTTTATTAATAATTCGACCTTTTCTTCTGTTTGATAACCTTGCTCGAGACAATAAACAGGACCATACTTTTGAAAATCTGGAATTAAAATACCTGATCCAATAGAGATAATTGCAACAGAGTAATCAAAGTTTTCTTTAAGAGCCTTAATAGTATGTAAAGAAAGTAGCTGTGCTCCGTGGAAGTGGGCATCATGGGATACATAAATTATCTTTTTATTAACATGCATTTCATAACGCCTCCTAAGTATATTAGATTTTAAAGGTAAAGAAGAGAAGTGTTTTATTTATAATCTCCCTAGAGATGAGCAGGAGGGAGGACGTACTAAAAGAAAAAATACTATCCTTAATATATATTTACTTGGTCTCACATTCATTCTTTAGAAAAGTATTAGTATTAAGTTAGAGAGTGTAGGCTGCAGATTGTTAGTTTGAATACATAAGTTTAAGAAGTTCTAAGGCTGTGTTAGAAATTAAGACAGGGTAAAGCTTTTATGATTTATAAAATAAAAAAGATAAAAGGTATTGACGGTTGATCTACGGGGGTGTAATATAGAACAAGTCGCCGATGACATTAACGTCGAAAGCGACAAACGAAATAAAAAACTTAGTTGACATTAACTAACGAAGATGTTAACATAAG
>NZ_QOSA01000043.1:0-16550 GCF_008368795.1 Bacillus sp. BF2-3
CCGGCACCAGTAGAAACACCAAGATCAGTACCAAGTGGAGGAAGCCCGGTATCAGCTGACAGCGTAACGGTGACACATAGTAGCCCAATTATTCCTTATGAAAGCGATAAAGAAGTGGCAGCAAGTAGAAGTCAGGAAACACGGACATTAGGACAATATACAACTGATAAAGTTAAAAATACAACATCATCCGTGAAACAAAAGGTAAGAGGAGTACAAGAACGCATTCATAATTCTGAAACGGTACAGAATACAAAGCGTTTTTATCAGATGGGGCAAAACACGGGTAAAAGTTGGAGAGATATTGTAAACAAAAATAAAAATAATACAGATAAAAAATAAGCGTACGATTACGCTTATTTTTTATTGTCGAAAAGGAGGGAATCCCGATGAGAAGCTATCGGATTCCGAAGGAAATCAGTACAGAATTACGGATTAATAAAGTGCTTTATTTAATAGATTTCTTTTTATTAATTGGCTTATTAGTTGTAACGATGATTCTTAGGAATTTTGTACATGATTCCTTTCAATTACCATTTGTTATTTTCATTGCAGTTATTGCAATTATCATGATTTGGAGACCAAGTACGAATCCTCAAAAACGAATGTATGAAGTATTGATTATTACATTGCTAAGAAGAAAAGGTGCATATTGCGCCATTGATAACGATCAATAAGGGAGGGATCAGATATGGCGTTATTCAGCGAAAAAGATGTAGAGAAAGAAGAGCCAAAACAACTAGAAAGACCGAAGAAAAATGCATTTCGATTTAACGAAAAAAATGTAAAAGAATCAATTTCTGAACCAAAAGAAATTGTGAAAGTGGTACCCAACAAAAAGAAAGAAGAAAAACCAAAGGTAGAACCAAAAGTAAAAAAACAGAAAAAAGAAAAGCCAAAGAAAGACGTTTCGAAAAAGAAAAATCCAAAACTTTTAGGTTTTTTATCTAGAAAAAAGAAAGAAGCGCCACCAAAGGTAAAGAAAAGTATTGCAGAAATTATGCAAATTGTAGATATGACAGAGGATGGCATATTTGAACTGAAAAATGAGGAGTTTTTAGAAATTCTTCAAGTGGAAGGTGACGATATGTTCTCTAAAAATAGCGACGAGCAAGCATTTGTTATTTTCTCACATGCTTATTTTTATCAAGCCTACAAACAGTCCATTAAACTCGTTTTTTTAAACTTCCCATGTCAAACAACTGAACAACAACGTTATATAGAGAAGAAAATTAAAGAATGTACCAGCCCTTTGTATGAACGGATTTTAAATCAGAAGTTAAAAGAACTGCAGTTTTTAGAATGGGGCAGAACAAATCGGGAAGCCTTCTTATTTATTTACGGAGAAACGGAATTAATCGTAAAAGAACGTGTAGATGCAGCAAAGCGATATATCAAACGCTCTACTGAACTATTAGAGGTGGATGAAGAGAAAAAGTTAGAGCTTATGTTTAAATTGTTTAATCAAAATGCAAAATTAGGAACGAAAAATATATGGTAGTAAGGGGGAAATAATATGTTTGCGTTCAAAAGTAAAAAATCCAAAAAGGAAAAACAAGAGGAACTAAAAAAGAAGAAAGGTTATAACCCTTATTTAGTGGCTAGAGTTCAGCCACAAGGGGGAATTAGTTTTAAAGAAAGTTATTTTCAAACAGGTGATGGATTAGGTACTTGTGTTCATGTTTTTGACTTTCCAACAGAGGTAAATGATTTTTGGCTAGAACAAATTATGAATATGCCAAATGTGATCACAACATTAGATGTCATGAGTGATGACCGAAAAGAAGTTGTTGAATCAATTAATAAATCCATGAGTGAACAAAGTGTCCGACATGATACAGCAAAGGATAATATAGATCGAATTGATGCGAAAAATGAATTTTTAGAGCTGGAAGCTCTCTATACGGATTTGAAACAAGGTGAGGTCATGAAACGTATTCACATTCGTATTTATGTTTCCGCTAGAACAATAGATGAGCTAGAAAAACAAGTAAAAGAGATCCTGGAAACATTAGAATCTTATAACTTTCGAGGAGCTGTCTTTTTAAATGAACAAGAGTATGAATGGGATGCACTCGTAACGAGCTTTGATACACAAAAAAATTATGTGAACCGAAGAAAAGGGAAAGAAATTCCGGCAGTCAGTTTGGCTGGTGGGTGTCCGTTTCATTATTCTTATTTACACGATCCATACGGTACGTATTATGGAACAACGAAAACAAAAGGCAATGTTATTTTTGATATCTTCCATAAAGACAATCAAAGAAAGAGTTATAACGGTGTAATGATTGGAAAATCTGGTGCAGGAAAATCAACATTGTTAAAAAAGAAAACGGTGGATTATGCAAGTAAGGGTCACTTTGTTCGGGTATTTGATGTTGTAGAAGAGTTTACAGATACAGTAGAAGAGCTAGGTGGAAAGACAATTGCTTTAGACGGATCACAAGGTCAGATTAACCCACTTCAAGTATATAAGACAGCAGAAAGTGAGGAAGTTAGTTTTACCCAGCATTTATCTAAACTGACAATTATTTATCGGTTCATTGCACCAGAAGCAAAAGATGATGAAATTAAAGAATATGAAAATTTACTACGTAAACTATATATTCGTATGGGATTATGGAATGACGAAAAAGGAGCGAAAAATGAAATTACAACAAGAAAATCGAAAGAATATCCGATCTTCTCTGACTTTTTAAAGTTTGTTCGCAAAGAGTTATATCAAGATGTAGCAGCTAGAAAGCATCATGATAATTTAGGAGACAGCAGACTTCATCGTTTAGAATTAATTGAATTAAATCTTACGAATTTAGTAGAAGCATATGCAGAATTATTTGATGGCCATACTACAATTGAAGATTTCAAGAAAGAACAGGTTGTATCTTTTTCTTTACGGAATATATCCAGTTTTAAACCAGAGGTATTCCAGGCACAGATCTTTAATGTGTTAAATCTCCTTTGGAATGAAATGATTTCAAATGGTGCGCCTCAATTAAAAGCCTTTAACAAAAAGCAACTTGCTTTTGAAGATGTAACTCGTTATTTCATTATTATTGACGAGGCGCATCATATTATTAACACGAAAAAAGAAAGCGCTCATGCCCTACAATTTTTAACGAAACTTAGCCGAGAAGATCGAAAATATTTTGCAGGTCTTTTATATGCAAGTCATACAATTCGAGATTTTGTACCGGAAGGATCTTCACAAGAAATGATTGATGAAATTAAAAAGCTATTTGAACTTACACAGTACAAATTTATCATGCAACAAGATAACAATAGTTTAGATATGTTACGAAAAGTATTTGCAGGACAGTTAAGTGAAAGTGAAATTGCAGCGATTCCACATTTACCAACAGGGGATGTCATTTTAAGTATTGGGGCTGTAAAAAACATTCACTTCCATGTAGAAGTAACAGATGAAGAATTGATGTTATTCGGGGGAGGTGCTTAATACCATGCATCTAGTTTTAAAGGTTATACCAAAGAAATGGCTCATCACTTTAGCACTACTTGTGATGGGCCTTTTTTCTTTTCTTTTACTTGGAATCTTAAGCATTTTTATTGCAGCGATGGGGAGCGATAGCGGAACAGACGCAGGTGATATTACGTATACAGGTGAAGGGCAAGTCATGAATGTTTCGCCTGAAGTTCTAAAATGGGAACCTACGATTCGGAAGCATGCGAAAGCCTTTGGGGTGGAACCGTTTGTCGCTTTAATGCTTGCACAAATGATGCAAGAAAGCGGAGGGCGTGGTAGTGATCCGATGCAGAGTTCCGAAGGCGCATTTAATACGAAATATTGTAAATCACCAAACTGTATTACAGATCCAGATTACAGCATTTGGGCAGGTGTACAGGAGTTTAAACATGCGATAGAAAGAGCCGGAGTAACGAGTCCAGGGGACATGGATCATATCAAAACAGCCCTTCAAGCATACAATTTTGGAACAGGATTTTTTGATTTTGTTGGTGCAAATGGTGGCAAGTATACGAAAGAATTAGCAATTAAATTTTCACAACAACAGTATCAAAAAGTAAAACATACTGGTATGTATCATTGCCTTAGACCAGAAGCCGTACCATATCAAGCGTGTTATGGCGATATCTTGTATGTAGATGCGGTTTTAAAATATTATCAGCCGGGTTCTGTCGTTTCTGGTGGAGGAGGAAATCCAGGAAGTGGAGGAAGTAGCGGTTCAAAAGTTGCCGATGTAGGTCGCCAATGGATAGGGCGTTCTACCTATGTATTTGGTGGAGGACGTAACACAAATGACATCGCAAGAGGGATTTTTGATTGTTCAAGTTTTGTACGCTGGGCATTCGAACAAGTAGGGATGTATACCAGTCCGATAGGAGCTGTAAGTACGGAAACATTAAACAAAATTGGTACAAAAGTATCAGCAAATGATATGAAACCGGGTGATGTTATTTTCTTTGATACCTACAAACATGACGGACACGTTGGAATTGTAATTGATAAGAATACTTTCATAGGATGCCAAACGAATAAAGGTGTTTCTATTGAAGATTTAAATAATCCGTACTGGAAAAAAGTCTTTTCTGGTCATGTAAGAAGGTTCTAATAACCGAAAGAATAGGAGACTAAAAGAATGAAAGATAAACGAAAATCTTTGTTTATTGTGTTTGTCATTTTAGTTGTAGGTGTGACAGCTTTTAATATCTATTTGAGCAAAAAAACAATGAGTGATGGCAAAGAAAAACAGTTAAAACTTTCAAATGAATTACTAACAAAACAAAATGAAGACTTAAAAAAACGATTGGATAAGGTGCTTCCTTCCGCACAGGAACAACAAAGAAGGGCGTACTTATCGACAGCCGAAACGTTTATACAATTATCATTTCACCGAGAAAAAGAAGGGTATAGTGAACGAAAAGAAAAGGCAAAAACGATTATGAGTGAAGAACTTTTACAACAATTTTATCCAACAGATAAATACGAATTAGGAGATACGTATAAAACAAAACCAATAGAAATGAAGTTTTATTTACAAGAAAATGAACCCGATAAAGAGGAGGTAAATGTACTAGCTGAATTTATAAATGTCACGACAGATTCAACGCAAAATCGAGAAGAAAAAGTAAACAATGTGTTGCGAATCATCATGAAAAAAGATAAGGAAACATGGCGAGTTACAAGTGTGGAAGAACTAAATATGAAAGTTTTATAACGAAAAAGGTGGGGTGAGAGTGTGATAGGTGCAATTGGTAAGAAGAGTGAAAGAATCAATCTAAGAAAAAATAAGTCGTGGGTCTACCTAACAATTATCAGCTTTCTATTTTTTGGTTTTTTCGCTTTCTTGACATCTAAAATTTACATGCCAAACGATGAAAAACTATTTCATACAGAGACAAATAAAGTAATTAAGTTGTCGGGTATGGGGAAATTGATTGTAGAAAAAAGGGAATACAATCCACACAAAAACTTTATACAAATTTACTTTCGATTAGAAGGATATGAGGAAACAGGATATACATTTAAGGCGCAGCAAAAAGCAAATCCAGGTGTTCAGTTACCTGTCAAAGTATTGTATGAAGAGAACGGAAAATATGTTGTAGAAGTAAAAGAGTTATCTCCGAATTGGGGAGCGTTAGCTTTCGATATTTACAATGAAAACGGTGAAAAAGAACAAATGGATATTCGTAAATTCACACAAGATGTTAATGAATATGAAGAACAAAATGCAGCAACAAAAAGTCCGAATAAATTAGTTCAGACGATTTTTACCGATCAAAGAAAAACAAAAGCAAATGATGAATTGTTAGCTGAAGATAAAAAAACATATGAGCTAGATTTTATTGAAAGAGACAAAAAAGATATAGAAACAAAGATAAAAAATTATGGAAAAGCAATTAAACTCGAAGAAGAAAATGCGAAGACGGTTTATGAAAAGATCAAAGAATTACAAGATGAAATAAAGTACCAAACTGAAGCAGAAAAAACGGAAACACAATCAAAAATAGCATCTTTAGAATCTAAAATAAAATCATCAGAAAAGAACGTTGAATTGTTTAAAGGCGAACAAAAAATTGCACGAGATAAGATCAAAAAGTTAGAAGAAAAAGCAAAGGAAGTTAATAAAAAGTGAAAAAAGATATAGGGACACGATGGAGACATTGAGGTAAAAAGGGGGGACATGAAAGGGACAATTAGAAAAAATAACGGGACGTGGTGGAGACATTAATAATAAAGATAGGGACGTAATGGGTACATTCAACTTCTCTTCTTGCCCCCACCGTTTCGCTAGGCTCCGCCTAGCCCCACACCTTCAGTGGGGGCAGAAACCCCTTATGCTCTTCTCACTATTTTTTGATCTCTACCCTGAATTGCAGAAAGGAGTCGAAATTGTGAATCTAAAAATAAGAGATATAGATCCAGTTGCCTTAAAGAAAATAGATGAAATGGCAAAGAGAAAGGGAATATCCCGGCAAAAATTTTTGAAAGCTCAAATTGAAATGCTGGCATTTTTTCAACAACAAAACAAAAGGGAAATGGAATTAGAAAATCTCATTGAAAAGAATATCCATATGATGACTGATTGTTATAATGCAATGGAAAAAATGAATGAGTTTATTCAAATGATGATGCAGGATGTTGAAAATGAGTAGTGCCGTTCCTGTTCAGTCTTCCGTCACACCAGGTGTTGTATTAAAAACGAAATTTGTTTTACCAGGTTCAAAAGCCTTTCAGAACTATGTTGAGTATGTAGATCGGGAGGAAGCGAAAAGTGAAGTGAAGTTGAATCCGAAAATGTTTGAAATGTATCAAGACTATATGGGAAATTCAGAGAAGACATCGGCACTATTTACGGACCACGCAAATCGTTTAACAGAAAGTGAAAAAAAGTCCTTAAAGGAAATGTTTAAAACCGCTCATGAGAATGGAAGTATCATGTGGCAAGATGTCATTTCTTTTCATAATCCCTGGTTAGAGAAACAAGGGATTTATGATGAGAAAACAAAAACGTTGGATGAGAAAAAGTTAATGGATGTAACACGGCTTATGATGAAGGAAATGCAAAAAAGAGAAGGGTTGGAAAAAAGCTCTATTTGGTCGGCAGCCATACATTTTAATACGGATAATATTCATATCCATGTAGCAACTGTTGAACCATTTCCAACGAGAGAACGTGGCAAAAGGAAACCAAAAACATTAGATGCGATGAAGGGCAAAGTCGTAAAAAATTTGTTAGATCATAAGCAGGAACAAAAACAAATTAATGATCTGATTCGGAATAATATGGTGGGAAGAAAAAAAGAGGATTCTGTTTTTAATTGGCGCAATCAACATCTGAAACCGTTGTTTTTACAAATCTATAAACAGTTACCAAGTGATAAAAGACAGTGGCAATATAGCTACAATACAATTCAGCCATTAAAGCCGAAAATTGATGAATTAAGTAGGCGATATATTCAACATCATCATAAAAAAGATTATGATCAATTTCTCAAAAAGTTAGATAAAGAGGTGCAAATTTTTAAAGAAGCATATGGGGAAGGGAAATATGATAAGAAGCAATATGAAAATTATAAAACGAATAAAATCAGTGACTTGTATAAACGAATGGGGAACGCCTTTTTACAAGAAATGAAGGCATATGATAAAGAACAAAAAAGAATCCATCACATGAAAAAATCAAAGTCATTTCGAAAATTTAAGCGGAATGTTTCTATTCAGTATTCTATGAGAAAAGTGGAAGGCGCTTTTAAAAGTGAATATGAAAGTTGGAAAAACCAAAAGTATTATGAGCGTATGCAAAGGGAAAATGCATATGAAAATGAAAGGGGTTAGAGCATGGGAAATGAAAAAATTCGAATGAAGTTATCGTTGAATGAAAATGTTCATCAATACATTCAAGACTATATGGATGAACATAATATTACACATCCTGGGGATGCTATATCGAAAATTTGTATGGAACATCAAGCATCAAAAAATACAGAGTGGTCATTGAATTATATTTCTGAGGTTGTATCAAAAAATCTACACGATGTGCTGAAAAATGAGTTAACAAAGATACGTCTTGGTGCAAATAGTGCGGATAGAAACACACAGGTTTTAATTGAGTTATTAAATGGATACTTTTTTGCTAATGACTTGGATTTAGAAAGTATTATTACAACAGATAAAATTGAAGTGGGGGGCGTGAAGATGGCAAAAGAAGTCGTAGCGGAACGCATCAGTAATGCACGACAAAAACGTTTAGATTATGAGGCATCAAAGAGCAATGTAACGTAAGCTACATTGTTTCTTTTTATAAAAAAACAGGAGGTTAGTAGGATGTTATTATTTCGTGAAGATATCGTATTAGGGGTCATTAAAGAGGTTGGAGAAGGTGAACTTGTTTTACTTGTAAAGGAGGAAGAACTAACAATCAAAATTACACGAGAACAAGAGGAAGAACTTGCAATCCATGTCATGAATCAAGAAAATATGTTAGTTCCGGTTAATGTAAAAACTCATGAGCTTTTCTTTGATACAGCGGAGAGATGGAATGAAGAAGAAATGGAGGAATTACAAAAAGCGAGTGAAAGAGTAGGAGAAGATCATGAGTAAAAGTTATAAGAAAAAGTATCAAACGAAATCACCAGAAGAAAAGAAAGAAGCGGTGCAAGCTTTAACAAAAAAGATGGAAAAAAGCGTAGAAGGTTATTTTCGTACACCGAAAGATTTAAAAGAGTACTTAACCTTTATGGCAAAGTTTTATCACTATTCACCATCTAATATTTCATTAATACAGAGTCAATTCCAGGGAGCCAGTGCAGTTGGTTCCTTTTCTTTTTGGAAAGAAAAAGGCTTTCCGGTTAAGAAGGGTGAGAAAGGAATTAAAATTCTTGTTCCAAACCGAACTGTAGCAAAATTTAAAGACAAAGATGGGACATGGAAATCCGTTACAAAGGCGAGTGAGCAAGAGAAAAAACAAATTGAATCTAAAAGCGTAGAAGTGAAACCAGGTCGCTTATATTTTGCTGTCGGGCATGTGTTTGATGTGTCCCAAACAAACGCAAAAGCGGAAGATCTACCTCGTATTTTTCCGAATCGTTGGCTAGACGGGAGCGTAACGGATTACAAGAGTTTGTACAAGGGAATGGAAGCCATTGCGGAAAAAAACGGTGTGAAAATTATTGAGCCGAAGCAAGAACTCGGGGTCGCAAAGGGAGTTAGTTACACCTTAACAAAAGAGGTTGCTTTGAATCCTAGAAACAGTGAATTGCAAAATGTAAAAACACTTCTTCACGAATTGGCGCATGCCAAACTTCATACAGCAGAGACACATATGCATTACACAGCACCAGAAAAAGAGTTTCAAGCAGAAATGACAGCCTATGCCGTCTCTTCTTACTTTGGGATTGATACAAGTGAATATTCGTTAGGATATTTAGCGAGCTGGACGCAAGGAAAAGAAATGAAAGATAAAACGAAGTTGTTGAAAGAAGTACATGAAACTTCAATTGAATTTATTGAAACAATTGAAAGCTTGTTGGAAAAAGAAAAAACAAACGAAAAAGGAGTAGATCATATGGCAAAACAAGTGTCTGAAAATAAAGATGGAAATGTAAGAGACAATTTCGAAGTTTTAACAGGAATCCAACAAAATGCGCAGCGACTTATCAATGAAAGGCTTGGATTAAATTTTGAAAAACATTGGGAAAACTATGAAATTCAACTTTCAGAAGATAATCGTGTATTAGAAGAAATAAACCCTAATATTCGTTTGAATTTAAGGGAGATGGAACAGATTGTTTATGAATTTGGTACAAACAGAGAACAAGATAAATTCAAAAAAATTATGGATACATTAGAGCCGTATTATGAAGCTGATTTGTTAGGAGATAGTTTCGATGATATACCAATTGCTAAGGTTTCGTTAGATCGTGAAAAGCATTTAAAAGTCGATTGTGTTAATGAACTTGTGAAAGAAAATCATAAGGATTTTTGGTTTCAAAATTCAGTGAGTTTAGCTTTGAATGTAATTAATCACCGAATTTCAACAGCGCATAAAGAAGTAATGAATAATGATATTGAATATAAAGGACTATATCCTAAATCTGAATCAGAAGTGATTTATTGCCAAGAAATAGGTAAGCCATTACAGCACGATGAATTGGTTTTTCGTGTTGATGGTCCTGGATATATAGATGGATATATAGTAGGAGAAGAGGCAAGTTATAAAGGTTTAGATTTAGATGATGGGAATGGTTATTGTTATTATACAACGATTGAATATGAAAATGTAGAAGAAAAAATACTTGCACCAATTGGACTAGAAAAAAATTCTCAACCTAATCTTGCAAATGAAAAACAGAATGAAAAAAATATTTTATTGGGTGGAATACATGAGTTTAAGTAATACGACACAAGCGTTTGTTTCTGTTGCAGAGTTAAGGGAGCAAGCAGATAGAAATAGAGCGTTTGAACCTGTAGAAGGTGCAGAGAAATTGAGTGATAAAGAATTTATTGATGCATTTAACGAGGCGAATCAAGAAAAATATGCAGCACTAAATCAGAATGAAATTAATCGACCAACAATGTTAGTTCAATGGAGCGACAATGAAAACTTTAAGAGTAATCAACTAATTCCATTTGGAGAGGCCAATGAAAAAATGGCTGAAGTTATTTCAAGTATTGAAAAAGCAAGAGAAGAAGCTAAAGAAAGAGGTCAAACCATCCCTTACGATCAAGCTCGTTATCATATTGCCATTCCAAAAGAAGTAGATAGAGATTTTGGGAGAATGGAGCTTGTCAGTATGGATCGTTTGGATATGGGGGATGGGGACTACAAGACACCGTATGAACAAGTATTAAACGAGAAAAGGTATTTATCGGATGAAGTAAAACAAGCGTTACGAGATGAAGTGATGAATTATAGAAATGACAAAGAAATACCGATGGAAAAAGCACAAGAAAATCCATTAGAAAAACCGAAAGAGACACCCAATCACTTAGTTACAATTGAAGTATTAGCAAACAGTATACAAGATGAAGAGCAGGCAAGAATCCACATGATGGATGCTGTTACGAAAGATATAAATTATGTGTCTGTATGGAATCAAGATAAAACAGATCGGGACGATTTATATGTTTCCCTCATGGAAAAGAACGGGAAACGAGAAAATGTGTACCTAGATAACATTTTGAAACCAGATTTATATGAAAAGGTTCAAAGCTCTATCTTTGATGGAAGAGGGAATTTGTCATTTGTTGTTTATGAAAAAGATGCAAATATGAGTCTTGATGAAATCGTAAAAGATGAACGATATGGACTCTTAGTTGATAAAGCGGAGGGACAAAAAAATTACTCATTTAATGAAAAAGAAGTGGAATTGTATAAAGAAATGAAAAAGGAAGGATATGCACCTATTGTCTCTTTAGATCAACAAATTCAACCTTCAAAAGAAAAAGAGTCAACTACATTAGATAAGGACTTAAGCCGAAAATTCGAAGCATATAGACGTTCACAGTATGAAGAAACACCAGATAATATTGATAGTATTGTCACTCGTGTAAAAGCTGAAGAGCGGTATTATACAACGAAATATGTTTCGATTGATAATGAGCTGGTAAGCCAGGAACATATAGTGAAATTAGAAAACCAGGTTGATGAGAAGCTTGGGAAAGAAGGAATTACGGTGAATCAGTCTACAACATCAAAGGAAATGGATGTAGATAAAAAATTTCAGCCATTGAGCGGAAAACAAACGAATCTTAAAGAAATAGAAAAGGAGCCAGATTCAGGTAATGTAGACCATTCGAAGGCTACAAAAAAATCAAGTAGAAAAAGAGAAACAATGGAAATGGAACGATGAAAAATTGTATAACAGGAACACCAGATTAAATCATTTTTTGTTACTCAATTGAGATAACGGAGAGTGATTTTTTTATATCTAAAAATGAAAGAGGGTAAAAGAAAAGCCCTCTTTCTTGTTTATAGAACGAAAGGAGTGAATGTCATGAATGTATGGGTGTTTGCAGGCTGTATGTTCCTTGTAGCTGTCTTTTTGAACACGTTGCTATTATTCCGGTCAGATAATGGTGAAAAAGCGGAGAAATAAGAAATGGAAGCGTGAAACTGAAATTACAGATTAATAGGAGGTATTACGTATGGGGAAAACATTGTTTATTGCTGAAAAGTCGAAGGTAGCTGTTGAATTATTAAAATCACTTAGATTTAGAAACTCACAAAAGTATCCAGGGAGCAAGCCGTATTATGCGAGGTTAAGTAGAAAATTACTTTTAGAGGGAATATCTCAAAACATGCGTCATAAATGCACTAATTTCGTACATATAAATGGTATAAAGCTTGTCTTATAAAATTAGTTTTTGCAAGAAAGGAGATATACCTTGAAGAAAGTATTGTTATTTGGCGATCCAGGTATTGATGATTCTCTAGCTATCGTATATGGTCTACTAAATCCTAAGATTGAAATTGTTGGAATTGTTACAAGTTACGGTAATGTTACCAAAGAACAAACAACTCGAAATGCCTTATACCTTTTGCAATTGGCTGGAAGACAAGATATCCCTGTTATAAGTGGTGCAACTTTGCCATTTTCCAATGGGTTTACTACTTATTATCCAGAAATCCATGGCGCAGAAGGGCTTGGTCCTATTCGGCCCCCTGAAAGTATAAAAACTATGTCTGTTCATGATTTTAGCTTAATCCCTAAAATTATTGAAAAGTACAAGGAAGAGTTAACAATTATTGATGTAGGAAGATCTACTTCCCTTGCGATGGTATTAAATATTTGGAAAGAACTAATGCAAAGTGTAAAGGAAGTATATATCATGTCCGGAGTGTTCTTACAACCAGGAAATGTCACATCTGTAGCGGAAGCCAATGCGTATGGTGATCCTGTCTCAACACAGTTTGTAATTAATCAGTCAAAAAATTTAACAATGATTCCTTTAAATGTAACAAATTCGGCTGTATTGCTCCCGAACGAAGTGAATTATATTGTGGAACATACAAATAGTCCATTCAAATCACTAATAAAACCAATTTATGATTATTATTACAGTGCCTATAAAAAATTGAATAAAAGTATTAAAGGGGCTCCTTTACATGATGTAGTTGCAATGAGTGCAATAGCTAATCCTAGTTTTGTTCAATATATGTATCGTAAAGTAGAAGTTGATTTAAAATCTTTCAGAGGACAAACGATTGCTGATTTCCGTCCAGGTGCAGAAGCTACAGGGGTTCGCATTGGATTAAAATTAAATCAAAAAAACTTTATTAATGATTTTATAGAGACAATGGTTGGGAATCACAGATATTAAATAGAACAATTCATTTCCCTATATAGTAAAACCCTATGAAAAGTTAAATTTGAAGCCAAAGATAATTATATAGTAAGAAATAAAAAAATCTATACTCATTCAAAAATGCGGTGATTTAGCGTCTTGTTAGTAAAGATTTTTTTATAAAGACAGCAATTAAAAATTGAATATATCAACTATAAGTAGCAAAAGAGGACTAGGAAACGGAATAGTCCTCTTTTTTATTTCATTTTATAGAGTAAAGGGGGGATTCCGTAATGGCATATGTCAGTGCGGAGGATGCGATGAAAGCAAGAAACGCTGACTTGATTTCATATCTGGAAGCAAAAGGAGAAACGTTTAAGAAAGAAGGTAACTATTATCGTCATACGGAACATGACAGTCTCATCATTAAAGGAAACCAGTACGCTTGGAATAGCCGAGGGGAAAAAGGATATGGAGCGATTAGCTTTGCGATGATGTACTATGATATGACCTTCCCACAAGCCGTGATGGACATTCAGAAGGGGGACTACAAAGAGTTTGATCGTTCAAAAGCTGAAGAGGAGCGCCAAAAAGAGCAGCAGCCATTTAGTTATCCCAAACACCTGGAAGTAAATAAGCAAACAGAGATAAAAGAATATCTAATTCATGAACGGAAAATAGATCCTCGCTTGGTGAATTGGCTGATTAAAAAAGATCTCATCGCCCAGGATAAGAAAAATAACGTGGTGTTCAAATGGAGAGAAGAAGGAGGCAAAGGGCAAGTCATTGGAATGAACCGTCAAGGTACGGTCAAAATGGAGAATAAAAGAGGAAGCTTTAAGCAAATTGTCCCGAATTATGAAAAAATCAATGCCGGTTTTACGGTTGATGTAGGTAAACCGGATAAGATTTATTTTTATGAAGATCCAATCGACATGTTATCTCATTGGAGCATTAAACAAAATAATATCCAAAACGCTCGCCTGGTTTCTATGCATGGATTGAAGTCCAAAACAGTGATTCAATCTTTAATGGATGCGAAAAAAGAAGGGCACGATATTAAAGAGGTCATAATGGCAGTTGATAATGATAAGGCTGGGAAAGACTTCATTCAGACAATGAAATGCTTTGTAGATCTTAAAGAGGATATTCCAACGGATGAAAAAGATTGGAACGATGTCCGGAAGAAACAAGTGAATGAGCAACAGGCAAAAGAAACAGCCCAACCAAAGAAAATGAAACCAATTAAAGAGGTGGAGCGAAGTGTCTAATCTACCAGAAATGCCAAACATATTACAAATTTTGATGTATGGTTTTATCCTCTATGTTCTTTTTCGTATTTGTAAATTTATGTACCGAAAGATCCAGGAGCGAAGAATATTAAAGCGAATGGCTAAGTCTGGTATTCGTTATATAGACAAAATGGACGGACTTCAATTCGAAGTATACCTAAAAGCTCTCTTTCGAGAGTTGGGTTATTCTCCAACAGTCACAAAAAAATCAAATGATTTCGGAGCGGATCTGGTGTTAAAGGGGAAAAATCGTATTGTAATCCAGGCAAAACGCTACGGGATGAAAAATAGAGTCGGCATTAGTGCCGTACAAGAGATATATGCAGCACAGGCCTATTACAAAGCACACGAGGGCTGGGTTGTAACAAACAGTGTATATACAAGACAGGCGAAAGAATTAGCGGAGGCATGCCATGTAAAACTTATAGATCGTGTAGAACTTCAGAAATTGATTAATAAAATCAATCCCGAATATTCGGCTGAAGATGTGTATCAAGGGGTAAAACCTGCAGAACGGAAATGCCCAACATGTAAACATTATTTAGTCATCCGAAATTCGAATAAAACAGGAAATAAGTTTTTTGGCTGTTCCCAATATCCCACATGTACACATACAGAACCAATTAATTCATGAGCTGTGATGAAAATCCGGCTCTTTTTTTATTTTCTTAAAGAATACATGAAAAAAATCAATTTAACTAAAAAATGACCCTTCAGATTTACTTGTATGGGGTTTTGAAGGGGTTGTTAATATAATGAGTCGTATTTGTTATAAAAACGCATGTAAAGGGAGAAAGGGGATTTAAATGCGTTTTTAGGTTTTTTGGGAAAAATAAAAAGGGTAGCCATTATTTATGACTTAACCCTTTGTCTATGATCTGACGAATTGCTTCGTTTCGATTCTTTAACTTATTGTCATGCCAATAAGTTTCTATTTGTTCTACTTGTTCTTTTGTAAAAGTAACTAAAATTTGAGTGTACTTATCTTTATTAACAGCCATATTACAACCTCCTCTATAAAAAATATTATAAGTTATATAACTTATATTGACAACTAGAAAAATGAGTAATAGAATGGTTATATAAGTTATATAACTTTATTGAGGAGGTTATTATATGGAACGGAAAGTTAAAAAGATGATGGCTGATCTTCAATTTATTATGAATCATGGTCAAATCAGTGTAGATTTTATGGAGCAAGGATATAAAAGAATGCTTTTTAGTGCATTAGAAGCTACGGGAAAACAGTTTAATGTGCATACAAATGAACATAATGAAACAACCTTGTTCCTAGAGTTAGTTTAGTAAATTTACGCATTAAGGAGCTGTTAATAATGGAGCAGTTAACCATTTTTGACGTAATGGATGAAACTAAAAATAAGTTATATGAGGTATTAGAGAAAAATGGATTAAATCATAAGATTCATAAGTACTATTTATATTCGAATTATGAAGGAGCTGTCCAATATTACTATATAAGAACAACTGATAATACAATTATTGATTTGTGTATCTCTGATTTTCCAGAAATATTTGCTGTCCATGAAGGATTTAGCGATAAACAAATTAGAAAGATTTACAACTGGAACTTATAAGCTATATAAATAACAAATTTAATTATTGGAGGAATGGAAAATGAAAATTGGTGTATCTGAGTGGAAAGCATTGAAGAGAGAGACAAAGTTAAAGCTATTGCGTTATGCGATGTTAGAAAGTAAGTATAAGTATGCAAAATAAAAGCTCTTCATTTGCAAGAAGCAAACAAAGAGCAAAGTCATGAGTGACCGTCGAGGAAAGAAATTGGCAGATTTCTTTCCTCTATATTTTAACATATAAAAAGTTGTAGAGAAAAGGGGCATGTAGAATGGAAGAAGGGCGTATTTCCTTTCAGCAAGGGTTTAAAGAATTTCTTATAATGATGATCTGTTTTTGGTTCATTATGTTTCTCATGTATGGTGAAAGCCTGTTACAATATGTAAATGTCAAGATGATCA
>NZ_QOSA01000044.1:0-106308 GCF_008368795.1 Bacillus sp. BF2-3
TTTTAGGGGTCACTTCAAAAATAAATGATCTCCTTGGCCTTTTTATTTTTTAATGTTAAACCTATCGTTCATACTTAATTAAAAACTTTAGGTATGTTACTCCTGTTTTTCTTAAGCTTAGAGTGCTATACAAACTCCCTTTCTTCCCCTTCATGTTTTAGGTTTTAATTATGATTTTTACATACAAAAATCATAATACATGTTTACGTCCTAATAAAAAGGGTATCTATTAAATTAACAAAGTAAAGGAGGGGCCTATATTGTGAATAAAAAAATGGAGCAATTGAAGCACCATGTTACGGATAATCAACGCAAACATGCTTTAACAACAAACCAAGGAGTAAAAATAGCCGAGGATGAATTTTCTTTAAAGATGGGCTTAAGAGGCCCAACCTTAATGGAGGATTTCCACTTTCGCGAGAAAATGACCCACTTTGATCATGAACGAATTCCTGAAAGGATTGTTCATGCACGCGGAGTTGGCGCTCATGGTTATTTTCAGCTTTATGAATCGTTAGAAGCATATACGAAAGCAGATTTTCTTACTAATCCTTCAAAGAAAACACCTGTATTTGTACGGTTCTCAACCGTTCAAGGTTCTAAAGGATCCAACGACACAGTAAGAGATGTACGCGGATTCGCCACAAAATTTTATACAGATGAAGGAAACTATGATTTAGTGGGTAATAATATGCCCGTATTCTTTATCCAAGATGCTATTAAATTTCCTGATTTTGTCCATGCAGTTAAACCAGAACCACATAATGATATTCCTCAAGGAGCTAGCGCTCATGATACCTTTTGGGACTTTGTTGCGCATAATCCTGAGTCCACTCATATGGTCATGTGGCAAATGAGCGACCGAGCTATTCCGCGTAGTTTACGAATGATGGAAGGTTTTGGAGTTCACACATTTCGACTCATTAACACAGCAGGAAAAGCCCATTTCGTAAAGTTTCACTGGAAACCTACCCTTGGGGTTCATTCATTAGTATGGGATGAAGCTCAAAGGATTGCTGGGAAAAATCCTGATTTTCATCGTCAAGATTTATACGAAGCAATTGAAAAAGGGGATTATCCTGAATGGGAGCTTGGATTACAGTTAATTCCAGAAGAAGATGAACATAAATTTGATTTTGATATTTTAGATCCAACGAAATTATGGCCAGAAGAAGAAGTTCCCGTAAAATTAGTTGGTAAAATGACATTGAACAAAAATGTTGATAACTTCTTTGCTGAAACAGAGCAGGTAGCTTTTCACCCTGGTCATGTCGTACCAGGTATTGATTTTTCAAATGACCCTCTTCTGCAAGGAAGATTATTCTCCTATACAGATACACAATTATCTCGTTTAGGGGGCCCTAATTTCCATCAAATCCCTATCAATCAACCCGTATGTCCTTTTCATAATAATCAACGTGATGGTATGCATCAAATGCAGATTCATCGCGGTCAAACAAGCTATCATCCTAACGGATTAAATAACAATCAACCTGCAACCGTCCAAGCCGAACAAGGAGGATATGAACATTATCAAGAAAAGATTGATGGGCATAAAATTAGAGGTCGTAGTAAAAGCTTTCTTAACTTTTATTCTCAGGCTAAACTTTTCTACAATAGTATGAGCCCTATTGAAAAGCAGCACATAAAAGAAGCTTTTTGCTTTGAAGTTGGGAAGTGTAAATCAGACATGGTGAAGGCAAATGTAATTGCTCTCCTAAACCACGTCGATCGTCAATTAGCACAAGAAGTCGCTAACATTGTTGGAGCTCCTTTACCTAAAGAAAATCACGAAGTAAATTCAGATGCAAAATCACCTGCACTAAGTATGTCCAATACTATTTTTAAATCTGATTCTAAAAATGTCGCAATTCTATTAAATGGTGACCCAAGCGTCTCCCTTCTGTCCGAATGGATTCAAGCTTTTGCACAGCACCGAATGAACTATAGCATCATAGATAATAAAATTTATCATTTCAATGATTCCATTAAAGTAACTGATACTTATACAACAACAGACTCTTCGCTTTTTGATGCAGTATTAGTGTTTAGTAGTGAGTCTGTCATTCACCCCCCTGTTTTAGAATTTACAGAAACTACTTTTAAACATTTTAAACCGATAGCTCATGTCCTTAGTAATCCTCATGCTTTGGACAATAGTAAGATTAAACTGGATGGAGCAGGAGTTTATAACCTAACAAACACTTCAATTGAATCATTTATAGAAGGTATTGCCCAAGGAAGATTCTGGAACCGATAATATAATATAATATAATATAATATAAGGAGCGGATTAGAATGAGTAAAAAAATTGCTATTTTAATAACGGATTATTTCGAGGACACAGAATACACAGAGCCAGTAGCAGCTTTTAATCAAAAGGAATATGAATTAACAACTATTGAAATGGAAAAAGGGAAAACAGTACACGGTAAGCAAGGAAAAAGTGAAGTCGTAATTGATAAAAGTATTGATGATGTTTCTCCAGAGAACTTTGATGCCCTCTTCATACCGGGTGGATTTTCTCCAGATATACTTCGTGCAGATGAACGTTTTGTTCGCTTTAGTAAAGCATTTATGGATGCGGAAAAACCTGTTTTCGCTATTTGTCACGGACCTCAGCTACTCATCACTGCACAAACACTTGAAGGACGTGATGTCACTGGATATAAATCTATTGAAGTCGATTTGAAAAATGCCGGCGGGAACTTTCATGACAAAGAGGTTGTCGTATGTCAAAATCAGCTAGTAACAAGTAGACAGCCAGAGGACATCCCAGCGTTTATTGAAGAATCGTTGCGTATATTAGGATAACTAACCTCCTTTTATTTACATGAAAATAGTTAATCAGTGGGGTTTTATTCATCCCCCACTGATTAATTAGCCCTCACCAACTGGTCGTTTACAGGCAATCCGACCACCACAAATAGCAAGATAAATAAAAAGAGGGGAATCCAAAAGTTCAGTTTTAATAATCTTTTGGATCCCCCCCTTTTCTCGCCCAAAAATTCCTTATCACTTTTCATAGGCAGTTCTCATATAGTGAAAATGACTATATAATTCCTATCCATAAGTTAAATAATGATTTCGCACATATATAAATACAAAAGATGGGAGCCTAACTATGAACAATAATCCACCTTCTCCGCCCCAAGACAACTCCGAAAACAATAGCCGTGATATTACACTGCAAACATTACGGGTCATTGGACTCATCGTTCTTATTAGTGGTTATATCCTCGTTGCTCTCTCAGAAGTAGGTGAGCTGAAAACCTTATTAACAAATCCGAATGCTAACCCTGATTTAGCTGAAGTTGATCCGTTCTAAAAATTATATAAAAAGCGAGTCCCAGTATAACTGGTTCGCTTTTATATAGTTTCATCCAATTTGAGAAACATTTCTCTCATCCTCATACTTCTCTTTCCCTATCGCCTTCATAAATAATAAAATACTGCTCATACCAACGATAAAGTACAGAGCACTCATGCCCCAAGATGCAATAAATGAACCTAGCATAACATCTAATGCCCCGTTCATTTTTGCAACTTGAAAGACCATCCCGTTAATCGCCATATAAGAACCCCTTGCCTCATTGTAAATTTAATTCCATCTCATTGTTTTTTTATTATAGAAAGTTGACAACATAAATATGCAAATCATTAATGATAATAAATATACAACTAGAACAATAGACAATTGTTTTATTTCAATGCTTTCAAAATAAAGACTCATAATTGGATATGACCAAGGGAATAGTATCCAATAGTTTGTATGAGAGATAAAAAAGCTACCCAATCCGCCTATAACCCCTACTAATAATGAAAGTAACGGGATTTTATAAAATATTATATTTATTAAAAAATGTAGATTCACAATAGTTAAAGAACTAATCACCATAAAAAGTATAGAAAAAATTAATCTTTGATAAACAGTCCCAAGATTATCAACCGTTAATACTATAGGTATACTAGTTATGACTAAAGCACATATTAAATAACTAAAAGTAATTATTAAGCAAAACAAAAACTTATTACTTAATATAGTTTTTAAAGTGATTCCATGATAAATAGCAGACATATATCCTTTTCTTCTAAATTCGTTTACAAAAGAAAACGACACTAATAGACCTATCGCAATAGGTAAAAACAACCTACAAAAAAGGCTCAGAATCGCTATATGCATGACAACGCCATCTTTTAATTGAGACGCTACAGTTAGAAAAACTTGAAAACTTATTGGTATCAACAAAAATACTAGTAACAGGATATACAATCCATTATGAAGACTTTTTTTATACTCACCTAATATACCCACTTATTTCACCCTTTATTATTCATATGTATAATATTTAAAATTCACAGTTAATAACATAATTCCTAAAATATATATTAAAGAACTTGCAAGATATATTAAAGAACTTGCAAGATATATTAAAATAGTTGTTTTTTTAATCATTATGTCACTTACTATATTCAATGCATAAAATATTGGAAATGTCTTTGTGAATATTGCAGGGAATAATCCATATGTTACGCTAAAGAAAATCCAAATAACTGACAAGGATGCCGCTAAGACTCCCTTTTTTATTATTAAATGTAAAAGCAATTGAGAATATGGTATTGCTAAAGATAAAACGGTACAAAGTATCAACATTTTTAAAAAATACAGTATGGATATTTCATAACCATTTATAAAAGCATAGATACCTATTACCAAAAAATTTAAAATATCAAAGATCAAATAGAACAGTATAAACAATATATTTTTAGCTATCAATAACTTAAATTTTGAAATGGGTTTTGTATAAATAATAGCCCAAGTACCATATTTATTTTCAGAAGAAATGATAAAATACCACATACAAGCAGAAAAAATGCTTAATGTTAGTGTATTAAAGTTTACTGTAATTGCTATAAGATTTGTAGATTGAAACATGTCAGGATTATTCTTGTTAAAAATAAAATAACTTATACACAAAAAGCTTGATAATAATGAAAAAAACAAAGAAAATAATAATAATTTTCTCCCACCAATTTTCCTCATCTCACTATTTACACTTTTAAAGATAAATTGCATTATTATAGTAACTCCTTTTGTTTAGTTAAAGATAAAAATACTTCCTCTAATGTTGGCTTTTTAGGACTAACTTCAAAAATATCTATATCATTTTTAATTAATATTCTTGTTAAACTAGGAACACTATCTTGATTTATTATTACTTTGAATACCCCTTCTTTTTCTATGCTATAAGGCATACCCTCTGTATTTAAAACCCTTTCTGTGGCAGCAGTATCATCAACATGAACAATATATTCTCCAGAAGTAATAATACTGTTTAACTTCCCTTCATAGAGTAAGCCACCCTTATGTAGTAATGCTATGTGATCTGCTATCATTTCAATTTCAGCTAAATTATGACTAGAAATAAATATAGTCTTCCCCTCATTTTTTACTAAATGAAGTAATAAACGTCTAATCTCGTGTACTCCCTCTGGGTCTAATCCATTTGTCGGCTCATCCAGAATTAATATTTTAGGATTATTAAGAATAGCAAAGGAAATACCTAGCCTTTGTTTCATTCCTAAAGAAAAATCTTTCACTTTTTTATCCTTTGCTTTATATATTCCTGTAGTTTTTAATACTCTATCTATTTCATCTAAAGGTTCATTAATCATTTTTTGTACATAGGCTAAATTTTCATATGCTGTTAAATTAGGATAATAGGTAGGTGAATCAATAAAACACCCCACATTTTCAAATAATTCTTCTTTCCATTCTTTGATATCTTTATCATTAAATAATATCGTTCCTTTATCTAATGGAATTAATCCTAATAACATTCGCATTGTTGTTGTTTTTCCTGCACCATTTGGTCCAATAAAAGCATATAAACTTCCTTCAGGAACAGATAAGTTTAAATCCCTTACAATGGATTGATTGTCAAAAGACTTTGTTAAATTTTTTGTTTGAATTGCTAATTTCATTTTGTTCCTCACTTTCTCATTCTTAAATAAAAGTAAGTATCTATCAAATTCTTGATCTATTAGATAGTATATTTACCCTTTACCCAATGTTTGCAATTTAGACTTAGAAAATATTCCTCTTTGTTCTAATTTTTTATCAATAAGTTCATAAACTCTATCTTCACGCTCTAAATTATTTTCGTCATAAGTGATACTAATTTTAGTGGACGGTATGACGAGCATATGTTCAATAACTTTTTTTGAAAATACTGTTATATATTCATTTTTTTACCACATTATCATCTAAAAATAATATATCATTAAATAAAATTTTAAAAAAGGTGTATTTACAGAAAATACAAAAACAACAAAATCATTCGACTTTTGAAATGAAGTATTAGTTATTATTTAACTATCTAAAATTCAAGTGCTACTTTTCAAAATAATACTAAAGTTAAAATTTAATTCTCGTAAAAAAATATCCCCACACAAATGTGCAGGGATGTAAACTATTATTGAATGACTTCTTCCAAATGATTCTTCACGTCTACTAAAAACTTCTCAATATCCGGATTCTTCACCACATCATAACAAGCAAAACTCTTTAACGGACTCATACCGAGAAACTTTTGCACGCGGTGTAAATGACTAAGCGCTGATTCTAAACTTTCTCCTTCAAAGAACTTCGTCTTATCTCCAAATGCTTTTTCAGGTGCATTCCAAGTTGTAGAGAACATATACTCTTTCTCTTTTAATAAACCACCTGTTCCATATTCATCTGCACCTTTAAAGAACAAACCATATTCATATACTTCATCCATATACGTTTTAAATAAGCCTGGAACACTAAACCAATAAATCGGTGTTTGATAAATAACAACATCGGCCCATAAAAATTTATCCTGTTCTTCTTTAATATTGTAACCATCTTGAATCGTTGTTGTTTTCACATAATGATTCTCGCCTAATAGAGTAACCATATAATCTACTAACGTTTTATTTAATCGTCCTTCCTTTGTACCGTATTTTTCATGACCATTTATAATAAATATATTTTTCATCGCTTTCCTCTCCCTTATATGATCTACTCTTCAGCTATTAAGCCGAGTTGCTGCTGTAGTGTAAGATTATCTTCTAAATGCCAATCCTCCGTTATCTTTCTGTCTTTCACATGTAAAATATCAATTGCAAAAAAATTAATTTTCTTACCATTATGCGTTCCTGTAAAAGAAAGACGGGCTGTTACTTTATCACCAACAACCAATAAGTCTTCAATCTCGCAATGTATATCAGGCACAACTTTACGAAAATTTTGCGCTGCAAACTTTAATCCTTCAATGCCTTGTGGTCGCCCTTTCGGCAATGTATTATCGAAGAAATCTTTAGTAACAGTCTGCGGAATAAGTTCCTCCTTACCTGTATCCCAAAATGCATAAAAACGCTGCGCCGCATGAACCATTTCTGTCGCTTCTTTTTTACTTAGTGAGGGATCAATTGTCATTGCTTTTGGCCTTGGCATTTCTTTTAATAACTGAACTTCACCTTTTTGTTCCGCGCCGCATGCTACAAGCACAATACAAATAACAAACAAACTAAGGAATCCAAATAACTTTTTTATCCCCATGGAAATCACCACCTCCTCATATAAATCCTTTATGTTTCGTATTACTATTGTATATGCACTAACTTCCTTTATGGAAGTAGTGATATTTTTTTCATATAGTTACCAAAAGTATAGTTTTGTGATACTATAAAGCAAATTCATCCAAAAAAATTTTATGGAGGCTTGTTCCATGAACAATATAGATCCAGTTGAATTAACGAAAGGTTTACCTGGCATACCTTGTCCTATCGCTAAAACGCTTGATGTAATTAGTACAAAATGGACATTTTTAATCATTCGTGATCTTCTTATCGAAGGAACATTACGCTTTAGTGATTTACAAAAATCAATGGATGGGATTAGTCCAAAAACATTATCGCTTCGACTAAAGGAATTAGAATCTCAAGGCATTATAACGAGAAAAGTATATCCAGAAGTTCCGCCTCGTGTAGAGTACACATTAACGGATAAAGGAAAGCAATTAGAGGGGATTTTTATTGAATTAAAACGGTTTGGATTAAGTTTATAAAACAAAAACCCCTTACCGTCGTAAGGGGTTTTATTACTTCGCAAAACTCTCAGCCAACTGTTTCTCTCTCCACATAAATGTAATGCCGAGACCAACTATTAAAACAACTCCTGAAAATGCATATGGATAATGAATATTCATATCAAATAATATTCCGCCCATCGCTGGTCCTGCGATATTTCCTAAACTCGTATAAGTCGAGTTCATTCCAGCAACGAATCCTTGCTCTTTTCCAGCTGCTTTTGATAAAAACGTCGTTAAAGCTGGACGAAGTAAATCAAATGCTAAGAAAATGAAGCAAGTAACGAGAAGTACAATCCAATAATTAAAGACTACAGTTGAGACGAATGCTAATACTGCACCTACAATTAAACATATTTGAATTAATACTTTCTCACCGAACATGTCTACCAATTTGCCAAACATAAATACTTGCACAACTACCCCAAAGATTGAACTGATTGTAATAATTGCTGCAATATCTTTCGGCGAGAAACCAAATTTATGATCTGAGAATAAGCTAAACACAGTTTCATACGCCGATAATCCGAATGCGAGTACAAATACGATAATAAATGCAATTGCATACATTGGATGTAATGATTTCTTTAAATCACCAATAAAACTTGATTCTTTCGTACTAGAAGAAATCTCTGCAAGTTCTTCTTTCGTTAACGGTTCTTTTAAAATAAAGATTGAAATCACACATGCTATAAAAGCAATTGCTGCTGCAACGAAAAACGGCACACGTATACCGTATTCTGCAATAAATCCGCCGATTCCAGGCCCTATAATGAATCCAGTACTAATAGCCGCAGATAAGTATCCCATCGCCTTTGGACGTTCCTGAATAGATGTAATATCCGCAACATATGCCGTAACACCAGGCATAATAAAAGCAGCACTAATTCCGCCTAATACCCTTGCCACATAAAGCATCCACACATCTTTTCCTAATCCAAAAAGAAGCTCTGAAACACCAAAAATAAATAATCCAATGATTATCATTTTCTTCCTACCGTAAAGATCAACCCATCGGCCTGTAATAGGTGAAGTAATGAGCTGTGCCATTGCAAACACTGCAACGAGATATCCCATCGTCTTCCCTGTTAAATGCATATCATTCATAAAGGACGGCATAACCGGAATGATTAATCCAATCCCTAAAAAAGCGATAAATATATTACTCAAAAGAATAACCAATACCATCTTTTGTTCTTTTATCGGTTTCTTCACTTTTTAACACCTCTTCCCATAAGTTCCTCTCAAAAAATAATACCCAAGAAGCTTTTTCTTTATCCTGCTCTTTGCGGGCTAGTAATGAGTGAGGATGCCTCCACTCATTAGAATTTCACTCTATCCTTCTACACATACATAAGTATTAGGTGAATGACTATCATTCAGTTTTCCTCAAAAATGAACCTACCTTTTCAGACAGGTTCATCTTACTACTTCTTTATATGTAGTGCATGTGTTAAAAAATCTAGTACTTCTGCCTTTTGCAAATCCACTTGCTCATCATCTTTATGATCATATAAATAAACTTGTTCCGCTGCTGATTCAACAAGAGCGATAAATAACTTCGCTGTTCGCTCTGCGTGAACCGAATCACGAATTTCACCGGCTTCTTTCGCCTCACTTAAAAATTCGCTTAACCACATATAAAGAGGCTCATACACAGCTTCCCACTCTTTTATATGTTCAGTAGATGCAAGACCTGCATACATTAAAGCTTGTATTTCACGGTATTCCTCTATAAAGTGAAACACCGCATCGATTACTTGTGCCACTTTATTTGAAAAAGGTACATCTTTTTGTACTTTTTCTTTCACTGCAAGTATCATCTTTTCAACCATCACTTCTGCTATTGCAGGCATAACAGATAGCTTAGAAGGAAAATATAAATAGAAAGTTCCTTGCGCAATGCCAGCTAATTTCACGATATCAGAAATCTTCGTTTTTTCGACGCCCTTTTCCTGAAACACTTCAATAGCTGCATAGACAATTTTCTCTTTTTTATTCATCATCTAAACCCTTTCACACGCATATTGAATGACTGTCACTCATTTTATAAGATAATCGATTGTACTGTCAATGATAGTGAACTCTAAGAGGAACTCATTTTTTTATAATAAAATCTCCTAATAAACAATTAGGAGATAAAAATGCAATATATCTTTAAGAAAGTGCCTTTAATCCTGTCACTCCACATACAATAAGAAACACACTAATGATACGCGCTTTACTTTTCGACTCACCAAACAAGAACATGTTTAACAAAACTGCACCTGCTGTTCCGATACCAATCCAAACCGCATATGCGACACTTACTTGTAAAAATAAGAAGGAAGTATACAAAAATGCGAAGGATGTAGCAAACCCACCGATATAAATCGCACCATTGGCTAATGTCTTATCTTTACTATACATTTTAAGTCCTATCACACCGACTATTTCACTAATTGCAGCACAAAATACGAAAAACCAACCCATTTTTAAGCAGCTCCTTCCACAGTTTCTTCTTTATTATCAGCTAGCTTTAAACCGATAACGCCAGCTACAACCATCACGATAAAAAATAACTTCCCTACACTGAAACTTCCGCCGAAAAGAAATACATCCATTAAGAAAGTACCTACCGTACCAGCTCCGGCGAAAACAGCATATACAGTCCCTGTTGCAAGATGTTCACACGCTTTAGAAAGGAAGTGAAAATCAACAGCGATAACTCCTAAAATAATAATCCAATGCCACCAAGTATTAGCCGTATTAAAACCAAACACCCAAAAAATTTCAAAGATACATGTTAATATGACATATAACCAAGCTCTATTTTTCATACCTCTCACCTCTTATGACTGACTATCAGTCATTTTGTTTTAAAAAAATATACTCTTTCATCAATACTATATAAAAACAACTATCATCCTCATTTACCATTGTATTTGTTCCACTTCTAAGCTAACTGCATCCTGGCACATAAAAATGACTGAATGTCATTCATATATATTGTACATGAACATTTTAAAAACTGTCAATGCCGAAAGTTTATTTAAAATTTCTTTCATCTGATTTGTATATTTCTCAATAATCTGTCAATACTGCTAGTAACATAATATTTTCTCCACTCCCCCTTGGAGAGATCCCTTGAATGGAGCAGTTAGCTTTTGCTAGCTGCTCTTTTTTATTTGTCCGCACACTTATGATGAAATACTCATAGATCAAATCCATTTTTCATCACATAACAACCATCTATTTATTTTCCAATAAGTTTTTGTATGCACGAATTTTATTCTCAAGCATCTTCTCTGTAACCTCTAAGTTTTCTCTTTGAATCTGAATAGATTTCCTATGATCTTCTAGGAGCTGTAAACGAGCTTCTGTTGTATGCTCCCCTTCTGTATATAATCTAGCGTATTCTCTTATTTTCGCTATTGGCATTTGCGTTTGTTTTAATTTCATTACAAACTGCAACCACTTTATATGTGACTCTTCGTAAAGTCGATTTCCATTTGTATCACGATTTGCAATTAATATATTTTCCTTTTCATAATAACGTAGTGTATGTGTGCTCACGCCTAATAATTTTGCTACCTCGCTAATTGTGTACATACTAAAACTCCCTTCACATGCTTACCCTCATATATTTTATAACCGTATCAAATTTATAAAAAACGTTTGACTTAGAGTATACTCTAACAAATACAATCTAACCATAAATGAATTTGAATTTAGGGGGATTTTATATGAAATACACGGTTATTACTGGCGCAAGTTCCGGAATTGGTTATGCAGCAGCTTTAGCATTTGCATCTCGCGGAAAAAATTTAGTACTTGTAGCTCGAAGACAAGAAGAATTAAACGGATTAAAATTGAAAATTAACGAAATGCACCCTGAGTTGGATGTTGTCATTCGAAAAACTGATTTATCTGTGACTGAAGATGTTTATAAACTTTATGAAAGCCTACAAGCTTTTCAAATTGAAACGTGGATTAACAACGCAGGTTTTGGTAATTTCGCCTCAATTGCTGAACAAAATTTAAATAAAATAGAGACGATGTTGCATGTCAATATAGAAGCACTAACAATACTCTCTTCTCTTTTCGTTCGAGATTATTCAATGATTGATGGAACACAGCTTATTAACATTTCATCGGGCGGCGGATACACAATTGTTGCTGATGCTGTTACGTATTGCGCTACGAAATTCTATGTAAGTGCATTTACAGAAGGGCTGTCTCACGAACTGAAAGAACAAGGCGCAAAACTGCAAGCAAAAGTTTTAGCTCCTGCTGCAACTGAAACAGAATTTGCGAAGCGTTCATTTGATATTGATGAATTCCAATATGATAATGTTGTACCAAAATTCCACACTGCAAAACAAATGGCACAATTTATGCTCGACCTTTATGATAATGATAAAGTTGTAGGAATTGTCGACGGTTTAACGTATAACTATGAACTTAAAGATCCACTTTATAATTTTGCCGTGAGACAAAAGAATTCAAATTCTTAATAACCTGTCCATTTCTTATGGAAATATATGTTCCCACTATATATGTAAATAATAGTGGGAACTTTTTCTCTATAAAATTTTCATCCAACATACCGCACCATCGCCACTTCATCACAATAATCCACCTTTGGACAATGTCTACAATCAATCCATACTTTCTCTGGCAACGCTTCTTTATTTATAAAATCAAATCCACACTTTTGAAAAAATACTGTTTCATATGTTAAGGAAATTACTCTTCTTACATTTATTTTCGTAGCTTCCTCCATTACATGATTTACAAGCATACGCCCTATCCCTTTCCCTGCATATGTATGCGAAACTACTAACGATCGTATTTCTGCAAGATCTTCTCCTAATACATGCAATCCAGCAACTCCAACAATTCTCTCATCTTCTTTCATAACATATAAACATTGCAAATATTGATAAAGAGACAAAAGAGAACGTGGTAAAACAACTCCCTCTTTTGCATAAACCTCAATAAGACTATAAATTTCTTTCACATCACTCGTCACTGCATTACAGATTTTCATATTACATCCCCTTGCCCCTCAATATTAATATTTATAACTTAAAATGAATTTTAATTCATAATTTTATATAATAATACATCTCTCTTTTCTCCTCGTCAATCAATTTATACAAACAAAAACCAAGCAATCTAATCGATGCTCGGTTCCTCATTTCGTATCGGCAATACCGTCGAATATTTAATTTCACGAAGTGCTAAACTTGTCTGTATCCTTGTAATACCAAGCTTATTCAACTTTCTAATAAACTGCTCTAGTTCTTTACGATCACGATTTGCAACCTTTAATAAATAATCGTACTCTCCTGTTAAACAGTGACATTCTAACACTTCCGGCATCGATTCTAATTCTTTCTCCAACACTTCCAACTTGTCAAATTGATGAATATTCGTACTCATAAAAATAAAACATAATAAATCAAACCCAAGCTTTTCTTGATTTAAAATCGCAACTTGCTTATCGATGAAACCTTCCCCATCCAATCTTTTTATTCTTGCATGCATCGCAGCCGGTGATAAATTAACGCGACGTGCCAGCTCTGCATTACTTACTTGTGACTCCTTCTGCAATATATCTAAAATTTGTACATCCAAATCATCCAACACTTTAATAACAGACGACTCCATTACAATTCCCCCTTTTTTCTTACCGATGATTATTCGAAAAAACACCTTATACCTTACAAAAAACTGAATATCATTCCGTAAATATCATTCGCAACTAAATATTTTATCGAGTTTTCACCATTATACAAAAGAATATATTACATAATAAAGAAAAATGCTAAAATTATTTACAATTCGTATTGATTACAAAAAAGGGGATTTTAGCATGCCTTATTTTTACGTCTTTTTACTATTACTAACGAGCTTATTATGGGGAGGAAATTTTGTCGTTGGAAAATCACTCGTCGATCATGCATCGCCGATGACATTGACAAATTTAAGATGGATGATTGCGATTGTTTGTTTATTACCGATGGTATGGTTTAAAGAAAAGAAAATCCTTCCACCACGTACCGCAATACTTCCTTTAATATTGATGGGAATTTCAGGGGTCGCTCTTTTTAACATCTTTCAATTTTTAGCATTAGAAAAAACATCCGCTACGAATGTAGGTCTTATCTCTACATTGAATGCAATTTCAATCGCATTATTTTCAGTATTATTTCTAAAAGAAAAAGTAAATACACTTCAAATCCTATCCATGATTCTTTCATTCTTCGGGGTTATCCTCGTCCTATTAAAAGGTGATTTCTCGCTTTTATTTTCACTACATTTTAATAGCGGCGATTTATGGATGATTGCAGCAGTTTGTATTTGGGGAATCTATTCTGTTTGTAGTAAATGGGCAACAAAAACAACTACACCACTTATGGCAACGTTGTACTCTGGTATTTTCGGCGTTATTTTATTACTACCGTTTAACATAGGTAGCTTCACTGTTTCAAATATAAATACTTCTTTCATCACATCACTTTTATATACTGGGCTTATTTCGACAGTTCTTTGTATGGTATTTTGGAATATTGGCGTACAAAAATTAGGCGCAACTACATCAGGTATTTTTCTAAACTTCAATCCAATTTTCACAGCCATTTTAGCATTCATATTCCTCGGAGAAGAATTAACGTGGATACAAATTTTAGGGACAATTGTCGTTGTAACAGGATGTTATTTATTTTCTCATTTTAAAACTGTTGCCGTTCAGCCTGTTAGACCTTTAATGCGAAAACATTCTTAATGAAAAAACATCGTCATCTGGGTTGGCGATGTTTTTATTTTCTCTTCATTTCTTTTATATACTGCTTTTCCTCTTCTGGCGATAAACGTTCCGTCGCCTTGCCAGTATCTCCACCTTGAAGGCTCCATAAAAAGTTATGCTCCTCAACAGTTTGAGAAAAATCTCCTTTTTCCCATCTATTTATAATAGAAAATAACTTCATTTTATATTGAAAACCTGTACTATTTTCAATATCTCTTTTTACATTAGAAATTTCCTTTTTTGTCATCTCTACAAATCCCCATTTTTCAGAGGATTTTACCTTTTGGTGCACCATTTTATGCATAGTAGAAATAATTTCACCTTCACTAATTTGCGGGGCTTCTTCTGCAGCTTTTTTCTCTTTTTCGTTTGCCGCTCGCTCGGTTTGAATATTTGTATTTTCTTTTTCCACATATGCAAGCAATTTCTTTCCGCCAACTATAGAAGAGATGATTACCATAATGGTAATACATATACCTACAATCCATTTAAAAAGCATTAGCTCTTCATCGCTTCCCTAACAATATGACTATCTACATACTGCTTAAACTTCACGATTTTTCCATTTTCAAGCTGCCATACATGAACAAATTCTGCTTCAAATGATTTTCCTGTTTCTTTATAAACTCCAGAATACATACCTTCAGCAACAATTACATCTTTTCCGTTTACTTCATGATATGTATTTACACTTGCTTTATAATCATCCCAGTCTGATCCTAAACGGCTAAATACATTTTCCATTATAGCTTCTACGCCTTTATATGTTCCGCCGTACGGGAAACCTTCTGCCTCTGTCCATTCCACTTTTTCAGAGAAGGCTTCTGCTAAATGCTTTGCATTCGAAGACGCTGATCCTTCATACGTGCTTTGAATAATTTCTAAATTTGATTTAGGCATATTACTTCCTCCCGTTTATTTATTTTTACACAAGATGTAACCTATACAGTTACATCTTGTGTAAAAAAATATTTAAATTGTTTTACTCTTAATCTATTTGTTGTAATCATTATAGTTACAATACTTCTTCAAGTCAACATTTATAAATAAAATTTACTTCGTTTTCATTACTTTCTCTTTTAAGAAACGATCTACATATCCTTCTGCTTTTACTACGAATAAATACGCACCCATTGATAATAATGCAAGATCTAATTCATATCCTGGATTCTTTCCATCTCCTAATAAACCTGCTGCTCCATTTACCTTTACGATAGCTCCAGCTAAAATAAGAGCGAATAACAATC
Source organism: Bacillus sp. BF2-3 (assembly GCF_008368795.1). Taxonomy (NCBI): domain Bacteria; kingdom Bacillati; phylum Bacillota; class Bacilli; order Caryophanales; family Bacillaceae; genus Bacillus; species Bacillus sp. BF2-3. Next base: position 16,158 of record NZ_QOSA01000044.1, read on the forward strand.
CTACATATCGTACACCTAAACCGATAATTAATAATATACCACCAACTAATTCTACAGTTGCTACGCCGTATGCAAGGCCACCTGGTAAACCGATGCTTGTAAACCATCCTGCTACATTATCGATACCTGATTGAAACTTTGCTAAACCGTGTGCAAAGAACGTAACTCCTAACACGATACGAATAATTAAATTCCCAATATATTGATTCATTTTGAACTCTCCTTTTTGTTTTGTTATGGTGAACTTTTATTTACAAGTCAAAACAATACGGTATTTTATTTCATTCGTCAAATACTTTTTTAAAGAAAACAAAAAACATTATCCGTTTTACGGATAATGTTTTCCTACAAAATAGCGCTAATTCAAGCTTTTATTCTATCGCATAGAAAAAGTTGAAACATTTTTCCAGCGCCAATATAAGGCAGTAAAGAAACGTCCTCTTCCACAACTATTCCAACAACATTCACTTTCTCATCTACAGGTAAATCATGTGTAGCAACTTGCATCTCCCCTGCATATCTACCGTACAATTCATTATCAATTGTAATGCTGCCTTTCTTTCTTACAATTGTATGCATCGGCTGTAAAACCACTCTATTTCCTTCCCTTGATTCTACAGATCGAATAACATCACGAGCCGGATCTAGTCTATTTTTATGCACTTGCTCCACCACTTTTAATACTTCTTTATCAGTTATAAATGATTTGTAACGCAATGGAATAATCCCTCTACTCGCACTAGCTACTTCTTGCATACTTTCCAAACTTGCGCTTATATCTCCAATCAATACTTTATCAACACCACAATCTTGAACAAGTTCTAAGTACGCTTCAAGCGGGCGCATATTGCGATGTTTTTCTAACGTTGGTAACCCTTCATATAACGGACCACGTTTTTCCGCATCTCCTGGAATAAATGCCATCGTTTTTATTCCGCACTCCTGTAAATATTGATTTTGTTTTTGTAAGAAGGACTTTGCTAGTCCCGTCTCTGGACGTGGATAAAAATTATGCCACGCTTCTACATTCTCTACTCTTATATGTTCTGCAAGTAATTCTTTCCAAAATGGCTTTGTAATCGTACTCGCATTTAAAGCTACTTTCATCTTATGAGATACGCTTGCAATTTCTTTTGGCGCAATGCCGTAATCCATTCTTAAACCGGTAATGCCCCAGTCCAATAGTTCTTCCACATTTTCATATGTTAGCCCTAAATGATGTAACGATTTTGGAGAAACATCAACCATTAACTCCATTTCATGTGCAAGAGCTTGTTTCCCTAATATTTGAATTAACTCTTTATACGTATTTGGATCATCTTCTGGAATGTGCAGTGATGTAAAAATAGATGTAAACCCATTTTCCTTCGCTACTTTTAGCCACTCTTCTTGTTTCTCTACTCGTTCTTTTGAAAGATAAATGGAAACTCCGATCATATAAATCTCCCTTTCTATTAATAGAAAAAGAGAAAGGAATCCCTTTCTCTATATGTTTTCTGCCATTTCTTCTTTAAATCCGAAGAAATACGTAAAGATAAATCCGAAAGCATATGCAATTACTAAACCTAAGAAATAGAGTAAATATTTATTGTCAGCAATTAACGGAATTAAAGATAGCCCTGATACGCCAATTCCAAGAGAAGCTGTTTGCATAACTGCTTGGAATGCACCACCGACAGCCGCTCCTAAACAAGCAGTAATAAACGGTTTCCCAAGTGGTAATGTCACCCCGTATAATAACGGCTCACCAATTCCTAAAAAGCCAACTGGCAATCCACCTTTAATTACATTTCGAAGTCGTTTGTTTTTTGTTTTCACATAAATCGCAATTGCTGCGCCCACTTGGCCAGCACCAGCCATTGCGAGCACTGGTAATAACGGTGTTACGTGTGTTTGATTAATAAATTCCATATGAATTGGTGTTAAACCGTGATGCAATCCGACCATAACGAGAGGTAAAAATGTTCCCGCAAGTACTGCGCCAGCAAATGCTCCGCCAATATTTAAAATAGCATTAATTCCGCTCGTAATACCATCTGATAAGAAACCTGCTAATGGCTGAATGGCTAACATCGTTACGATACTTACAACTAATACAGTAATGAGTGGTGTCACGATAATATCAACTGCGTTTGGCACTGCTTTTCGAACTTGTCTTTCCACTACAACCATAAGCCATGCTGCAAAAATAACTGCAAACAATCCGCCCCGTCCGGGCACTAATGCTTCACCAAACAATTTTACGTTTGCCATCGCCGGGTTGAAAATTAAAATACCAGCAATTGCCCCAAGAACCGGTGTCCCGCCAAATTCTTTCGCTGTATTCCAGCCGACTAAAATTCCTAAGAATGTAAAGATACCGCCGCCAATGAGTAGTAACATTTGTAACCACGTTGCATTTGGATCAGCACCAGCATTTTTCGCAAAGTTAGCAACCCCGTTTATAATTCCTGACGCAACAAGCCCCGGAATTAATGGGATGAAAATACTTCCTATTTTTCGTAAAAAGTTTTTCACCGGTGTATTATTTTTCTTCTTAATCTCTGATTTCATCTCTTGCCCAATATCTTCAAGGTGATGATCTGCTACCTCACCAATTCGTAGTCCTGTCAAACCTTCCATTTCAGCTGCTACTTTATTTACTGTTCCTGGACCAACGACAACTTGAAGCGTCTCATCTTCTATAACACCCATAACGCCTTCAACTTTTTTCAAAAGGTCCATATTTACTTTACTTTCATCATGAAGCGTTAAACGTAGTCTCGTCATACAATGAGCAATACTACGAATATTTTTTATTCCACCAAGTTGCTCCGAAATTTCCTTGGCCATTCTCTCTTCTTTCTTCATAATAGAATCCCCCTCCCTATTACTTTATAGTGCTTTCTTCACAAACCCTTTTGCGTATTTTAGTTTCTCCAGTGCTTCCCCATACTCACACTGCAACAACACCATAACAATGGCAGCTTTTACGTTACGTTCTGCCTTTTCATAATACTCTGCCGCTACTTCATAACTAGCACCTGTTGCTTCCACAATAATTCGTTTTGACCGTTCTACTAACTTTTCATTTGTGGATTGAACATCTACCATTAAGTTTTTATATACTTTTCCTACACCAATCATCGAAGCTGTTGAAATCATATTCAGCACTAATTTTTGTGCTGTACCAGCTTTTAAACGCGTTGATCCTGTTAATATTTCTGCACCTGTTTCTACTTCCACATTTAAATTTGCATATTTACTTATTTCAGCATTTTTATTACAAGAAATACTCGCTGTACTCGCTCCTACGCTCTGTGCGTATTTCAAGCCGCCAATTACGTAAGGAGTTCTGCCACTGGCAGCAATTCCAATCACTGTATCTTTCTCATTTAATCCAATACTTTTTAAATCTTCTTCTGCTAACTCTTCGCGATCTTCGGCACCTTCCACCGCCTTAGTAAACGCTTTCAATCCACCTGCTATAAATCCTTGCACCATTTTATCATCCGTGCCAAATGTCGGCGGACACTCCACTGCATCTAGGATACCTAAACGACCACTCGTACCAGCACCAATGTAAATTAAGCGTCCCTCTTCTTCAAAAGATTTAATAACAGTCTGTACAACCTTTTCAATTTGTTCTATCTCTTTTTCAACTGCTAACGCAACAGTTCGATCTTCTTCATTCATACTTTGCAATACTTCTTTTATGCTCATTTCATCCAGATTCATTGTTTTCTCATTACGATGTTCTGTCGATAAATTTTCTAACATATTTCCACCCTCTTTGAAATTATATTTCACACTTTTATTATAACTTTAAGAAACTAAAAATCAATAACCCTTTCTTATTTTATGAAATAAAATTTCACAACATGACATATTTGTGTCAAAGATAATAAAAAAGATGAGTCTCCTCATCTTTTCTTCTACTTTAACTTCCGTAACCGCAACGCTTCTTCTCGCGTCTCCATAAATTGATCCAATACTTTATTACCAATTCGATTGAAAGTAATCACATATAAAGCATCGATCATATTCAATTGTGTCATTCTCGAAGCAATACTCGCAATACGATGATCTTGTTCTACATCTGGCATACAAAGGCGAATATCCGCTTCTTTATATAGGGGGGATGATTGATCTAATTTCGTAATTCCAATAACAGTTGCACCTTGTCTCTTTGCATACTGCGCCATTTCAAGCACATCTCTCGTTCGACCAGATGTTGAAATCGCAACAAATATATCGCCTTCTTTTAAATTCGTCACAAGCGGCAACATCATATGAAAATCAGATAGCATCATCGCTGTAAATCCGAGCCGTGTAAATTTATACGCCCCATCCATCGCTGGCGTAGCTGATCCACCTACGCCGTAAAATATAATTTTGCCCGCATTGACGATACGATCCGCTGCTTTCTCAAGTTCCTTCTTATCTATCGCAGTAACACTCGCCTCAATTGCAGCTTTATTCACATAAGTAACTTTATTAAATAAATCATACGGTCCATCTTCTGTATTCATCACTGAAAAATCGTTAATATTATAATCAGCAATCGTTAATTCACGAACGAGTGCTATCTTAAATGCTTTAAAACTTCCGATTCCAATCGATTTACAAAAGCGAACGACACTCGCTTCACTTGCGCCTGCATTCGTTGACACTTCTTTCGTCGTTAAATTCGGTACAATCTCTGCATTCTCCATTATGTACATGGCAACCTTCTTCTCAGCTGGTGAAAATTGATCCATATTACTTTCAATTTTAAATAGTAATGTTGAAGCTTTCACTATTTAACCTCCACTTCTTACGGTTGCGTTCACTTATTTTCTCTTGCTTCAAGAAGGTAATAACCATCATCGCCAGGAGGATGAAACACATTTACAATGCGATTCCCTTTTTGATAAACAGTTCTTTCCCCCTCTGTCCACTTCTTTTCCCAACCGTTCATCCAAATCGCAACATCAGGTAAAAAAGCAGTATATTTCAGCTTCTGACCGTACTCACCATCTGCTTCTTCCGAAAAAATAGAAACCGGAAAATCTTTCACTTTTGATTCTTTCCATGCAGTAAATGGTATACATACTGCAATAAGTACGATTACACCGATAACCTTCTCCTTCGTAATCTTCACACTTCCCTCTCCTTGTCATATCACATACATAGATTTTACCATAATTACAAACCCTTCATGCTATATGATCATTGCTTTTGGGAATAAAAAAAGAGCTTACCTACATCAGATAAGCCCTTCCTGTCTATACAAAATATTTCTTCAAAAGTGGCGGTGTGATAATTGTCGTCAATATAACAACAATAACAATCGCTGTGAAATTTTCTTTCGCTAATAAATTCGCCGTAAGTCCATTTGCTGCGATGATAAGCGCTACTTCACCACGTGATACCATCCCCACACCAATACTGATAGAAGATTGGCGATTAAATCCTGTCAGTCTTGCGCCTAAGCCGGATCCGATTAACTTTGTGAAAATCGCAACGAGAGTCATAATAATAATGAACCAAAGCTGACTTCCAATGCCTTGAAATGTAATTTCCATTCCGATACTTACGAAGAATACTGGAACAAATATTGCATAAGCAATCGGTTCAATTTTATGTTCCACTTCATGCTTATACTCTGTTTGAGAAATAGCAATTCCTGCTGCGAATGCTCCAATAATGCCTGCAATTCCCATCATTTCACTGTAATAAGAAAAAGAGAAGCAAATAATAAGAGCTGCACTAATTAACGCTTCTGTTACACGAAGCGGGACAAGCATTTTCATAATCCAAGGAACGACTTTCCAAGCAATAAAAACAATACTTACAAAGAAAATAATTTTCTTTACAATGACCAGTGTTATATTCACATCTTGCGTTCCTAAAAAACTCATTACAAATGCTAATAAAATAACGACAATGACATCATCAAATACGGCAGCACCTAAAATGGTTGTACTTTCTCTCGTATTCATTTTTCCTAGATCACGTAGCGTCTGCACCGTAATACTAACCGATGTTGCGCAAAGTAATAACCCTAAAAAAATGGCATGGGATTGTATTAATCCAAACAGCAATCCTGTTACATAACCACCAATGAAAGGAAAAATAATTCCACCGGCCGCTACTGCAAACGACGATTTCAAATTCCGATTTAACTCTTCTAAATCTGTTTCAAGTCCCGCCATAAACATAAGTAACAAAACACCAATCTCACTCAATTCATCAATCAGTTCAGAACTATTAATAATACCAAGTACAGCCGGACCGATAATAATACCGACAATTAACTTACCAAGTACAGAAGGCTGACCAAGTCTTACACTAATGTCACCAGCTAATTTCGTACAAAGTAAAATGACGACAAGTTCAAAATAAAATAACATAGCATCTGCTCCTACTTTAACTTTAATCAGTGGGTCGTTAACCCCCGTCCATTTCTGCAAGTAGTTTCCCCTATTGATCCGCATTTTATTTGTCATATTTTTATTTGACAAAATATTCTGAATTATATTAAGATTAATCCAGCAATTTTAAAAAACTACATACCATAACTGCACCTCCACTTCCTTACTTACTCTTTTTTAATGGACTCATACTATAGTCGCAGTTATGGAAATGAAAAAACGGGGGGAGAGTCCAAAGTGAAGTCATTATTACGAAAAAAAGCGCTTAGTACTGAATCACCAAAGCAGCTAGCTAGAACATTAACTGCACTCGATTTAACATTTTTAGGAATCGGCGCCGTAATTGGGACAGGGATCTTTGTATTAACAGGTATTGTTGCAGCAAAACATTCTGGTCCTGGTATTATGCTATCATTCCTTATTGCTGCATTTACTTGTGCTTGTGTAGCCTTTTGTTACGCTGAATTTGCTTCTTCTATTCCTGTCTCAGGAAGTGTGTATACTTACGCATACATGACAGTCGGAGAAGTCGTCGCCTTCATCGTCGGATGGTGTTTAATGCTCGAATATTTACTTGCCGTTGCAGCAGTAGCTGTCGGTTGGTCTGGTTATTTGCAATCATTACTACAAGGGTTCAATATACACCTGCCCGCCATAATCGCCTCGGCCCCCGGCGTAGGAAAAGGTGGTCTCATCGATTTACCTGCTGTCTGTATTTTACTTCTTATTACGGGCCTTTTAAGTTTTGGTATACGCGAAAGCGCACGCATTAATAATATTATGGTTCTTATTAAGTTAGCCGTTATTATCGCTTTTATCGTAGCAGGTGCAAAATATGTAAAACCTGAAAACTGGACACCGTTCATCCCATTCGGATACGACGGTATTATTACTGGGGCTGCCACTGTGTTCTTCGCCTTCTTAGGATTTGATGCAATCGCAACAGCTGCAGAAGAAACGAAAAAACCGCAGCGTGACTTACCAATTGGTATTATCGGTTCTCTTCTTATTTGTACTGTTTTATATATGATCGTATCTTTCGTTTTAACAGGTATGGTTCCTTATACGCAATTAGACGTTTCTGATCCAGTTGCATTTGCATTGCATTTCGTTGGTGAGGATACAATTGCAGGACTACTCGCTGTTGGAGCGATGACTGGAATGACAACCGTTCTCTTAGTCGTTATGTATGGACAAGTTCGCGTTTCGTATGCGATGAGCCGTGACGGTTTACTTCCAAAAGCGTTAGCACGTGTAAATAAAAAAGTAAAAATCCCTTTATTAAATACGTGGATTACTGGCGTTGTTGCTGCTTTATTAGCAGGCCTTTTAGACTTACATTTGCTAGCGAATTTAGTAAACATCGGTACGTTAACAGCCTTTACATTCGTTTGCTGCGCAGTACTTATTTTACGAAAAACACACCCTGATTTAAAACGTGGATTCCGTACACCTTTCGTACCTGTATTACCAGTTGTCGCGATTCTTTGCTGCTTATATTTAATGATCAATTTGTCTAAAACAACATGGATTAGCTTTGCAGTTTGGCTTATAGTCGGCTTATGCTTCTATTTCTTCTACTCTAGGAAACATAGTCATTTAGCTATTGAAAAAACAAATGATGAAAAGAAAAAAGCATAACAAAATAGCTCGCCGTTTTAGCGGCGAGCTATTTTTCTGTACTATTATATTTTTTCGTTAACGACTGTAAAATGAAAAATATGCCGATGCAAGCTGTAAACCATGCCCAATTTCCTATTGGCGTTGCGTATTTCACAATTCCAATACCTACAAGCAATAGGAAAATAATCACCTGATATATGAGCTTCCACTTTTGCATATATTCCCTCCTTTACTTCGTTCCCTTCTTTTTATTCTTCCAGGCATTTAAACTATCAAAGAAGAAATTAATAAATAACGTGCCTAAACCCGCTAATAAAAACGTCATTAAAAATAAAACCCATATACTTTTTTCTTTTAAGAAATAATATCCTACAAGGAGCACAACCGCGATCCATACATATTCAAGAATTCTTTTTAGCTTTTTCTGTTCCAAATTATTCGCTCCTTCATTCTATACTAATTTTAGTATAACAAAAAAGAAGCCTATCATGATAAGCTTCTTTTCTTCTCTCTTATTTGTTTATGCTTTTTTCAACAAGTGAAATCGTATACTCTAATGTACGATTCATTGTTTCTACCTGTGTATCTTTTACTTTTACATCTTTCACTACAGCTTCGGCCACTGTAATTTTTTGACTCAGTGCTTTCACTGAACCGTCCGTTACATTTGCATCTTGCGCTTTTTTCACTACTACTTTTGCAGATTCAATATTGATTTGTAATTTTTCTTTCGGTGTTTTCGGTTGTTCTACTACTTTAGATTGTACAAATGTTACATTAGCTGTTTTTAATTCGTTATATGTTTGAACGATTTGCTCTCCCGTGCTCCCTACATTTTCAAACACTTGTTTTGCATTATTATAGCTTTTCTCTAGTTCTTGAAATGCTTCCTTTGAATATTGACCTGGCTTATCACCAAACTCATACGTACCAGCTAACACTTCTTTCCCTTTTCCAAGCTCTTCATATAACGCGTTCACTTGCTCTAATTTCGTACGGTTAGAAAACTCATTGTACGCTGCTAATACTTCTGAAGAACTTAACGCTTTACTATATAATTTCGCAAGCGCGATTTGTCCATTTAACGGAATGCCACCATTTCCATTGCTATCAGGATCCGCTCCAAGTGCAAATGGTACATTTGGATGATACACTTTCCCTGTAGCTGGTTGGCTATTTACTTTTTTACCATCGACATAAATAGCTACTTCACTTCCGTTATACGTTCCTGTTAAATGATACGTTTTGTTCGCTTCTAATTGAACTCCAACACGTTTATAGCTGCCACCAATGTGAGCCCATAATTCAACATATCCACTTCCTGTAGACTCAAATCCAATTCCGCCGCTCTCTGTATTTTGCAAAATACCTTGGCCACGGATTTGATTCATTGAAAATACCGTTTCTAACGTAAATGTATTTGCTACTTTCTCTTTTTGTGCTGCTGAAAATGGAAGGTATCCAAATGTATTAGATTGTCCGTTTAACTTCATAACATTCTTTTTCAATGCTTTATCATATTCAATAGTCACATTGCCCTTCACATCACCTTTTGTACCAAATGGTGAATTGTCTTTAAATGTACCATCTGCAAAATTCACATCAAAAACATCAGCCTTTGGCACTTTTACATTCGGATCAATATCATCTTTTTTCGTAGTAATTTCTGCCGTTAAAGGCTGCGCACTTTCATTACCAAACGAATCAATTGCAACAACTTCAAGTGTATATGTTTTCCCGCCATCTAACCCTGCCAGTGTAAACGTAAGATCTTTCGGCACTGGATCACGATAAAACTCTGAGAATGCTAACAATTTATTTTTCATTTCACCCGTTTGCTTATCTCTAGCCTGCACACGGTAAGAGTGAACAAGGAGGTTGTCCAACGCTTGTGGGAATGTTACTGTTGCCGCATTTTCTGTTACATTTGATACAGCAAGCTTTACATCCTTAGCAAAGTATGGCTTTTCTTTATCACGATCTTCTACATGTGTAAATGTTTCTTTCTTTGCTGGTAATTTAATTTTCCAAGGCTCGCCTGTCCAAGAATTCGTATGGAAATCACGACGATTAATCGTTACTTCTTTATCATCTACTTCTACTAATAAACCTTGGCTTAACGTACTAGCTCCTGGCGGGATATTCCCTTGTACTTTACCACCTTCAACTTCCATATAACTTACTGAAGATGTACCAACTGATGTAAAGTCTTTTTGATGTATCGATCTCGGATCATCTAATGGATAATGTGAATGACCTGAAAACGTAATAACTTGTGGGTATTCTTTTAATACTGCATTAATTTTTGCGCTATCTTGTGTTCCCCATTCATGACTACCGTATACTGTCTCTTTAATGTGTTGATGTAAAAATACAAAAATCGGTTTTTCTGGATCATCTTTTTGCGCTTTTGCCATTTCTTCTTTTAACCAATTAATTTGCTTGTCCGAATAATAGCCATGAGTTGTTCCATTCTCTGGAGACATAACAAGGAAGTGATAACCTTTTACCACTTTATGATAATAAATTGATTCCATACCTGTTTTTTCTAAGAAACGCTTCTGTGCGCCCTCTACAGATAAACCGTTCCAATAATCATGGTTACCAAGAGAATTCATTCTCACGGCATCTTTATTTGCATTTTCATTATACACTTGCATGAAACGATCATATTGCTGCACTGATCCTGTATCTGTGAAATCACCTACAATAACAAATGCATCTTGCTTTGGTGCTAGTGTATTAAACTGTTCAATCGCTCTTTTCCAGCGAAACGTATCATCTGTTCCACTGTTTTTAATATGCACATCACTTACAACTGGAAAAACTATCTTCTTCTCACTTGATGCCTTTTCTTGCTTTTTCTCTTCCGCCTTGACTGATGTACTCCATGGAAATGATACGAATGCTAATACAAAAAACATTAATAATCCAATAAGGCCTTTTACTTTTCTTAAAGCATTTCTGTCCACGTGAATCCTCCTCATAATAATTGATTCATTACAAGGGCTATTTTATCTAATACATGTTAATGTCGTTTAAATAACAAATGAACTTTATTAGATTTTTGTAAATATACAGTTAATTAGAAATTAAGTCCAACATTACTCGTACTATTGTATAAAACCACCTTTTGTCTAAAAGAGTCTGATCATTCTTTTCCTATGACTATTCACATATAATCTTTTCTATAACACTAATGATAAGTTAAGGTTTAAGCCTATTAGACAATCTTAATTTTTAATATTTCCTTCTTTTTTTAACACATCGGCCATGCTTTTACATTTAATAGTAATAAAAGACAACTTAAAAGGAGGGGTTGTATTGAAGAATAAAAAAAATATCGGCTGTTTCGCTCCTTTATCTATTATTTGTCCAGACCCTTGTCCACCGCCCCCTCCTCCAAATCCAAATTGCGAGCGAGTAACAAATGAATTTGCAGGGAATTTCCTCATAACTAATAACACCATCTCCTCTGCCAAAGATGCATCACAATTAATGATACTATGGCAAAGTGATGGGATACTACTTATATCAGGTACTGTCTCGGTTTACAATAGTACTAGCAGCAACGAAGCAATTACAATTCAAATCGTTGGAACAGTAACCAATATTTTCACTGTGTTTCCTGGTAATACAATATCGTACACAGGAAAAGACCTACAGTCGATCAATATTATCAATATAACAAGTAATCCTTCACTATATTTAGAAGGCAAGTACTGTTGCGAATTTACATGTTGCTTATAGAATACCAATTTCATTATTTCCTTAATATAAAAAGCATACCGTCACGGTATGCTTTTTATGAGATTGGATAACGTACTGTAATACAAAACTCTCCTTGATTAACAGTCGTTCCTGTCGTAGTAATTCGGACAGTAGTAAAATATCGGACAGTGAAAGTACCACTACTTTGTGGTTGTACAGTAATTGTATCAACCACTGTTGCACCTACTAAAAAATCAACTGTAATCGGGTTGGCACCTACATCATACTTCACGTAGCCTGAACCATATACTTCTTGCGTGATATTATTTGTATATACAATTTGAGTACCAGCACCTGTAATAGACCAGTCTGTACATACTTGGTCTTGCACAAGTGTTTTATTAGAACAACAAGACAAACTGGAACTTCTCATTCCCATTTCGATCCTCTCCTATTCTGCTATGAAAGTGGATAACGTGTTGTAATACAAAATTCTCCCTGATACGTTCCAGCAGGTGTTGCAGGTAACACAACTTGTATACTATCAAAGCGGCGATACGTAAAAGCAATACTCGTTCCTGGATTTAATGTTTGTGTATCAATTGTACCCCCAGCAGAATCAAGTACCTCTACAGTAATTGGGCCTGGTCCAACATCATATTTAACAAAGCCAGTACCAATTACGTTTTGGTTAATATTATTTGTATAGAGAACATTATCAATTGCTGTTGCAACTACAGTAGCAGACCACGGACTACACACTTTATCTTGCACATAATTTTTATCTGGACAACAAGTTAATGCTGACCCTGAGCACTCACAAGACATAGTTGTTTCCCCTCTCTCTTTTATATTCCCTATATGTGTATGTCCCCCAGAGTCTTTTGCCTGTACTATTCATCTATTTTCAAAAAATATTCATGTGACTAGATAGATTCTGTTTTGTTTCTTTTTTTCATATATTTATAGACAAAGATACTAGCAACGATAAGAATAACGCCTCCTAATATCGGTAACATATATTGCCCAACAACATCCGCTGCTTTTTCCCAATGTGGACCTAATTTCATTCCAAAATAAACATACAAAGTCGTTAACGGGAACATTGCTACAAATGTATATATGCTAAATTTCCATATGTTCATTTTCGCCATACCACATGGAACAGAAATAAGCGTTCGAACTCCTGGCACAAAGCGTCCAACAAATGCTACAACCGGTCCATATTTCTCAAAGAAATCATCTGCTTTTTGAATTTGTTCTTCTTTAATGAAGAAGTATTTCCCGTATTTTATTAATAGAGGACGACCACCGTAATAACCGAGTGCATATAACGTTAAAGGTCCTGTCGTTCCGCCGAGGGTTCCGGCTAATACAGCAAGCCAAAAATTCATATCTCCCTCGTACACCCAATAACCAACCATGGGCAAAACTACTTCTGCTGGAATAAATTCAAACGTTAATGCTAACACAACTCCAAAATAAGAAAATTGCTTTAAAAACTCGATTATATCTAAAATAATTTGCTCCATATTTTCTACCCCAACTCCTATCCTACGTTTACGTTATGCTTTTCTTGTAATTGAACTGGCGCCATTTTTACAATTCGGTTCAAAATAAATAATACAATTCCAATATCATCTAAAATACCGATAAACGGTAAGAAGTCTGGAATTAAATCGAGCGGCATCGCAACATAACCAACTAAAAACGCAATAGATAAAATTTTCTTCTTTATTGAAACCTCTTTTGAAGTGAAAAAGTCAAATAGGAATGGAACAAATCGGCGAACATGAAATACAACTCTTAATCTACTAATAAGTTTTTTCATTTTTATATCTCCTCTCTTTGTATACAAAAAGGCCCCTACCAAACATGGTAAGGGTCCTAAAAAAGACAATAAGGGGCCTTTACCATTGCTGGTAAAGGTCTCACTAACAACGAAACGTTGCCAATAAAGCCGAGGGTTTCTCCCTGTAATGACGACTTTACTGTAATAAGTTACTCCCCTTTATATACACAATTTTATACAATCACATTAAAATATTTTGGAGGGCTTGTCAATATATTTTATATCCCACATCCTCCTGCTTAACATTCCGTAAAAACAAAAAACGTATAGGAAATTTCTTACTATCTCATAATATACATAATCATTTTTGAATGAAAGGAGAGGCTTCATTTGCATACCGTATGGAAAGGTGCCCTTTCACTTGGACTATTAAATATAGGAATCAAACTATACAGTGCCGTAGAAGAAAACGATATAAAATTTTTAAGTCTTCATAAAGAATGCTTAACACCTATTAAATATAAAAAATTTGCTCCTGATTGTACGGATGAAGAAATTGATGATAAAGATATTGTAAAAGCCTATGAATACGCACCTCATAAGTACATTATTATGGATGAAAAAGAATTAGCTGAGTTGCAAAAAGCTCACGAACCAAGATCTATTCGTATTATATCTTTTGTCCAAAATAACGAAATTGATTCTGTTCTCTACGATCGTTCTTATTTTATAGGCCCTACCTCAGGACATGAAAAATCATATTTATTATTAAAAGAAGCACTTGAACGTACGAATAAACTTGGTCTTATCCATATTTCCATTAGAAAAAAACAACATTTAGCTATTATCCGTAACTTTGAAGATGGGCTTATATTACAAACTATTCACTACCCTAATGAAATTCGCGATATAACAAATACACCTAACTTACCAAGTAACGAAAATTATCCGATTCAAAAACAAGAACTCACAGCAGCAATCAATTTAATCCACCATCTTACAAATCCTTTTGAACAAGAGATGTATACAGATGAGTATAAAGAAGCCCTTACCGAACTAATCGAAAACAAAATTGAACAACAGGAAAAAACCGAAACAATCTCTCCAACTCCAAACATCATCAATATTATGGAGACATTACAGGCAAGTATTGAACAAGCAAAAATAAAAAGAGAAAATAAAGCAGAAAAAGAGGCCAAATAAAATTGACCTCTTTTTTCTTTAAAGCGGATTACATTTTGGCATCTCAAGTCCAGACGATTGTGCTAATTTTAATAAGTAATAACATTCTTCTCTTGCCATATGATCCGCCATTCTAGCAGATAATGCACTTAATATTTCATTCGATAACTCCAGCTCTTCGACCTCATGGAGAAAATGCGAAAATAATTTTAACTCAAGTGAAACATCTTTTGTAAACTTCTTTAATGCAGGAAAATGATGAAGCTCTGTCCGTAAATACCCCGTCATTTCAACTGCCTTTAAATAAAATTGTTCAAAGTGCTTCGTAAATTCTTCGCTTTTCTCTTTTAATCTTTTTTCAACAAGATCTAATCCACCAGAAATAGACCCTGCATGGCCAGCCGCATCCGTTAACCAAACGAGATGATAATGTAATTCATGAAAAACAGGCGGAACTTCTCCTTTATTTAAAAATTCTAACACTGTTATATACTCTTCTACTTCGTTTACCATATGATTGATGAAAGTTGGCGTAAAATGAATAGTGATTTTTCCCTCGAGTTGTTTCTGTATAATACTTAATTTAAACGTTCGTATTTCCTTTGCGGCTCGTTCTGCCTCTTTTGAAAACGCAATGAGATTCACATTACGAACTTTATTTAACAGATTCGTAAATGTTTCAACAAAATAAGTGGCCTTTTTTATATCCTCTTTTTCCTTCGGAGCTAATGCATCAAGTAAAAATTGCGAATGATCAGTAAGCACCTTTAGCCAAAATTGATGCTCAAACAATGCACTTTCTTCATAATTCCTCTCCACTAAATCCCCTCCGTTTATTCGTCCTTCTCTATCACTTGAATTTTATATCCATCTGGGTCTTGTACTACAATACTCTTCTCACTTTTGTTTTCTGTATATGCAATTTTATAAAACACTAACCTCTTCTTTAAGTTCTCTATGTTAGAAATTGAAAACATTAGTACATCAACCGAATCCGTAACACTCTTCTCACGCCCACCCAAACTACGATTCATTACAAAACTAACTCTCATTGAATCAGCATCATACCAAACCCCTGTTACATCTAATTGGGGTCTTTCTAAACTAGGCTTGATTCCTAAAATCCCTTCATAAAAATACAAAGTTTCCTTTAAGTTTTTCACTTCCAATACAATGAATTGTTTCACATTCTCCACATTCATTCCCCCCGTACCTATTACTTTTTTATATGTGTCATAAAGGCCTATTATGTCTGAATACAATACGTAGTGATGAAGAATATAGGGAGGTTTATTAATGGATAAATATATGAAATCATATGTGCCATATCATAGTCCTCAAGATCCTTGTCCTCCTATTGGTAAAAAATATTACTCTACCCCTCCTAATTTATATTTAGGTTTTCAACCGCCAAATTTACCACAATTCTCACCGAAAGAAGCACTACAAAAAGGAACCTTATGGCCTATCTTTTATGATTATTACGAAAATCCTTATAAAAAAGGGCGGTGACTACTGACGTGAACCAGCCACTACCAGAAGAGTATTATCGACTTTTAGAGAATCTCCAAGAATTAGACTTTGTATTAGTTGAACTAACCCTTTACTTAGACACCCACCCAGACGATACAGCAGCTATTAACCAATTTAATGATTTTTCCTATAAACGAAGAGTATTAAAACAACAGATGGAAGAAAAATATGGACCGCTTCAACAGTATGGAAATAGCTATTCTAATGCCCCTTGGGAATGGAGCAAAGGTCCTTGGCCATGGCAAATATAAAGGAGAGAAACTATGTGGATTTATGAAAAAAAATTACAATACCCTGTTAAAGTAGGAACTTGTAATCCAGCACTTGCAAAATTATTAATTGAGCAATACGGTGGTGCAGATGGAGAATTAGCTGCTGCACTACGTTACTTAAATCAGCGTTATACAATCCCGGATAAAGTCATTGGCCTCCTTACCGATATTGGTACAGAAGAATTTGCGCATCTTGAAATGATTGCTACAATGGTTTATAAGCTGACAAAAGATGCGACTCCTGAACAGATGAAGGCAGCTGGTCTCGACCCTCATTACGTCGATCATGACAGCGCACTTCATTACCATAACGCAGCTGGTGTTCCATTTACTGCAACCTATATACAAGCTAAAGGTGATCCAATTGCCGACCTATACGAAGATATTGCGGCTGAAGAAAAAGCGCGTGCCACATATCAATGGCTTATCAACCAATCTGACGATCCCGACATAAATGACAGTTTACGCTTTTTACGCGAACGAGAAATTGTCCATTCACAACGTTTCCGAGAAGCGGTTGAAATTTTAAAAGAAGAACGCGATAGAAAAATATATTTTTAATACACGTATCCTAGCGATATGTGTTTTTTTTACGTTAAAAGTTAAATCCTTCCTATTAAACATACAAATAGTATATTTATTCGATTTAATGCATTATTTTTTAATTTTTTCAAAATTCCCTATTGCTTTCTAGTCATCAGACCTTTAAAATAATAACAGTTACTCGACAAATTATTTGAATTTTCGACAAAAATACTCATTAGGAGGATTTTCTTTATATGCGTACAACTTTGAAACCAGCGCAAATACTTTCGATTAGTTTATTACTCTTCGCAGTTTTCTTCGGTGCTGGTAATATGATTTTCCCGCCCCTTCTTGGCCTTTCTTCCGGAGAAAATATGTGGGTTTCCATTACAGGGTTTATTATTACAGACGTCGGTTTATCTTTACTTGCTATCGTTGCTGTTGCCCTTGCTGGTGGTAGTTTTAACACTTTAGCGAGCCGTGTTCATCCAAAATTCGCAGCAGTATTCGCTATCATTATTTATCTTTCAATCGGCCCACTATTTGTTATTCCACGAACTGGATCTGTATCTTATGAAATTGGGATTGCACCACTTTTCCCAGATCAATGGTATTCTATGTTAGTTTTTAGTGCGATTTTCTTTACAGTCGTTTACTTCTTATCATTAAATCCATCCAAGCTAGTAGATCATATTGGTAAAATATTAACGCCAATTTTACTTGTAATTATTGCAATTATGGCAACAAAAGCGATTCTTTCACCAGGAACGTTTGCAGAGCCTATCGGTGACTATAAAGACATCCCGTTTTTCAAAGGATTTCTTGAAGGATTTTTAACGTTAGATGCAATTGGCGCTCTCGTACTATCAACAATTGTTGTAAATGCAATTCGTCAAAACGGTATACAAGAGAAGAAATCTATCGCGAAATATACAATCATTTGCGGAAGTATCGCTGCTCTATTCTTAACAATTGTTTACTTCTTACTCGGTTATATCGGAGCTTCAAACGGAAACTTGGGACAATTCGAGAACGGTGGTCAACTATTAGCAACTGTTATGTACCAATTCTTTGGGACAAGCGGTAATGTTTTATTAAGTATCGCCATTATCTTCGCTTGTTTAACAACAGCAATTGGTGTTGTAAGTGCATTCGCCAACTATTTCGCAACAGTATTAACAAATGTTTCTTACAAAAAGCTCGTACTATACGTTTGTATCTTTAGTTTCGTTATTTCAAACTTAGGATTAAGCTTATTAATTAAAATCACACTACCTGTATTAATTATTTTGTACCCAATTACAATCATTTTAATTTTCGTATCATTTATCGATAAATATACGAAACGTAAACCTTCTGTCTACATCGGAGCAATGATCGCAGCATTCATTATTAGCTGTATTCATGCACTTGATAATGTGGGAATGATACCAAGTTTTATCGCTAATATCGTACACACGATTCCTTTTTATAACTTAGGAATCGGCTGGATCGTTCCAGCAATAATTGGTGGTATAATCGGATACTTTATTCCGCAAACAGAAGCTGAAGGTGAAGTTTCTGCAAAGTAAAAAGAAGCAAGCATGAAATCCATGCTTGCTTCTTTTTCTCTTCACATCGTATGTTTAAACGTAAACAACTCTTCCTTTGACTGTACAGCAGATTGTTCCTCTTCTACAACTTCCTTCTTTATCTCTCCCCCTAATCGAACTTTCAACATCGCCTCTTCTAGACTTTTTACAATCATATTTCCTGAAAAAATGGTAAGCCCGAAAAATGTAATTGGGACGAGAGGAATCCATGGATGCACTGTTAAAGATCTAAAATAGACTCCAATTAGCCCTGACCATTCATGTGTGTAAGATTCTATTTCTTCTATCGGTCCTAAAAACTTAACCGTTCCGCCAAAGAATATTTCTAGTAACCCTAAGTGCAGTAAAATAGTAAGAGTCTGCGTAAACTGCTGAAAAAATACAAGTATAAACGTCATATAAAGGTGCGGGAAAAGATGCTTTATAACAATATGTCTTCTCGATCCACCTAATATGCGTGCGGCATCAACAAATTCCTCCGTTCGCAATTTACGAACTTCCTTCGCAACATACAGTGCAATAACTGGCATTACAAGCATTACAAGTAAGACAACTTGAAACGAAGCCCTTTCAAAAAAGGTTGTTGTTTCCTCCCCGCTTCCAAATGCATTTGCAAATTGAAGAAAAAAATACGCAATCATAACTGTCGGAATAACTGTAAAACTATCAAAGAAAGCCTCAATTTTTGAAAATCCTCTTTTTATATACGTTCCGAGTACGACACCGAAAAACACACCTATTACCATTCTAAGTGCCGCAATTAAAATAGATATACCAATCGTCCACTTCGCGCCTTCAATAACTAAATGTAAAAGGTCGTATCCTTTCCGATCTGTCCCGAGTAAAAATTGGAATGAAGGTGAAAACGGTGGCACTTGTGGATTTTCATCCGCATCATATTGCAATGTAACTTGTCTAATATGTCCATCATTCCATAACGTATTTCCGATGCTCAAAAGAACTAATAGGAGAAGAAACCCAATGCTTATCCAAAATCTTTTATCACGTTTTATATACGTCCACATATTATAATCTCTCCTTCATCGCAGCCGGAATGAGATAATGAAACAATTTAAATAAAATAAAAATCGGAATATATATAAGAAGCACACTAACGATGAAAACCTCAACTCTAATACCAAAATAAGATTTCAAAAACATAAAAATACCACCCGTATTAAAAATCCATTCTATAATATATAAATTAGATAACATAAAAAAGATATTCGTTTTCGCAAAGAATAATGTACTAAGCAACACATTTCGTAAAATATGACGATTTAAAATATGAAAGCGCCCCAGCCCTTTCGCCTTAGCAAATAGTACATAATCTTTTTCTAGTTCATTTTCAAAACGAAGCACGACCATTTTTACAAACATAATCGTAGTCGGGATGCTCAAACAAAGTATCGGCAATCCTCTAATTGACTCGCCTCCAATTGAAGCAATTTGAAAAGGTAAAAAACCTGTTTGTTTAAAAAACCATATAACTAAAATTTGTGATACTAAAATAAGAAGGATATCTGGAATAGATTCTAGGAAGATAAGAAATGATTTAATTCGATGTTGTATACGCGGTGAACTACTCATAATTACATAAACAATACAAAATGCTACAAATAATGAAATAAAAAAAGCAGCTAAAAAAATAATAATCGTTTCTTTATAATGGACGAACAGTTGCGGAAATAAAAATTTACCTTTCACATATTGCAAATTTGAAATATCCATTAAGTTCACAAACACTTCTTTTAAACTCTGTATGTACTTTGATACATCCAGCTTAAATCCATAAAACAATTTCGGCAGAGCCCCTAACATAATAATCCCCAAAATCGAAATAATAAATTGAATTGTCACTTCCATCCCATTCAGAAAAACTTTTTTGACCACGTTTTCCCTTCTCTCTCTTTATATTTTACTCTCTAATTTTATTCTTAATTTTCTGAATTGTAAATATTCAAACATAAAAAATCACTAGGTTATGATCCTAGTGATTCTTTATGCGCATGCCTTTCTCTTTTTGCAAACGGCATATACAAAATAAAACACCCAATAAGCACTGCGAGTTCTAATGAAATAATATAGTAAGGATGCGGTCCTAACATATCGAGTAATGAAGCTGTTTCTGGCTTATGAGCTAAAAACATATAATTACCGCCTGTTTTATAATTCACAAACGAAACAAGCGGAATCAATATGTTTAAAAATATCATCGTACGCTTAATAGATTGCAAGGTCGGTCTATAGCCTTCCACCCAAGTCATAAAGAGTGGTGCCCAAATGAGCAATATATGCGCGATAAAATATTCAATGAAACGAAAATGCGGAAAAGCATACTGCAAGTTTGGCGTTAAAATAGCTTGTGATGCACCAATAATTCCCGTGAAAAATACAATCTCATATATGCGGTAACTTTTCGTTACGATCATAATCGACGCTAATAATAAACTAATCGTACATAATTCAAACGGTAATGAAGTAGCTAGCTCAAAAATCCCCGCTTTCCACTCCCACATATGAAGCCCAATTTCACTACCTATAAATAAAAATGCAATTGCATATCGAACCGTTATATTCCACTCACTTTGACGTAATACATCTTGGTATTGATACAGAAAAAATATCCCCACCAACATAATAAATAATATAAGGGCATGTTGCCTTGAGTATGGAATAAATGGTTTTAATGGGTGTGCGCTAAAATAAGCTTCCATCTTCCTTCCTCCTTTCCTCCATACAATATTATTGTAAGAAAGAAACGACGAGTCAATTCATTTGCTTACACTAGGACAACCTCTACCTTACATTTACATATTCATACCTTACAAAACTGTAAGGTTATTGTAAGCTAAAACGATTTGTCAGATTCTTTACCTCTTCTATACTTAATGTAGATACTAAAACGAACGAAAAGGTGATAAATAGATGAAGAAGAAAAATAAAGTGTTAATTACTAGTGTAGTAGCAATCGGAATTGCAGCTGGATCATACTTTGCATTTGCTGGTGGCGGTTCAGATGTAGCAATGGCATATAGCGGATATAAAGTAACCGAAAAACAAATCCAAAACGCGCAAAAATTTGGTGGCGAAGTTATTCCAAATGGAATTGAAACTATTTCATTCGATCCAACAAAAGGAACATATGAATTAGCTGTGAAAAAAGGCGATGAAGTGAAAAAAGGTCAGCTTCTATTTAAATACAATGATCCGACTGCGAAACAAGGTGTAACAGAAGCAGAAATGCAAAAGAAAATCGCACAAAAAGAAGTAACGTTGCTCCAAAAACAAATTGATGTAGCGAAACAAAAATTACAAAAAGATAAAAATGCAGGCCTTCCTGCTGAAGCATTAAAAGCATCAGAAGCCGAAGTTGGGCAATTAGAATCACAAATTGAAATGAAAAAGTTTGAAGTTGAAAAAGCTGATGAAATGATTAAAGCAGCAAAAGAGAAAGTAAACAATCTTTCTGTAACAAGTCCTGCTGATGGCGTAATTGATGATATCGTAAAAACTGCTGACGAAAAAACAGGTATGAGCGGAATTACTCTTCGTCACGCTGGTCAATTTAAAGTAAAAGGTCAAATTTCTGAATATGAGCTTGCTAGTATGAAAGTTGGGCAAGAAGTAACTGTTTCATCAAAAACTGTCGCTGGTAAGACTTGGACAGGAAAAGTAACAGAAATCGGTTCTACACCATTAAAGAGCATGGATGAAAATAAAACTGTTTCTAACTATCAATTCGCTGTCACATTAGATAATAGTGACGAATTACAAAACGGCTTCCACGTTTACGTAACAAGTAAATCTGGCGAAGCAACTGGTACAATTGTTCCGAAAAGCAGTATCGTGAAAAAAGGTGACAAAAATGTTGTCTTCGTTGTAAAAGACGGTAAGGCGAAAGAACAAGCAGTTACTGTTGAATTCGAGACTGATAGCGAAGCAAAAGTTTCTGGAGTGAAAAAAGGAGAGGAAATTATCTCTAAACCTGAAAAAGACTTAAAAGATGGTATGGAGGTTGTCGCCCAGTGATTAACTTAAAAGGCATCACGAAATCCTTCCAAAATGGTGCAGAGTCCGTTCAAATATTACACGGAATTGACGTAACACTGAACCAAGGAGAATTCACTTCAATTATGGGACCTTCTGGTTCTGGTAAATCAACACTAATGAACATTATCGGTTGCTTAGATAAACCGACGACAGGTACGTACGAACTAGCCGGTCAAAATATTTCAAACATGACTGAAACAGAACTTGCACACGTACGTAATAAAGAGATCGGATTCGTATTCCAAAACTTCATGTTATTACCGAGACTTACAGCGCTTCAAAATGTAGAACTACCTCTTATTTACGCTGGAGTCGATAAAAAAGAAAGACGCGAGCGCTCATTAGCCGCTTTAACAAAAGTCGGTTTAGCTGATCGCGCTACTCACTTACCGAACGAATTATCCGGTGGTCAAAAGCAACGTGTCGCCGTTGCCCGCGCAATCGTAAATAACCCGAAATTCATTTTAGCCGATGAACCGACGGGAGCACTTGATACGAAAACAAGTACACAAATTATGGACCTCTTTTACGAATTAAATAAACAAGGCTCAACAATCATTATGATTACCCATGACCGTGAAATCGGGGAAGCTGCAGCACGTCAAATTGTAATTCGTGACGGAAATATCGTCCAAGATTGGAGAGGTTAATTTTGAATACGAGTGAAAATATACGCATGGCCCTTTCCTCTATCTTTGCTCATAAAATGCGTTCTATCTTAACGATGTTAGGTATTATTATTGGGGTTAGTGCCATCATTACTATTATCTCGATTGGGGATGGAACAAACGCAAAGTTCCGCGAACAAATCGGGAATGAAAAAAAAGATCAGTTTTCTGTAAATTATAAGACAGAAGATTACTCAGATATGGACGGCAAAATTTCCTCAAGCATGTATGAAAGTATATCCAAAATTTCTGGTGTGCAAGAAGTTTATCCAGATGTAAAAGGAAAAGAAAAAGTATATGCAGGAAAAAAAGAATTAGATCTTGATATTACCGGTGCAAAAGGTGATTATTTTGAAGATACATCTAAATTCAAACTTGAGCACGGCAGATTTTTAACAGCAGCTGATTTAGACAGACCTGAACACACAATTGTATTAAATACAGATGCTTTTGATAAATTATATTCTTCATGGGAACCAAACTTATATGTAGATATAAAAGGTACACCATACAAAGTAGTTGGCGTATATTCAATAAAAGCAATGATGGGTGGCATGACATTTAAAGAAGGTGTCATTTCAGCAGAAAACTGGCCTGTACTATTCGGGAAAAACAACTACGATTCTGTAACGGTAAAAATTGCTCCTGGTCAAGATAAGGAAACTGTTCAAGAAGCAGTTGTAAAATCATTAAATGAAGCAAAAAAACCAGAGCATTCAGGTAAATTTGAAGTACCAGATCCACAAGAATTCTTAAAAGAAATTGATAGCTTCACAGGTATATTAAAAAGTGTATTCGGTGGTATTGCTGCTATTTCCTTACTTGTAGGTGGTATTGGTGTAATGAACATTATGCTAGTATCTGTAACAGAGCGTACACGTGAAATTGGTATCCGTAAAGCATTAGGTGCAACACGTGGTAAAGTATTAATGCAATTCTTAATCGAAGCTTGTATTTTAACAGCACTTGGTGGTTTTGTCGGATTTATGCTTGGAATCTTCTTCGCATGGATTGTCGCAATGTTTGCAGGATGGCCACTTGTCGTTTCACTAAAACTAGGACTTATCTCCGTTGCCCTATCTATGTTAATCGGTATACTATTCGGTTTACTACCAGCTAACAAAGCTGCCAAACTGGATCCAATTGAATGTTTACGATATGAATAAACAAAAACGTAGGAGTTTACACTCCTGCGTTTTTTATTTATCTACTAAATTGAGTTTCTTCTATTATATATGTTTCACGTTACAACTACCATTCTAATACTCTTCATTATTTATAGGTACTAAGGCTATTATCTAATTCTATTATTGCAAAAATACTATGTAACAGACGAAAATCAAGGCGTAATTTTTTCCATACTTCGACTGATTTTGTAACAATTATATCGATATTTTATTAAATTTCACCTCATTTATATATTTTCACGCCTAAAAAGATTATCGTTTCATAACTAAATTTCCATTCAAACAGTAAAATAAGCTATTTTTGTAACGCTATAGATATCATCAAGAAATATTACTGTAACACTATTAACGTTACAGTAATTGAAATACTACTCATTTTGTGTTTCATATGCCCTAATACGCCAAAAAACAACAAGGAAGCGCTATCAGGATATTTATGGAATTGTTACAGAATATTAATGCCCCGTTACGAAAGCTTTGTAATTTTATGTTTTTCGCAAATAAGAAAATAATGGTTGCTATAATGAGGTCAACGAAAACAAATGCAATGGAGGCTATTATGAAAAAATTTATGGGTATAGCAACAGCAGCGGTTTTTGGTCTTGGGATTTTCACAACATCTGCTAAAGCAGAAACAATC
Source organism: Bacillus sp. BF2-3 (assembly GCF_008368795.1). Lineage (NCBI taxonomy): Bacteria > Bacillati > Bacillota > Bacilli > Caryophanales > Bacillaceae > Bacillus > Bacillus sp. BF2-3. The sequence continues at coordinate 41,331 of NZ_QOSA01000044.1, forward strand.
GTATCGACTGACGTACTAAACGTACGAGAAAACCCAACTACTGAATCAAAAGTTGTAGGAAAATTATTAGATGGATATAAAGTAAATGTTTTACATACAGAAAATGGTTGGTCAAAAGTTCAATTGAATAGCGGTAAAGAAGCTTTCATAAGCGCTGACTATACAAAAGACACTTACTACGTAACAGCAAACGTATTAAACGTACGTGCTGGGGCAAACACAGACTCAGAGATTCTTGGTAAGTTGAAAAAAGATGATGTAATTGAAACAACACACCAAGTACAAAATGATTGGATTCAATTTGAATATAACGGAAAAACAGCTTATGTTCATGTTCCTTACTTAACAGGTAAAGCACCAGTTAAAGTTCAACCAGTAGCTAAAGTTGAAAAAACGACTACAGTTCAAGATACAGCTAAAGTTCGTGAAGCAGCTAAAGCTCAGGAAGTAGCTGAAACTCAAGCAAAAGCTAAAGCAGTGGAAGCAACTAAAGCTCGCGAAGCAGCTGAAGCTCAAGCAGAAGTTAAAGCTCAAGAAGCGGCTAAAGCTCGTGAAGCAGCTAAGGCTCAAGAAGCAGCTAAAGCTCAGGCAGATGCTGAAGCTCAAGCAGAAGTTAAAGCTCAAGAGGCAGCTAAAGCTCGTGAAGCAGCTAAAGCTCAAGCAGATGCTGAAGCTCAAGCAGCGGCTAAGGCTCAAGAAGCAGCTAAAGCTCGTGAAGCAGCTAAAGCTCAAGAGGCAGCTGAAGCTCGTGAAGCAGCTAAGGCTCAAGAAGCAGCTGAAGCTCGTGAAGCGGCTAAGGCTCAAGAAGCGGCTAAAGCTCAAAAACCAGCTACACAACAACCTGTTGCAAAAGAAACTGAAACAAGTGCACCATCATCTTCTCGTGAGTTACGTGTTGTAGCAACAGCTTACACAGCAGATCCACTTGAAAATGGTTATAAAGCAGGCGACCAAGTAAAATCAGCTTTAGGCCACAACTTAACAGCTAATCCAAACATGAAACTAATTGCAGTTGATCCAAGTGTCATTCCATTAGGTTCAAAAGTATGGGTTGAAGGTTACGGAGTAGCAATCGCTGGTGATACTGGTGGAGCTATTAAAGGTAATAAAATCGACGTTTTAATGCCAGATAAAGGTTCATCAAGTAGCTGGGGACGTAAAACAGTTACAGTTAAAGTATTAAACTAGTTAGTAAAAAAAGAGCCAGTCTCAACGATGAGACTGGCTCTTTTTTTACTCTATTAAACTACTGAAAAATGACATAGTAAATGAAATTATATCAACGATTTTTCAAATATATCTATCGTAACCTACAATATATCAACGATTTTTCGAATATATCTATCGTAACTTATAATATATCAACGATTCGACAAGAGATATCGATTTACCGACAAATTTTGACGTTAAAAGTACTTTAATATTAAAAAGGCGGTCCAAAATTTGGAACGCCCCCTATCTTCCCTATTCCACACAAGTAAACTGCGTCCAAGCTCCTACATAATCTAGTAAGAATAACTCCTCTTCTGCAATTGTACCGACAATATTTTTCCGTTCATCTATCGGCATTTCTTTCAGAATGATTTGCAGTTCACCTTTATACTTACCAAATGAATTGTTTCCAATTACAACTTGCCCTCTTTCCTGCAGCACACTTTCACGCACTGGGAAGTCATAATCTTTGTACTTTTTACGTACTTCTGTAGAACGTACCATATACTCTGTTATGTCGCCGCGCCTTACGTGTAATTCTTGCAGCGTAGCTCTCTTCTCTACTTCAGTCGCTTCGTCTACAAAGTGCACTTTTAGCTGTAACATGTAGCGATTTAAGTTTCCTAGTTTCTCTAACTCTTCCTCACTCGCATAAGCATTTCCGATAATCACATCATCAATTAACCCTGTTGCCCATAAATGCTTCGCTTGTACTTCAATTGGTAAATTACGATGCTCTTCTAATGTACATAATCCATCGTTAATATCCCATGGACCGATGTTTGCGACATGTGATGTAATAAAGGCTGCACTGCGAATACCATGCTTTTTAAAGCGTTCACTACAGTGAATGAAATAATCGTATGGAAGACCAGTGAATTTTTGCGGATAAAAATTATGGCAACCAATTAAAGCTGATTTATTCGCTTGATGCGAAAGAATATTTTCTAAGTACGCAATATCGTTACTTACATTTAACTCAATTTTTAAACCGTACGGATTATTCGTCATTTTCGCTTCCGTTAATCCGTCAAAACCTACATCTAAACGAATACCGTCTGCGCCTAATTCTGCGAAAAATGATAGATCGCTATAACTAATACCAAGCTGATCAAACACAGCTGGAGCTACATCTAAAATAACTTCCATATTGTTATCTTTTGCGTGATTGATAATCTCTTTAAATTCAGCTACAATTTCTTCTTTCGGACGATTCACAGATAACAAACAAGTAAATATTCTTGAGAAACCGTGTCGTGCCGCTGCGGAAATATAAGCCATATCTTTTTCTTTCGTTGAATGTTCTGGATAAAGTGAAATTCCTAATTTACGCTCCATGCTTTTGCATCTCCTTCACACGTTGTATTAATGCCATGCTCGTAAATCTATATTTTGCAGATAAACACGTTGCACATAAAATTGTCGGTACAATAATTACGTACGGTGATTGCAATCCTAACATTACATATGCACCCATTGAACAACCGATAAATAAAACTGATACTAGTAGTAACACTAATAAAGATTTACTTTGTACCCATTTCGAATAATGGGCAATACACTGTCCGACCACGAATGTAATTAAGATGATAATTGCTCCGAGCATTCTGTTTTCTCCTCTCCTGCTAATTGTTGTTTCTCATACATTTTGAAGAATGGATAGTAAATAACGAATGAGATGACAAAGTTAACAAGTACCAGTACACCAGCCATAATTGTCCAGTCCGTACTAATTACCGCTGCAATTGGTGCTAACATCGTAAATGGCAGTTTCGCCATCATAAGTGGAATCATACCTGAAACAACTGCAAAATATGATACTGTCGTTGTCACTAACGGTGTAATAACGAACGGAATAATTAGAATTGGGTTCATTACAATCGGTGCCCCAAAAATAATTGGTTCGTTAATATTGAATAAACCTGGTACGAATGATAATCTACCTAACTCTTTTAGGAACTTAGATTTAGAGAACATAAACATAATTACTAAAGCTAACGTTGAGCCTGATCCGCCAATCCATACGAACCATTGAATAAATTGCTCTGTAAATAAGTTTGGTAACTGATGTGCATTTCCTGTAGCCGTGAATACTTCCATATTTTCAAGAATTGCTGAATCCCACATCGGACGAATAATTGGTCCTAAAATCGCTGGTCCATGTATACCGAATGACCAGAAAAACACGATTAAGAATACTGTTAATAAACCACCGAATAAATTATTTCCTACTAATACTGATTTTAATGGTGCGATTAAATATGTGATCGTTGTATTCACATCAAATTTCAAACCGTAGCGAATGCCCCAGAATAAAAGAATAACTGCTAATGTTGGAATTAATGCTGCAAACGAATTTGAAACTGCTGGTGGTACACTATCTGGTAATTTAATCGAGATATTATGCTTAATCATAAAATGATAAATTTCTACTGCAATTAATGCTGTAACAATTGCGCCGAATAAAGACGTTGCACTTAATGTTCCTACTGAAATATATCTCCCTGCATCAATAACACCTGGTACAGCTTTCGTAATTTGAATTGGTTCAACTGATGCTAGTAAAAAGGCGAGTACAGATAATAACCCTGCACTTAACTGATTGAGCTGATAAAAGTTCGCGAGCGAAGCCCCTACACCAAACGCTGCGTATAACGCCATTAGTCCTACTGTAAATCGGAATGGAATATCTAAAATATGGCGAAACGGTGCGATCCATTCCATATATGCATCAATTGGTAAATTTAAAAAGATAACAAAAAATGATCCGACGATCGTTAACGGTAATGTAGAAATAACCCCGTTTCGAATTGCTAATAAATGTCGTTGTCCTGCAATCTTTTGCGTTGTTGGCATAATCTTTTGTTCCATAAAACTCATAAACCCATTCATCAATAGCCCTCCTCTTTCTCTCTACTATAAAAGAACGAAATAAACTTTATAACATTATAATGTTTATATTTAAAAAGATATAATTATGCTAAAGCTAATTGTTCTGCTTGCTTAAGCACCTTCAAACCATCACACATGCCATAATCTCGTTGGTCTATAATCGCAACTGGTATATTGTATGAATTTGCAAGAAACTCTACAGCTGGAAATAAATATTTCACCTGTGGGCCAATTAAAACGACATCGGCTTCCTTAATTTCAAGCTTCACTAGTTCTGAATCAACTGCCTTAATTTTATAATTCTTCCCCTGTTTCTTTGCCTCTTCTTGCATTTTTCTTACGACCATACTCGTTGACATACCTGCTGCACAACATAATAAAATGTACATCTTATACGGTCACTTTCTCTTCTACTCGTTTATGAAGAGCAATAAATTCTTCAGCCAGTTCTTTCACTGTAATTGCATTCATTAAATGATCTTGTGCGTGCACCAACAGTAAACTAATTTCTGCATGATTTCCTCTTGCCTCTTCTTGAATTAAATCCGTTTGAATACGATGCGCTGCTGAAATTTCCTCACTAGCAAGTTTCATCTTTTCACCGGCATTCCCGAAATCTCCTTGTCTTGCAAAAGCAATTGCTTCAAGCGCCGCACTTCTCGCATTGCCACCATGTAAAATTAACGCAAATGGAGTTTGCATATCAGCCATTTTAAATTCCCCCAAGCTATATGTTTTCTATATTTCCATCTTATTATGAAAACGCATACAATTAAACATAAAAAACTTCCGTTATGTAACGGAAGTTTTTATATACTTTTTCAAAATGATAATAAAATCTCTTGAAAATCTTCAATTACCTCGGTCTGAGTAAGTTTCTCTATCGTAGTTTGACTAGACATAATATCATATAAAAAATCATAAAGCCTTTGCAAATCTTCATTATTATTGCGCTTTACACTAAATAAAATAATTACTTGTACTTTTTTATCTCCCCAATCAACAGCCTTTTCAAGTGTGCAAAACATCAAAAAAGTTTCCTCACTTAATAACTGCATCGGATGCGGGATTGCAACTGAATTCCCAACCGCTGTCGGAGACGTATTTTCTCTTTCCATAACAGAAGCATAAAAGTTTTCTGGTACATAGCGTTTCTCAGCAGCTTTCTCACATAAAAACTGAATAACATCCTCTTTCGTAGAAGCACTATAATTTAAAAAGATTAAATCTTCCTTAATATAAGGCTGCACACTAGTATTCACATGCGTAAACAACCGCTGACCAATCGATTTAATCTCTTTATCATCAAATATTGAATTCACTTTTATAACTGGAACAGGCAAGCCACTCGGTATATGAATCGTACTAATAATACACTCTATTTTTTCTTTATAAAGATCTTCTACTTTCAATTGATAATAGCCTGTAATACCTACAATCTCTAATTTATCTCGGAACTGTGATAAAATTTTATATTTTAATAGTTGGGCACTTCCTTGACCAGTCGCACAAACTAATAAGCATCTTTTCTTTTGATTTTGCTCCTGCAAACGGCTCATAGCTCCACCGAAGTGAATTGCAATATAACCAATTTCACTTTCAGGGATCGATTCACCCGTATATTCACCAATGATATCTCCAACGAGAACCGCAATTTCAAAAGCATACGGATAATTCTTTTTCACTTCTGCCAAAAGAGGATTTCTCGTATTTAACTTATACTTCAAACGATTTAATAACGTTTTTAAATGAATACCAAATCCAAATAATAATTCTTCATCATAATAAAAAATAAGATTCCGTTCTTCCGCTACTTTAAAAAGAATATGTTGCATAAATGCATATATATCTTTCCCTAATAGCTCTTCTATATTTTCATAGCGATTTCTCGTTGTAACAGCAGTACTTAATAAATGCATCGTCACATATAATACTTCTTCTTCTGGAAATGAAAATTTTAACGCTTTCTCTAAATCTCCTAAAATCTGCTTCGCAATTGTATATTCTTTCTTTATTATAAGTTCTGATTGCTCCGCATGCAGTCCTTTCATATAATGTTGACTTTGACAACGCTTTAATGCGATTGCAATATGAATGACTAAATTATCAATTTCTATATCAGATAAATATATTGTTCCGCCTTCAATATACTTTAATATAATTGAACGAATGAGTGATATATGCGGTAGCGATAAATATGTCTCCGTCTGCTCAAATTGCTCATGAAACGGAGTATGGTCATAACGCGGTAAACCATATTGTGATAAACAAGAACGAATATTAAATTCCTCTCCAACAATACGTATACCATAATACGGTCTCTTCTCAATTTGTAATTTATAGCGACCACATATATCTGTAACATCTTTCATAATTAAATTGACCGTTGATTTGCTCACATACATCTCTTCCGCTAATTCTGAAAGCTTCACATATCCCTCTGTCATTAAAACACGCTGCAGAATGTACGCTATTCTTTCTTCATAAGAAGTTGGGATCTTTTCCGTCTGTTTTTGAAATAGACTCACACAAAAGTCTTCAAATTTCTTCTTTTGTATAATTTCTAATTCGTACCCAGTCCCTCTTTGCGATTCGATTTTCGCTCCATTTTCTTCCAATATATCATTTAATAATTTTATATCCTTTTGAATCGTCTTCGTCGATACATGTAAACGGCCCGCTAAAAAAGCTCGATTTAACATCGATTTCTCTTCTAAAAATTCCTCTAAAATGGAAATTAATCGCTGATGCACCTTTGTCATAGCTCTTCCTCTCGCTCTTTATATATAAAGGGGGAAAAGCTGCTGAAATCAGTAGTTTTTCCCCTTTATATTCTCTCTATTTCTTTAATGTAAATCCGAATTTATCCCATGCTTGTAAATAGTCTAGTAAGAAAATCTCTTCTTCTACAATTCGACCAACTACATTTGTTTTTCCTGTATTCACCATATCTTTTAATGCAATTTGTAATTCGCCTTTATACTGACCATATTGTTCATTATCAATTAATAAATCCCCACGCTTAATTTCACGCGTATTATGAGGTTTAAACTCTTCTTTTTTATATTTCACACGACTTTGTGTAGAACGAATCATATATTCAGATACATCTCCGCGATAAAAATGTGGTTCGTTTAATACGATAATTCTTTCTAGTTCTGTCGTTGTATCATATATTTCTATATCAAATGTTTGTTTCTCTTTATTTAATGCACCTAGTGCTTGTAATTCTTCTTCTGACGCATATGCGTTTGCAATAATAACATCATCAATTAATTCCGTCGCGAATAAATGTTTCGCCTGTGTTGTCATCGGTAATTCACGATGCTGCTCTAATGTACATAACCCTTCTGTTACTGGCCAAGGTCCATATGTTGCATCAAATGATGAAATAAAAGCAGCCGTTCTCATACCGTAATCTTTAAATTGTTTCGAGCATTTAATGAAATGATCGTATGATAACCCTGAATAACGATGCGGATAAAAATTATGACAACCAATTAAATTTTCACGATTTGGTCTATGACTCATAATGTTATCTACATACTTCGTACCATTGCTCATATTAATCTCAATTTTCAAACCATACGGATTATAAGTCATAATTGATTCTTCTAATCCTGAAAAACCAACATCTAAACGAATACCGTACGCACCCAATTCATGGAAGAATGATAAATCATTATACGAAATACCTAATTGTTCAAAAACAGATGGACTAATATCCACTAATACTTGGAACCCTAATGCATTCGCATGTGAGATCGTTTCTTTAAATTCTTCAATAATTTTCTCTTTTTCTCCATCCACAGATAATAAACATGTGAACACACGTGTAAACCCATATTTACTTGCTAATGTTAAATACTCCTTATCTTTCTCTACTGTTGAATGTTCTGGATAAATAGAAATACCTAATCGTCTCATATGTACACGCCTCTTTCTTCATCATATTGTAAACCTTTTCAAATATATGTAGTGAAAAAGTATATATCCCCTTCTTGTTCACTACTCCTTTGAATCCGCTTTCTTTAAAGAAAAAACAATTTCTATCATTCTTAACACCTACAAGTCTATACATCTATACTTTACATCTTTTTTTCATAGTTGTGTAGCCTTTACACAAATTTGTCAGTTTTTCACCTTAAAAATTGTTATCCGTTTTCAAGACACCTTCCTTGACTGTTGCATTGGCCAATACATATACTCGAAAGAAAAGAGAAAATTTTATATAGGGGATGAATATATGGGAGAAGCAATACTCGTAAAACGAGAACCGTTATGGACAAAAGAGTTTGTTGCTTTAATTTTTGCAAACTTATGTATGTTTTTAGGGTTTCAAATGTTAATTCCAACCTTACCTGTTTATGTGAAAGAAATTGGTGGCACAAGTTCAAATATCGGATTTGTTGTCGGCATGTTTACCGTTGCGGCACTTTTTGTTAGACCGCTAACTGGGAACGCCTTGCAAAAATTCAATAAAAAAATCATTTTAATGATCGGTACTGCTATCTGTTTACTCGCTATGGGCAGTTACCTTTTCGCCTCAACTATTTTTCTCTTGCTTGCTGTTCGTATTTTGCACGGAGCTGGTTTCGGTATTACAACGACTACATATGGAACTGTCGTTTCTGATTTAATTCCCTCAGCTCGCCGCGGAGAAGGCATGGGATATTTTGGCCTTTCTGGAACAATTGCAATGGCCCTCGGTCCACTTATCGGACTATGGCTTATGCAAACATATAACTTCACAATTCTTTTTTTATGTGCATTATCGTGCACAATTGTTTCATTAATATTAACGAAACTACTTCAAATCCAAAAAACGAAACAGCCTCCACAACAATCATCTAGTACTTTTCTCGATGGATTTATTGAGCGTAAAGCTTTACTTCCTTCATTATTAATATTATGTATTACATTAATGTACGGAGGAATCGGAAGTTTTATCACACTATTTGCTACAGAAGTCGGCATAGCTGATATTAGCCTCTTCTTTTTATGTAACGCACTAGCAATCGCTGTAACTCGTCCATTCTCTGGAAAGCTATATGATGCAAAAGGCCATACATTCGTCATTATTCCGGGAGTTATTATAACGTTTACAGGTATTATTTTATTGTCGTATACGACGACAATTCCGAGCTTAATTATTGCTGCAGCATGTTACGGAAGTGGTTTTGGAGCGATCCAACCTGCACTACAAGCATGGATGATTGACCGCGTAGCACCGCATCGACGCGGCGTAGCAACGGCTACATTCTTCTCCGCATTTGACCTTGGAATCGGCGCTGGAGCGATTATATTTGGATTTATTGCTCATTTTACAAACTATGCAACTGTATATCGTTACTCCTCTCTATTACTTATTGCTTTTCTCTTCATTTACATTACAAGCATAAGAAAACAAAAGCATGGCGATAAAAACACGGAAAAAGCTGCTGGATAATTCAGTGGCTTTTTTATCATGTTAAAAGAATTGTTTTCCCTCATTTTGCTGTTCTAAAACTACATGCATTTCCCTACATATTTTTTTAACGTTCATCAAAAAATATACGATGAACTTGCAGACGCTTTCCTTGATATTCGACTGAACAACATTATTCTAAAAAGTGTGATTTCTTTACAAAATTAAGATTTATACAAGATAAAAACCAATGAAATGCAGTTGTTTCTTTAAGGGATTGTAAACTTTTATTCCCTTTGTAAATTTAGTGTAAATTTTACTAGCAAACCGTTTACAGTGACTCAAGGTTCAGTTAATAATTACATCGTACATGAAATTTAAGGAGTGGAATGCGTGGAATATAATGTTCAAGATATGATCTTCCAGTTCATTGGTGGATTAGGTATTTTCTTATTCGGGATTAAATACATGGGCGATGGACTGCAACAAGCAGCTGGAGATCGTCTTCGCGATATTCTAGATCGTTTTACAACAAACCCACTTATGGGTGTACTAGCAGGTATGTTAGTTACTGTATTAATCCAATCCAGTTCAGGAACAACCGCTTTAACAGTCGGACTTGTAAGTGCCGGATTTATGACATTAAGACAAGCAATCGGTGTTATTATGGGTGCAAACATCGGTACGACAGTTACTGCATTTATTATCGGAATTAAAATCGGAGAATATGCTCTCCCAGTTATGGCAGTTGGAGCAATCTTACTATTCTTCTTTAAAAATAAAAAAGTACATTCTGTAGGTCAAGTTGTATTCGGTTTTGGTATGTTATTCTTCGGTTTAGAATTAATGAGCGCAGGTATGAAACCTCTTCGTTCTTTAGAATCATTCCAAGAATTAACAGTGAGCATGAGTGATAATCCAATTTTAGGAATTGTTGTCGGTACAGTCTTTACTTTAATTGTACAAAGTTCAAGTGCAACAATCGGTATTTTACAAGAACTATTCGGTCAAGGTGCAATCGATTTACAAGCAGCTCTTCCTGTATTATTCGGTGATAACATCGGTACAACAATTACAGCTGTATTAGCAGCAATCGGTACTTCAATTGCAGCAAGACGTGCAGCATTAGTTCACGTTATCTTTAATATTATCGGTACAATTATCTTTACAATTTTATTAATACCATTTACAAGTTTAATTCAATATTTCCAAACATCATTAAACTTGAATCCAGAAATGACTATTGCATTTGCACACGGAACATTTAACGTAACAAATACAATCATTCAATTCCCGTTCATTGCAGTGTTAGCATGGATCGTAACAAAAATTATTCGTGGTGAAGATGCAGCGATTGACTTCAAACCACAACATTTAAATCCAATCTTTATTGAACAATCTCCAGCCATCGCTTTAACTGAAGCTCAAAAAGAGATTATCCGTATGGCTGAGTTCTCATTACATGGATTAAAAGAAGCAAATCAATTTTTAAATACACAAGACAAAAAACACGCAAACATGGCTACTCAATTAGAAGGAGCTATTAACAATTTAGATAAAAAAATTACCGAGTATTTAGTTTTACTATCAGAAAAGCCACTTTCACCTACGGATTCTGAAAAACATTCTGTTTTAGCAGGTGTTGTTGGAGATATTGAACGTGTCGGTGATCATGTAGAAAACCTTGTAGAACTTGTAGATTTCCAAATTTCAAACCGTGTTTCACTATCAGATGAAGCATTAGCTGAATTAAACGAAATGCTTGAGTTAACAATTTCAACACTGCAAGACTCAGTTGAAGCTTTAACAAACTTCGATACTGAACTAGCTCAAACTGTTATTGCCAAAGAACGCAAAATCGACCAAATGGAACGTGTTCTTCGTAAACGTCACGTATTACGTCTAAACGAACGCAGCTGTTCAGGTGATGCAAGTATCATCTTCGTCGATATGGTAAGTAACTTAGAACGCATTGGCGATCACGCTGTAAATATCGCTGACGGTGTTTTAGGTGAACAAGGAAAAATCAATCTAAAACAATCATTATAATAAGAAAGAGACGCTAACTTAAGCGTCTCTTTTTTCATTATATTTTAACAACTGTTCTTCCTTTTAACTTTCCTTGCAATATAAGTGCAAACTTCTTCTCTAATTCTTCTAATGTACATTCTTCTGTATAAGATAGTAACTCTTTATTTCCCCATTCTTTCGCTAAAAGCGTCCAAACATCTCTTCTCACATCTACTGGGCATTGCACGGAATCTATCCCTAAAAGGCTTATACCTCGTAAAATAAACGGATATACCGTTGTTTGTAGTTCCTGGCCTGCCACATTACCGCATGTCGTTACACAACCACCATACTTTACTGTTTTTAAAGCTGTTTCTAGCATATGTCCACCTACAGTATCGATAACTCCCGCGTATATCCCTTTTAACATCGGTCTTCCTGATTCATCATTCAATTCCGCGCGATGAATCACCTTTTTCGCTCCTAGACGTAGTAGCATATCTTCCTCTTCCATTTTTCCTGTCGCTCCTACTACGTTAAACCCTAGCTTACTTAATATACTAACAGCTACACTCCCTACGCCGCCTGTAGCACCCGTTACTAAAACATCTCCCATACTAGGCTTGACTCCTGCTCCAATAAGCTTATATACCGACAAAGCCGCAGTAAAACCTGCTGTCCCATACATCATACTTTCCTTTAATGACATTCCTTCTGGTAAAGGCACGACCCAAGATGATGGCACGCAAATATATTCTCCGAAACCACCAGAGGTATTCATACCTAAGTCATATCCCGTTACAATAACTTGATCTCCTGCTTTAATGGTAGCATCTTCACTACTCACAACCACTCCTGCAGCATCAATTCCTGGCGTATGAGGATATGTTCTCGTAACACCCTTATTACCAGTAGCTGAAAGAGCATCTTTATAATTTAATGAAGAATAATGAACTTGTATGAATACGTCTCCCTCAGGTAAACTACTTACTTCTCTCTCAACAACTTTTCTTACAAACTGATGATTTTCCTTTTCGTTCACAACGATTGCTCGGAATGATGTATGATTCATTATGCTCTCTCCTTTATCCGTCAAATTCTTCTTTATTATATAGAAGAAATAAGTAAGCTTACTCATCTCTTCTTGGCTATATTTCAACAAATCTTACTTCTCTATCACTTTCTCACAATATATATTTTCATTTCTACTAAAACAACTTATACTTATTCTACATCTCAAAAATATAATATAGAAAATCTGACTTTTTATAAATATATTGAATTTTTACGAAATGTAAATGTTTTGTAATGTTTTTTTTCGCTAAATTTCATTATAATAAGTGGATATGAGTGTCGTATTTCAATCCAAATGAAGGAGTACAGGAAATGGAGCAAAACCCATCTTTGCAAGAAAATACACGCAATAAACCGAAAAAAAATAAGAAAAAAATAAAAATTATTATAAGCGCTATACTATTCGTTTTATTAATAGGCGGCGGTTATACTTGGTTTTTAGTAAATAAAGCATCTTCTGCTGTTCGAAATGCCGCACACGATTTAGCACGCGGTGATAAATCTGATTTACGTGATAAGGCTGTAAAACCTATTACAAACAATGTCTCTGTTTTAATAATGGGTGTTGATGAAAGCGATGTCCGTGGAAAAGAATATGGTGAAGCTATAAGAACAGACGCGCTTTTACTTGCAACATTTAATAAAGATAGCAAAACTGTTAAACTATTAAGTATCCCACGTGACACATATACTTATATTCCAATAGAAAAGAAAAAAGATAAAATTACACATGCTCATGCATTCGGTTCTGCTAAAAACGGAAAAAATGGTGGACCACAAGCAAGCATTGATGCAGTTGAAAAATTAATGAATGTTCCTGTCGATTATTTTGTAAAATTCAACTTTAAATCATTTATAAAAATCGTCGATGACTTGGGCGGTGTTGAAGTTGATGTACCAGTTGAATTTACTGAGCAAGATAGCAATGATAATGCTGAGGCTATTCACCTAGAAAAAGGTGTTCAAAAGCTAAATGGCGAAGAAGCTCTTGCTCTTGCTAGAACAAGACACATCGATAGTGATGCAATGCGTGGACAACGTCAACAACTCGTTATCGAGGCTATTTTAAAGAAACTAACAAGTGTTGGTTCTGTAACAAAAGTTGGCAACATCATTGATGATATTAACGGCCAATTCGTTACAAACTTAACATTTGATGATATGCTTTCATTCTATAAATATGGATCGGATTCGGAAATTGAGAAATTACAAATCCAAGGTGATGATTGCTATATGGCAAAAGGTGACGATACTTGTAGCAAATCTGCTGGTGGTGGTCGAACTTACTACTACAATCCAGATAAAAAAGAATTAGCTAATGTTACAAATGAACTTCGTACTCATCTTGGGCTACCTGCATATACAAAGTCTGACTCAGACTCTGATTCGAAAAAGACAAAAGAATCTAAGTCTGAAAATTCAAGTGAACGCGAATCAAGTAACAATGAAGTGAAAAATAAGAACAAAAATAGCAGTGAAGATACAGAAACATCGTCTAACGACAATGAATAGTAAAGAAGCCGTACTCTATGGAGGTAGAGTACGGCTTCTTTTTATTTCTTCAGAATTAAAAATCAGAACTTTCTAACTATCTTTTTTAATATTTTTAAATTATAATAAATAGTAGCAATCTATTCCAATTATCAGGGGGCTCATACATATGAAAGCTGCAGTAAAACATAACATCTCAGATTTTAAAGACTACTTAAAATCCAACGATATATACATGGAAGAAAATATAGATGAAAATGATGGCTCTGTTCATTTTTCAGTAGGATTAGAGACTGAAGCTGGCGCAAAAATTCAACTTATCGCTGCTTTCCAAAACGAACATCCTACGGTGGATATATACTGCTTCAATGTTGCTCACGTACCTGATGCAACATCAACAAATGATATTTTACATGTCATCAATGAATTAAATACATCTTATCGCTTTGCAAAATTCACATTAAATAAGCAAAATGCAATTGATATTTCAACATCTCTTGCATTCTCAGAACCAAACTTTAATCCAGCACTTGTCTTTGAACATACGAGAATGCTATATAAATTAGCAAATGACGAATATAAAAACTTAATGAAAGTTATTTGGGCATAAATAAAAGGATGGGCTGCAAGCAGCCCATCCTTTTATTTCGATATCATATCAATCCACATCTTAATAGCAGTGCCGACAATTAAAATCGATAACATATATTGTAGTACTTTTTGATTTATCCTCTTCCCGACTCGCGCTCCAAGTGGCGCAGCAAATATACTTGCAACCGCAATAATTAGAGCTGGAATGATAACTACTTGTCCAGTAATCACTTTTCCAGTCGTAATCCCTACTGAGGAAATAAACGTAATAGCGATAGATGTCGCTATCGTCATGCGCAATGGTAATTTTAAAATAACTAGCATAATAGGAACTAAAAGAAACGCACCTCCAGCTCCAATAATGCCCGAAACACCTCCTACAATAAACGCTAACACACTTGCTAACCATTTATTATACTTAACTGCTCCACTATTATTTTTCTTCGGTACAAACATCATCATAGCTGCAATGGTCGCCAATACTGTATAAACAACATTTACAGCGTGTTCATCTAATAGATTTGCACTAAAACTTCCTATAAAACTTCCTATTAATATACTAGCTCCCATATACACAACTAACATTTTATTCATATCAGTACTTTTCCGATATGCCCAGGCACCTGCAAAAGTTGCAAAGAATACTTGTACTGCTGTAATACCGCTCACTTCATGTGACGTATAGCCAGTAAATCCTAACAATACTGGAATATATAAGATCATCGGATAATTAATAATTGCACCGCCAATTCCAACCATTCCTGATATAAACGATCCTATAAACCCAATTATAAAAAGTAATAATACTCCACTCACCTTACATCCCCCTCCTTCTAAAAAGAAGGTGATTAAATGAATAAGTTTACATTCCCATCCGAAGCATCTGCTAAATATGCCCCTACACCTGCAAACTCTACCCCTTCCATAATCTCTTCCTCTTTTAACCCTAATAAATCTACTGTCATTTGACAAGCTACAAGTTTAATCCCCTGTTCTTTTGCCAAATCAATTAAATCTGGCAAAGGCATTGCATTATGTTTTTTCATAATGCCTTTAATCATCTTTGGTCCCATACCAGCAAAATTCATTTTGGATAACCCCATCTTATCAGCACCGCGTGGCATCATTCTTCCAAATACTTTTTCTATAAATGTTTTCTTTACATTCACATATTCATCTTTCCTTAAAGCATTTAATCCCCAGAAAGTATGAAAAATAGTTACCTCTTGATCATACGCCGCTGCACCATTTGCAATAATATAAGCAGCCATTGCTTTATCATAATCTCCGCTAAATAAAACGATTGTTGTTTTCTTCTGTTGTTCCATATTGTTCTCCCTCCAATTACCTACAGGGGTATTTTTTTATTTATAAAAAATTGTTTCTCCCTATTCTACTTTTCCTTCCCAAGCTAACATACCACCTACCACATTGATTACTTGAAAACCGTAACTTTCTAAAAATTGAACAGCTCTTGCACTTCTCCCGCCTGAACGACAAACGATAATATATTCCTGATTTTTATTTAATTCATGCATACGAAACTCTAATAGTCCTAGTGGAATATTACATGCTTCTGGAATTTTCCCTTCAGCTACTTCTTCTACTTCACGTACATCCACAATATTTACCACTTCTTTACGCAACAATTTTTCTTCTAATTCTTTTGTAGTCATTTCTTTCATTTTAAATTTCCTCCTCACAAACTATTCATCCCGCCTGAAACATTTATTACTTGCTGAAACCCTAGTTTTTTCAATACCATTGCTGCTTGCTTACTTCTCATTCCACTTTGGCAAATAACGATTACTTCCTTATTCTTATCTAATTGATTCGCCTTACTTGCTAGATCATTTAGGGGGATATTTTGAAAGCCTTTCATATGATTCCCTCTATATTCACCTACTGTACGGACATCAATAAAATACTTCCCCTTTTTCCCCACTATACTTTTCAATTCTTTGCCATTTATATTTTGAACACCTTTCACTGGTAAAAATCGTGAAATAACAAACCATGCAGCAAGTACAATGAAAAGCGTACTTAATATTGTGTTCATATAACCAACCTCTCTATATTTACAAAACTATTGCTTCACTACGCCTTCCTAATCCAAAACTTCAGCACATCGCCTTCTTCTTCAAGCTTTACGATGTCATGGCCACATTTATTTGCCCACGCTGGAATATCCTTAACTGACCCTTTATCCGTTACATGTATTTCTAACACTTCTCCAGTTTGCAAAGTATCCATTGCTCTCTTTGTTCTTACAATCGGCATTGGACATGCTAAACCTTTCGCATCTAATACTTGTTTTATATTCATCATCAATTCCTCCATTTTTTATTTATTTCATTATTCGTGCACTGCACAACGATTTGGACCAATCTCCATTTCACGCTCTTTATCCACGCTTGGGTGAATTTTACCCATATTGGTTTGACGAATTTCTTCATATGCATTTGGCTGAGGTGGTAAGTTTTCTGTTACAACTTTACGGAACTCTCCCTCATCCTCAATATTTAATCCTGCATTATGCTCAAATAAATCTTTTAATTTTGCACTAACAATACCACTTTCGTTCATTTCACTTATTTTTGAATAATGAGCCGGTAACACAACTAAATTTTGAGATAGCTCTTTATATCGGCTATACAAAGTATTACGTAAATCACTCACCCAATCTTCAGCCTTACCAGCAAGATCAGGACGCCCAATTGAATCTACAAATAAAATATCGCCTGATAATAAATAAGAATCATCTACAATGAATGACGTACTTCCAATCGTATGCCCTGGTGAGTATAATGCGTCAATTACAATTTTAGTACCCCCCACCGTAATAACAGATCCTTCAACAAGCGATTCGTATGAGAAAACAACTTCCTCTGCATCTTTTGGTGGTAACCAATACGTACCACCTACCTTTTCCGCTAACTTACGTCCTCCGGAAATATGGTCTGCATGTAAATGTGTATCCATTACATTCGTAATCGTAACGCCATGCTCTTTCGCAAATTCTTCATATGCCTCGGCTGTTCTTACTGCATCAATAACTGCTGCTTCACCATTTGAAACGACCATATAAGATAAACAGCCTTTTCCTAGGCGGTTAAACTGATACATACTTCCACCATTTTTTAAATCTCCAACTTTTATAGGCTTTACATATTCACTCCAAGCCTTCATGCCACCAGCTAAATAATAAATATTTTCTAATCCAGCCTCTGTTAATTGCTCTGCCACAAATATAGAAGACCCTTCTTTTGCACATACTACTAAAACATCTTTATCTTTAGGTAGTTCACTGACAATATGATCTACACCATCTAACAAATCAAAATAAGGTTTATTAATAGAAGAAACTTGCTTCCCTTCAATTTTCCAATCTTCATAATCCGTCTCATTACGAACATCTAAAATGAATAACTCTCCGAATAAAACTTTCTCTGCAACATCTTTTGCTTGTAACATCTTAATGTCCATTCAATTACCCCCATAGGTATATTTTTGTTTAAAAAATTTTATTTCTCCACATTTCCTTGCCACCCTAACATACCAGGAATGACATTTTTCACATTTGCATAACCTTTCTCTTTCAACATTTGGCAAGCCACATCACTGCGGTTACCAGTTCGACAAATAACATAAATTTGCTTCGTCTCATCTAACACTGCGCTGTCTAATTCACCTAATGGTATCGAAATGGCAGATGGAATATGGCCAAAAGCAAATTCCGCTGCTTCGCGAACATCTAATACAATGCTCTCTTCTCCATGAGACAATATAGACTGTAATTCTGCATTCGTAATTGTATGTGGATATTTCACAACTTCATTCACTTCATGCTCGTTTGCTTTCCTAACATAATGCACCAATACATCACCCTCGTGTTTCGTCCCGATATATTGATGTCCTACTTTACTCGCCCAACTTTTTATATCTACCGTAGATCCTTTATCTGTTGCCTTAACTTCAATCACTTGCCCTGGTGCCAATCCTTCTATCGCCTTCTTCGTTTTCACAATAGGCATCGGACAAGCCAAACCTTTACAATCTAAACTCATATCCACTTTTATACTCATAATCGATTCCTCCACAATTCATATACATATACCTGTATGGGTATATTAAAACGTTTTTGAAAATCTGTCAACACTTACGTTTGACAGATTATCGGCTTTTTACAAGTAATTGAACAGCTTCTTTAATTAACTCTTCATTTGAACCATTTCCACTTTCAAACTGTTCACGCAAACATTGCTCTAAATTCGTTCCAACAACGAGCCCAATTGTACGATCAAGGGCAGAACGAGATGCCGTTAACTGTGTAATAACCTCTCGGCAATCTTTTCCTTCTTCCATCATACGAAGCACACCACGAACTTGACCTTCAATACGTTTCAATCTATTTTTCATATCTTGATTATATTCCATCCTATAATCACCTCATTACCATTATGTCACTATTTATAACCTATGACAATATATTATACCCTATAGGGTATTTTGTAAACCCCTATTTTTATTTTTCGCCTTATATGTTCGCAAAACAAAAAGTAAAACCTTAATCTATAAGTTTTCATCTTCCACTAAATCTTGAAATAGAAAATGAAAAATATCAATATACAACACGTTCTGGCAATACTGTCCCATACAATTTAAAACCACCATCTACATTCTTTACCTTATATCCTTTTTCCATTAACATACGCGCTGCAACATACCCTCTCATACCAAGTTGACAAGTGATATATATTTCTTTGTCCATTGGCACTTCATCCAATCGATCACGTAATTCATCTAACGGAATATTAATAGAGCCTTTAATCATTCCTTGTTTTAGTTCATTAGGCTCTCGAACATCAATAAGGTACCCACCATTTTCAACAATGTGATCTATTTCATGCCATTGCACTGTGTCCACAAAGCCATCTACTATATTACTTGCGGCATACCCCACCATGTTTACTGGATCTTTTGCAGAAGAATACGGCGGGGCATATGATAATTCTAAATCTGGTAAATCGATTACAGTTAAATTTGCCTTCATTGCCGTTGCAATAACATCGATACGCTTATCTACTCCATCACGCCCTAAAGCCTGTGCTCCGTAAATTTTTCCGCTATCTTTATTAAAAATTAATTTTATTAGCACTGGCGTAGCATTTGGATAGTATCCTGCATGAGAATTTGCCTGTACATGTACTACCTCATAGGGTATATTTAATCGTTTTAATATTTTCTCATTTACCCCAGTCGAAGCAACTGTTAAATCAAAAACTTTAGCCACAGAAGTTCCCATTGTACCTTTATATAAAGAATCTGTATGGCCATGAATAATATCTGCTAACATGCGACCTTGACGATTAGCGGGCCACGCTAAAGGAATCATCGTTTCTGTTTCTGTAACAAAATCTTTCACTTCAATCGCATCACCAATTGCATATACATATGGGTCAGATGTTTGAAATTTCTCATTTACCTTTATCGTTCCTCTAACTCCCAATGCTAATCCTGCATCTTTCGCTAAACTACTCTCTGGTTGTACACCAATTGCTAAAATAATCATATCTGTTTTTATAACTGAGCCACTTTTTAAACGTACAACAGTCCCATTCTCTTCTAACGCATCTACACCATCTTCAAAAACAAGCTCAACATTGTGCACCTTCATATGCTCATGTACATATGCCGCCATTTCGTAATCAATTGGTGGCATCACTTGATTTGCCATCTCTACAAGAGTAACCTCAATCCCGCGTTCTCTTAAATTCTCAACCATTTCCACTCCAATAAATCCTCCACCAATAACCGTCGCATGACGTGGTTTCTTCTCATCAATATACGCTTTTATACGATCTGTATCAGGTACATTTCGTAACGTAAACAACGCCTTCGCTTCTTCAATGCCCGGAATAGGTGGAACAATTGGTTTCGCCCCTGGTGAAAGAATCAAAACATCATATTCCTCGTTATATGTTTCATCTGTAGTTACATTCTTTATCGTAATTGTTTTCTCTTCTTTATTAATCTTTACAACTTCACTCAATACACGTATATCTAAATTAAAACGTTTTGACATCCTTTCAACAGTTTGTACTAATAACTTTTGTCTTTCTGTAATGACACCGCCAATATAATATGGCAATCCACAGTTTGCGAACGAAATGTATTCACCGCGTTCAACCATAATAATTTCATCTTCCTCACTTAAACGACGAAGCCTTGCAGCTACTGATGCCCCGCCAGCAACTCCGCCTACTACAACTATTTTTCTGGACATATGTCAAACCTCCATACTATTTATTATTTAATTCCCTCATATATCACACATACAAAACATATACCTGTACGGGTATATAATAAATTATAAAAAATTTAATTTCAATCAATATGTCTTTCACAAATTTGAAACAAAAAAAGAACTTAGATATTTCCAAGTTCTTTACGAATGAATCAATCCATCGTTCTATTATCATACTTCCTATAATCTCTTTGTAAAACTATACTCCATGTTCCCGCCTAGGGCTGCCGCTGTATCACCAGTTTCTCTAAAATCATGTGTATATATTTTTTCAAATGAACCGAAATCTACTTGCTTATAAAATTCAAAACAAGGGAATCCATCATGCTCCCCTTGAATATCAATACTACCATCCTGTTTCACACATACATTTAATACATAATCCACAGGAGGTGCATATACATTTAATGGATTACTTGCACTCGCACTCATTTTGAATTGCACACCCTCAGAATTCCATGTGATATCAGTGCACACAATATTTTCTGTACTTGCTTTCCCTGTTCTTTTACTCACAGAACCATCTGGACTTGTAATCTTCTCGGTCGTAATACCCGTGTTCGCATATGAAAACACTTCTTCTTTATAGAAATCAACTACTACCTCTTGCTCAACTCTAGAGCGCATCGCATTTACCGCATACGGTGTGAATTCACGTGAATCACCTTCGAATTGAATTACTTTTTCTGTTTCCATATCCTTCTTAGCCTCAGTCCAAGACATTGGAATAAATACACTGGCTCTAATTTTCACGATATTAGTCATAAGAAACACCTCTATAATTTTATTTTAGATGCTGAATGCTTATTAAATAAAACAGACCATAATTTCAATCCTAAAACCAATAGATTTCTCTTTTACTTTTCTATTTCCTTCTAAAAAATAGCGCTATATTTATGTTTAGACTGTCGTTTTAAAGCTATATTCCATCTCTCCAGCTAGTGCTGCTGGGGTATCATCCGTTTTTCTGAAATCATGTGTGTATATCAATTCAAACGAACCAAAATCTACTTGTTTATAAAATTCATAGCAAGGGAAACCATCATGTACACCTTCAATATTCACAGTGCCACTTTCATTAGCTCGTATAGTCAAAAAATAATCAGCTGCAGGTGCTGCTGCGTTTAAAGGATTACTTGCACTTGCTCTCATTTCAAATGAAACTTCATCTTCACTCCATACAATATTTGTACATACAATGTTTTCTGTACTTGTTTCTCCCTTTTGACACTCAATTGAGCCATCTGAATTTGTAATCTTCACGGTGACGATACAAGCATCTGCATATGTGAAAATTTCTCTTTTATAAAAATCAATATTCACTTCTTGTTCTAACCTTGAACGCTTTGTGTTCACAGCTTGTGGTGTAAACTCACGTGCATCTCCAGCATATTCAAACACTCTTCCTGTTGCAGGGTCCTTAATAGGTTCCAGCGATGCATACGGTGCAAATACACTCCCTCTAATTTTCACGATATTAACCATGTGAAACCTCCATTGATTCTATATTATATAAATCATTATTTGTTCTACCGACATAATATAGTCAATTTGATTGACTATATTATGTATAGTACAATAGGTATTACATATAGTCAACTTAATTGACTACAAGTGCGGAGGTTATATACATGGATCAAACATTTAACGAGTTAGATCTTACATCGCTTTTATCATTATCATTTAGTACATTAATCAATGAGCTACATGACAAATTAAGTGAATTAGGATTTGAAGATATTAGGCCAGCACATGGTTTTATGTTCAAACGCATCCTTCCTAATGGGGCAACTGGTATAGAGCTAGCTGAGTATTTGGGGATTTCCAAACAAGCTGTAAGTAAAATGGTGGATTCTCTTGAGAGTAATGGCTACGTTACACGCAAAACACACCCTACTGATAAAAGAGGTAAAATCATCGTTTTAACCGAACGTGGTTTGTCAGTAATGAAAGCAAAAGAAGAAATAGTAGCTGAAATAGAACAGCGATGGATTGAAAACATAGGTATAGAACGAATGCAAATACTGAAAGAGGATTTAACAACATTCGTTACTAAAGAAAATACAGAGAAATTATCATCAAATATACGACCTGTCTGGTAAACAAAAAACGAATCCATTTTGATTCATCTTCTTCAAAATGGATTCGTTTTCTACAGATGTATTAAAAATCATTAATTTCTTTAAATTTTATTCTACTGAATATATTTTTTACGCGTTATATAATTCCATAACTCTCTTCACAACCAACTCCGCAGTATTCTCCCCCGGTGGTATCAATAAATTCGTAACCGGTCCATACACAACAGGGCTTAATTCCACTTCATACCCACCATATAAGAATTCTTCCTTCGTTGGTAAATAACCAATATATCCATTCGTATATCCACCAAAGAAAGCTAATTCATTTTGAAGATTCTCTTTCACTTCTAATGCCGTTTCCGAAAAAGGTTCCATCGGTAAACCTGAAAACATACCATCATTAACTTGAAATAACTGCACTTCTAAATCAATACTTAACCGCCGAATACCTTGCTCATATTTCTCTAAAACGATAGTAAGCCATTCATCCGTATTCACGCCCCACTGCTTCTCGGCTAATCGAGCCATGCTTCGTATCTCATCAAATTCAGGAATATCCTTCAACTTCATTTGCATCATACTCGAAACTGTCCTTAAATTTACAATTGAGCTATATGTAACTGTTGGCAACATCATTAATACATGTCCACTAAGTAAATAGGCCATTTGTTTTAACGCTTCACTTGAACCGCGGTACTTCGCATTCACATTTCCAGCGGCACCTTGAACGATAATAACAGGGCAGTTCACTATCTGCTCTAAAATCTCTCTCGTCATTCCAGGATAATCAGCTGATAATTCATCACTATCACCTTTTAAAACATTAGGATGCGCAGTACAAAATACTAAAATTCCAGATAACTCCTTCGTTTCAGCATCTCTTATTGCTAACATACCAATTCGCTTATCTACAACACCATCTATATTTGTTCCCATCTTCGCTCTTCCATCAGATGTTCTCTCTCTTCGATTTACCCCAATATCACTTGTCGTAACACCCCAGCCAACTTCACATAGCTTCAAGTTGTTATTCGCAGTAACAGCACCATGCACTACATTATTTACTAAAATCGTTTTATACGACTTTACTAAAGGATGATCACCGACTGTTTCCGGCCCAGAGTGTGTATGTGTATAAACAACAGTTATTCGCTCAAATGGCACATGAAGCCTACTTGCTACTCGCTCACGAATCATATTCGTATCTTCTACTAACATTCCAATATTATCAATACTTATAAACACAGTTTTCATTTCATCTTTTTCAAATACAAAAACCGTTCCATAAATACATTCTTCAATATTATTTATTCCTGTCTCTCTATGGTATCCGACAAAATCAATACCTATAGGCGGCGTAATATCCACCTTACATACCCCTACTTTGCCCATTTGAATCTCTCCATTTCTCTATGTAACTCCCTTTTTTCAAGAATAGCATATTTTTCCTATTTTAAATAAAAAAGAACGGACACAGTATCCTATGTCCGTTCTTCCCCTCACACATACTTCCGATGCACCATCTTCCCATCATAAGAAAACACAACGCCCTTACTCTCCACAATCGACTCCATATGCACCGTTCTTCCCCATAGTTGATGAAGATATGGTAATACCTTTTCTAAGTATTTCAAATCGAGCTCGATTCCTTCATAACTATGTTTAATGTATAATTCTCCATTCTTTAAGTAGTCTCCATCTTCTACTACTAAGTACGGGAACCCACCATTTGTCCGCATATTTACGAGTTGATCACGCACATTTTCCCATTCTTTATCTATGACTTTATATTCTTTTCCTTGGCGCTGGAATAAGTACATATCTTCTCGCATAACAAGATCTTTATTTAAGTAGTTTCTTAGGAACGATACGTCCCATTCAATTTCGCGTACTTCAAACATTTTATCACGACCAGATCCTGGTTTTACGCCTCGTCGTTTCATTTCTTCTGTTGGATTGTTGTACCGTTCTTCAATATCTTCAAAGATTTTAATACCTAGGTAGTATGGATTAATACTTGTTTTTGATGGCTGTACAACACCTGCATTTAATTTCGCAAATTCAATAGCTTCATCAGAGGTTAAGTCCATTTCACGAAGTATGCGTTGATGCCAGTAGGATGCCCAGCCTTCGTTCATGATTTTCGTTTCAAGCTGTGGCCAAAAATATAACATTTCTTCGCGCATCATCGTTAATATATCACGCTGCCAATCTTCTAACTCACGGCTATATTCTTCAATAAAGAGCAGTAAATCTTTCTCTGGTTGTGGTGGAATTTTCTTCTTTTTACGCACATTAGAACGTTCCTGCTTTTTATTGCGATTATCTAAATTCCATAAATCATCGTATTGCGACACCTTTTTCTTTTCTACTTCTTCATCTTCTAAATCATCAATACTCCATGCGAGCTTCGGACGCATAAGCGACGGATCAATATGCTCTTGAATGGCAAGTACGGCATCTAAAAATGTTTCTACCTCTGCCTTTCCGTACTTATGCTCATACGCTTTCACACGGTCCGCTGTTGCCGCCATACTCTCTACCATATCTCGCTTCGTATTTGAAAAACGAATATTATTTTTGAAGAAATCACAGTGTGCTAAAACGTGCGCTACAATTAATTTGTTTTGAATTAAAGAGTTCGTATCTAATAAAAAGGCGTAACATGGATCAGAGTTAATAACGAGTTCGTATATTTTACTAAGTCCTAAATCGTATTGTAATTTCATTCTGAAAAATTGTTTTCCAAAACTCCAATGTGAAAACCTTGTCGGCATCCCATATGCACCAAATGTATAAATAATTTCTGCTGGACATATTTCATAACGCATCGGATAAAAATCAAGCCCAAATCCAGTCGCAATTTCCGTAATTTCCGCAATCGCATATTGCAGTGCTTTATCGTCACTTGCTCTCATTATTTTCCCTCCTTACACTTTCCCTTAAGAAAGTGTATGATGAAGAACAAGCTTTCATGAGGATTGATTGCATAATAAAAAGACACCCCCGCAAAAACGAGAATGTCTCATCTATTAACCTTCAATAATCTCCATCTTCTCCGTAATCGGAGTACGAGCTTTTCCTTCTGGTGCTTTATCGAAATAGCCGATATGAAGAATTCCAACGATACGTTGGCCTCTTGTTAAACCGATTCCTTCTATAAATAATGGATTGTAGTTTAATCCGCCTGATTTCCAAACGCAACCTAATCCACGTTCCCAAGCAAGAAGTTGGAAGTTTTGCATAAATGCACATGTTGCAGCGTAATCTTCATCACGTTGAATTTGACGTGGATCTTCATTTATATATACAACGATTTGTGCAGGCGTGCTTAAGAAACGATCTGATAAAATTTTACCGCGTTTCGCTCTTTCTTCTTCCGTGAAAGAGTTTAATACCGCATCTACTAATTTCTTGCGGCCTTCTCCGATGTATAGTTTACAATTCCATGGTTCACGGCGCTTATGATTTGGTGCCCATGTTGCGTCGTTTAATAGTTCAATTAATAAATCTTTTTCTACTGCTTTGTCTGTAAATGTACGAACAGAGCGTCTTTCTTTAATCACATTAGCGATGGAAGTATATGTAGTCATATTTATCTCTCCCTTATTTTTATCTATATGTATAAGTTTATCATTAGTATTGATATTGATTTTCAATTTCGATTATACCTTAGTTTTTTACTATTAATCAATGTTTTATGTTGGAAAACTTCTAAAAACGTCATTCCATGCTGTGAATAAAAAAACTTAACTTGTTCACAAGTATTTCACATTTTATGGAAATGATATGTGTACAGTTTTCTACATTACCCATCTAGGAGGAGTTTACATGTACAAAAAAATCGCGGTAAGTATGACTATGGCAGCATTATTATGCGGAGCAATTATCTTCCCCGCTTCCGCTGCCACCCCAAAAGAAGTAACAATGCATCACCATAAACCAATTTCAGATGAAGAAATACAATCGCTAGAAAAACTCGGCTATAACAAACATGAAATTTGGAAAGCTGCTCATATTGCAAGAATTAGTAATAAAGAAATAAAAGATGTTTTAGCTTACTATAAGCAAAATAAATCTTGGGAGAAAACAGCCGAGCATTTCGGTATAGATCCAAGTAAGCTGAAAAAGCATCATATGAATAAAGAAACAAAGCAAGCACTGCTACAACAGTTAGCAACTATGCAAAAATCCACACCGGATCAGCTAAAGCAAAAAACGAAAGAATATAACATCAAATTGCGTCATCTTACTGTGTTAACAATCATCTCTCAAAAAAGCAATACTCCTCTTGATGATGTATTAAAGATGAAAAAAGATGGAATGGACATTAAACAAATTGCCGAAAAATTAAATGTAAAAAGAGAAGATATACGAGCGGAAATGATGAAATTAGTGAAGTCTATTAAAGAACAAAAAACAAATTAAAATGCTAAAAAGGAAGAGGCATTCACCACTCTTCCTTTTCTTTATGAACTTTCAATTTTTAAGTATAAATTCCCGTCTTTCCCAAAAACTAACACAAGTAAATGATGTAAGTTAGGGGTGAGAAAATGTTCGGTTTATCATCTAAAAAATCAAAAAAGACTAATACAAAAACACTTTGTTCTATTCCAGAATTTATACAAACCATGAAAGAATCAAGCGACTTTGTTTCTCATAACGTACTTGAAAATGAAACATTGTGCTTGTTTTATTATAAATCTGTCGTGGAAGCACTTATTATTAAACAATTCATTTTAACTCCTCTAAAAAAGGAATCGGAACAAATCCAAAACATCTCTGATTTATGTAATATCGTCTCTATTGAAGACATTATTACCTCCCCTTCTATTGATGATATTCGTGAGAAATTATTAGGTGGATATATTTTAATACGCTTAAAAAACAATTCGAATCCTGATCAATATGCTTTAATTCGTGCCGAAAGTACTGTTTTAGGAACACGATTATATAACGATACAGAAAATGAGTATAGCGTAATCGGGCCTAAAATCGGTTTCGTTGAAAACCTTGATACAAATATCCACTTATTACGCCGAAATATCGTAACGGAGCAACTCATTTTTAAAGAAGTTACCGTCGGATCTATGTCAAAAACGAAAGTAGCAGTTGCTTATATAGAAGGAATTACAAATGAACAATTTATCAACACCGCAATACAACGGCTAGAAGACATTGACTTTGATGTCCCGTTTGATTCAACTATGATTGAGCAATTTATTAGTGATAATAGCAATTCACCTTTTCCAGTTCTATTACCTACAGAACGATTAGATCGAGCTGTATTTGCATTAATTAACGGGGAAGTTTTAATTTTAACAGATGGCTCTCCATATGCTTTATCAGGACCAACAACGTTACTGGATTTTTTCATTTCACCAGAAGATTATTATTTACCGTGGATGATTGGATCGTTCTTTCGTATTATTCGTTTTTTCGGAGCTATATTTTCTCTTTTTTCCTCCGCTATTTATACAGCGGCTTTAACATATCATTATCAAATGATTCCAGCTGATTTACTAGGTCCTATTATTTTCTCGAGAGCTAACGTACCTTTCCCTCCCATTCTAGAAGCACTCTTTTTAGAAATTACAATTGAATTGCTTCGTGAAGCTGGAGCGCGTTTACCGACAAAAGTCGGACAAACGATTGGTATTGTTGGGGGGATTGTAATTGGCCAAGCATCCGTGGAGGCAGCTTTGACTAGTACAATTTTATTAATTGCAGTTGCTTTATCCGCTCTTGCATCTTTCACAACACCGACCGTAAAGATGTCTTCTACTATCCGGTTATTACGCTTTCCACTTATTCTTTTAGCCGGTGCATTCGGAGGATTAGGTCTTATTGTCGGATTTGTATTTATTTTAGCTCATTTAATTAAATTAAAATCACTTGGATCACCTTATTTATTACCTTTATATCCATTTCGTGGTTTAGGTACAGCAGAAGGTTTTCTTCGATTACCATTTAGTCAAACAGCTCAAAGACCTTCTTTTCTTAGACCAAAATCAAAATGGCGCTATAATCCAAACAAAGCGAAGCAAAAACGTGATGGTGAGAATGAATGAAAAAATTTTTATTGCACCTTATTATCATTATCTTCTTCATTTTACAAACTGGCTGTACACAAACCTATATAGTGGATACGCAGCGTATTATTCATATCGCTGGATTTGACATCACAAAAAAGAAAAGATTCCAAGGAACTATTCTATTCCCAGAGTACACACATGGTGTAAAGTCTAAACCAGAAACGCAATCAACATCTGCCCGTTCACTTGAGACAATCGCTTCACGATTAAATGCAAAATCTCCTCACAATGTCGTTGTAGGTCAAATGCGTGTCGTCCTATTTGGAAAAGCTCTAGGAGAACGCGGAATGGGAGAGATTATTACTAACTTACAACGTGACCCAAATATCGGGCGTGATGTACAACTAGCAATTGTAGATGGATCAGCTGAAGAGCTTTTAAATTACGGAAAAAAAAATGGGTCTTTATATATTGCTGATTTACTCGAACAAAATATAAGAAATGAAAACATTCCACAAACCGAATTAAACACTTTTTTATATAATTATTACTCTTCCGTATGTGATGCCTATGTTCCTTATATTAAAATGGACGATAATCATTCTGTCGCTGTCAAAGGGCTTGCCTTTTTAAAAGGCGATAAAGTCGTCATGTATACGGATAAAAGACATTCTGTTTTAGCAAAATTACTTATTAATCCTACGAAAAATGGACGTTACGAAGCAGCGATAAAAAAGGATAAACATAAAGGTATGGTTGTTATACAAAACTTAGCTGGGGAAAATAAGTATAATATAGATCAAACTGGCGACATACCAAAAGTAAAAATCCATTTAAAATTAAATGGATTAATTAAAAACTCTCCTAATTGGATTGATTTAAGAAAAGAAACAAATATCAACTATATAAAAAAACAAATTGAACGAAATGTTGAAAAAGACTGTGAAGATCTAATAAAACAATTTCAAGAAAAGGAAATTGATCCTTTAGGAATACGAGATGAAATTAGAAGCCATACGAGAAAATGGAATATAACACAAATTCGAAATATGTATAAAAATGTAGCGGTGGATGTAAATTTAGATCTTAATATTGTACAATCTGGAATCGGAGAATAGTGAGGTGAAATAAGCAATGAATACAATGAATAAAACAAAGACAGTCTCTCCATATTTTGCATTTATTTTATTGCATTCTCTCCAGATTGGTATAGGAATTCTCGGATATCAACGTGTAATTTTAAAAAACGCTGGTTATGATGCCTGGATTTCTCTTATTATTGCGGGAATTGCAACTCATATTGTGCTGTTTTGTATGTTAAAAATGCTTGAAAAAGACGGAGATTTAATTAGCATTCATACAACAACCTTTGGAAAATGGGTTGGCTCTATATTTTCTGTAATTTTCACTCTTTATTGCTTATTATTTTGCCTTACGGTTCTTCGTACGTATATGGAAGTGATACAAGTTTGGATTTTCCCTACCATTAAGTTATGGAAACTTACGCTTATGTTTTTATTAGTCACTTACTACATTATAAAAGGTGGCTTCCGTTCTGTGACAGGGATATGTTTTTGGGGTATTGTTCTTCCTATTTTCGTTGTATTCTTTTTAATCTATCCAATGAAATATGCTCATTTTCGTAATATTTTACCTATTTTTACACATTCACCTTTTGACATGCTTATATCTGCAAAACAATCCGCATTGGAATTTCTGGGGTTTGAAACAATTCTTATCTTTTATCCCTTTATTGAAAAAGGAAAATCTTTAAAGCGATGGGCCCATGCTGGAATTGCTTTTAGCACCTTAATTTATGTAGTTTTAGCTATCGTATCTTTTATGTATTACAGCGAGGGACAATTAAACCGTACTATTTGGCCTACTTTAACGATGTTAAAAATAATTAAAGTTCCTTTTATCCAGCGCTTTGAATATATTATTATTTTCGTTTGGTTTTTAATTATTTTACCAAACCTCTGCTTAACCATTTGGTCATCATGTCAAACGATGAAGCGTTCCTTTCATATTTCATTTAAATTTACATTACCGTTTTTTATTTTCATCATATTTTCAGCTTCTCTACTTTTCACAAACCGTGAAAGTATCAACACATTAAATACCGTACTATCTCAAGCGGGTTTATATATTGTATACGCTTATATCCCAATTTTATTTTTGTTTCATTCACTAAGATGGTACTTCAAAAATCGTTCAAAAAAAACTTCTCCCTAGGTGTCCCTTAGTCTGATACAATTTGATTAATACATTTGTAAAGGGGACAAGCGAATGAAAAAGTATGTATTTTCTTTACTTGCAGTACTAAGCTTAATTCTTGCTGGATGCGGAAGTACTAGTACAAATGACCAAAAATCTTCTGAATCAAAAAAAGAAGAACATGACCACGCATCGCACACTCAGCAAGCTGACATTCAAGAGAAAACAAAAGGAGTCGACACACTTCCTACCTTCCTAGACAAGCTTGATCCACAAATGAAAGATATCTACACTGTCGCTGGACAAAATGCAGAACTATTAGATTGGATTCCATGCTATTGTGGTTGCGGTGAAAGTGTAGGACATAAAAATAATAAAAACTGCTTTATTCGTGAAATTAAAAAGAATGGTGAAGTTGTTTGGGACTCCCATGCAACGACTTGCGTCAATTGCCTAGAAATCGCAGTTGAATCTGCTTCCATGAAACAAAAAGGAAAATCAACGCTTGAAATTCGTAACTATATCGATAATAAATACAAAGAAGGCTATGGCAAACCAACACCTACGCCAATGCCAAAAGCTTAAAAAACGAGGAAACTCCTCGTTTTTTCTTTTCATTCACTTTTTTTCTTAACAAATTCTTTCAAGTGTATTTCCCCTTACTTATCACACACTATATATAACTCTCGGTAAGGAGGGTACACAGTGCAAACATATAACGACTATGATAAAGCTCTCTATTACACGTATTGCTGTAATTGGGATAAATTACTCGTTCTCATGGTTCAAACGAACGATCAATTATTTTCTAAACGTATTGAGCATTTTTTACACGCTTATCAATACAGTAAAGAACTTCCAGAAGTTGATAAACAATTGCAGCTCCTATTTCAATATATTGACCACGCATCCCAAAAGTCGCATGTAGAAGAAGTAGAACAAATTCAAATGTAAAATATAGCGCTATTCTCTTCCGGAGAATGGCGCTTTTTTAAAATGTTTATATCAATAAAAGTTTCTCCTTATAAAACTTTTATTGATAAACATATTTTTTCTTTCTTTTCCATACTACTTCATACTATAATTTAGTATGTAACTATTATAAGAGAGGTATAAAATATGGGACGAGAAAAAAAGCAAGAATATGCTTTACTTACCGCATGGGGAGCTTCTTTTATCGCTACACTAGGAAGTCTGTACTTTTCCGAAATCATGAAATTTGAGCCTTGTGTTCTTTGTTGGTATCAACGTATTTTTATGTATCCATTCGTTTTATGGCTTGGTATCGCTGTAGCAAAGAAAGATTATCGCATTGCAAGTTATTCTTTACCAATCGCAACTATTGGTGCTTGTATTTCTTTATATCACTATGCAATTCAAAAAGTCGCAGCATTTTCAGCTGCTGGGGCAGCTTGTGGACGTGTACCATGTACGGGAGAATACATAAACTGGTTCGGTTTTGTGACAATCCCGTTTTTAGCACTTATCGGCTTTATTACAATCGCTGTTTGTAGCTTTATTGTCATCAAAAACAAATAAGGAGATGAAAGAATGAAAAAAATGCTTATATTTGGTGGTATTATTATCGCCTTGTTTGCGGCAATTTTCGCTGTAACACAAATGGAAGAAAAAAACGCTTCAACTAGCCAAAAAATTGATAATGCTACTGGTAGTCAAACAGATGGTCCTGACTACTACACAAATAAAATTTCTCTTTCAGATCTTCAAAAGAACTTAAAAGAGAAAAAAGAAGAAACAGTATACTTTTATCAAACATCTTGCGTTCATTGCCAAAAATTATCTCCTGTCGTAGTGCCAATGGCTAAAGACTTGAACGTTGATATGAAAGTTATGGATATTGAAAAATTAGATGCTCCTTGGGATGAATATAAAATTCAAGGTACACCAACAATCATTCATTTTAAAGATGGCAAAGAAGTGAGCCGTATTAGCGGTGAACAGCCGAAAGACAAATTAAAAGAATGGCTTGAACAAACGAAAAAGTAATTAGAAAAGGAAACTCCTTCTACACATGAAATGGGCGTAAAATCCCACACTAATCTATAAGGAGGGGGTTTTATGCCAGAAGTAAGATGTTCTGTTTCCAACTGTTCTTTTTGGGGACAAGGTAACTTTTGTCAAGCAAGTGCGATCATCGTTCAGCCTGATGCAGATGAAACTGGTCAAACTGAAAATGATTCATATACAGCTGCAGTTTTAACAAACGAGACGCTAGAAAGTTCTGTAGCAACGAGTGTAGAGACTTGTTGTCATACATTTAAGCCTAGATATTAACAATTATTCCACCTCATATACGTGAGGTGGTTTTTTCTTTCCCTCTTCTTGTTTACGTCATCTCTAATTCTCCCTATAATAAAGTTAACATTTTTATGAATACGAAGGTGAAATACTATGGCTAAAACAATTGCAGATATCGCCAAATTGGCTGGAGTTGCAAAAAGCACAGTCTCTCGTTACTTAAACGGCGGATATGTAAGTGATAAAACAAAACTTAAAATCGAAGGTATTATTCAAGAAACAAATTTCTCTCCCAATACATTTGCTCAAAGTTTAAAAGCAAAAACAACAAATTTAATTGGTGTCATCATCCCCCGATTAGACTCCTTCGCTACAATGAAAACACTTATCGGGATCGATAAAACATTACAGGAAAATAACTATCAAATGCTTGTAGCAAATGCAAATCAAACAACCGGAACTGAAATACAAGCAATTGAAAACTTTATAAAACAAAAGGTAGCTGGCATTATTTTATTAACAAAAACATTGACGAATGAACATCAAAAAATTATGGCTAATTCAAACATCCCTATTTTATTCGTCGGGCAAGAATATAAAGATCAATATTGCCTCGTTCACGATGATTATGATGCAGCTTATGAGTTAGGGGCATACGTTTTATCGCAAGGCCATCGACATATTGCCTATTTAGGGATAGAAAAAGATGATATTTCTGTTGGAATAAATCGAAAAAATGGTTTTCAAAAAGCAATTGAAAATTTAGAACCGACTTGCAACGTTTCATATTACGAAACAACTTTCCGCATAGAAGATGCCATGAAACAAGTACAACATATTTTAGATAATAATCGCCCAACTCTTATCGTATGTGCTACAGATAACATCGCTCTTGGCGCAATGAAAGTCATTCACTCCCACTCTCTTTCTGTACCAGGTGATATTTCTGTAACAGGATTCGGTGGATATGATATTTCAGAAATGGTACACCCTAGTTTAACGACAATTGCGTTTGACTATGAGTATGCTGGAAAGCTTGCTGCCACTTCTCTTTCACAGCTTGTTGAAAACAAAACTATACCAAAAATATTACACTCCCGTTATACATTAAAAATCCAAGAAAGCGTTGACAAAATATAAAGGCACTCTATAATAAAATTAAAACCGGTTCCACATTTTAAAAACAGGATTTTCAACATCATTTCCCTGTTTTTTATTTTAACTTATTACGGAACCGGTTCCATAAAAGAGAATTTATAGTAAGGGGGAATTTTTATGGATATGAAACAAATTGCAACTCAAGTAATACAGAATATTGGTGGAAAGGAAAACATTGTTCGTGCCACACATTGCGCGACTCGCCTTCGTCTTATATTAAAGGATGATACGAAAATAAACGCTGCAGAAATCGAAAACATCGATGGAGTAAAAGGTGCTTTTGCAACGACCGAGCAATATCAAATTATTTTTGGAACTGGCATAGTAAACAAAGTATATGATGAATTCTCAAAACTAATTGGAATAGCCGAACTAGATTCTACAACATCAAACGATATACCTAAGAAAAAAATGAATCCTATCGCCCGCCTAGCAAAGACACTATCTAATATTTTTGTTCCAATTATTCCAGCTATCGTTGCAAGCGGTTTACTTATGGGTCTACTCGGAATGTTGAAAGCGTTTAAATTAGTTCCTGGAGATCACTCACTTATCCAATTACTTGATATGTTCTCAAGTGCAGCTTTCATCATTTTACCCATTTTAATTGGAGTTAGTGCCGCTAAAGAATTTGGTGGAAACATTTTCTTAGGTGCAGTTGTTGGTGGTATATTAACTCACCCAAGCTTAACAAATCCTTGGACTCTTTCAAATGCAAAACCCACAGTTTTACATTTCCTTGGTATGGATATTGATATGATTGGCTATCAAGGTACTGTTTTACCTATTTTATTATGTGTATATGTTATGAGTACAATTGAAAAAGAACTTCGAAAACGTGTTCCGAACTCTTTAGATTTATTAGTTACACCATTCTTAACAATTATTATAACTGGCTTTTTATCACTTATTATTATCGGACCAATTGGATATAAAATCGGTGACGGCATTACGTACCTTTTAAATACAATTTATCAATTTGCAGGACCAGTAGCTGGACTTATATTCGGTGGGTTGTATTCAACAATTGTTCTTACTGGCTTACATCATAGCTTCCACGCTATTGAAGCGGGCTTACTCGCAAATAAAGATATCGGTGTCAATTTCTTACTCCCTATTTGGTCAATGGCGAACGTTGCACAGGGCGGTGCTACTTTAGCTGTCTATTTCAAAACAAAAAACAAAAAAACGAAAGAAATTGCAATTCCAGCAGCAGCTTCAGCATTTTTAGGAATTACAGAACCAGCTATTTTTGGTGTCAATTTAAAACTTGGTAAACCATTTATTGCAGCAGCTATTGGCGGCGCAATTGGAGGCGCTTACGTTGTTTGGATGCAAGTAGCGGCTAATGCATACGGTTTAACAGGTATTCCGATGCTTACAATTGTTGCACCTCTTGGCATGATGAACATGATTCACTATATAATTGGTTTCGCTATTGCAGTTATCACTGCTTTTGTTGCCACATTCATTTTATATAAAGAAAGTAAATAATAACGGGGTGAAAACCTATGTCAAAATATAAAACAATACTGCAATCTAATAAAGACGAATTACATTCTTTATATGAAATTGCAAACCAAGATTCATGGAAACCAATTTATCATATCCACCCACCATTTGGATTAATTAATGATCCTAACGGTGTATCATACTACAATGATGAATATCACGTTTTTTATCAGTGGTATCCATTTGGTCCCATTCATGGAATGAAGCATTGGGGGCATGTGAGGTCAAAAGACCTTATTAACTGGGAGCGTATGCCTGTAGCCATCATCCCTACTGAAAGCTATGAATCACACGGTGCATATTCTGGTAGTGCTATCGTAAAAGATGGCCTTCTTCATCTACTTTATACAGGGAATATAAAAAAGCCTGATGATTCCCGTGATGCAAAACAATGTATGGCAACAATGGATTCACAATATACGATGACGAAATATAGTAATAATCCTGTTATTGATATAATTCCTGACGGATATACAAAACATGTACGTGATCCAAAAGTCTGGAAACATAATGATATGTACTATATGTTACTCGGTGCCCAACGTGAAAATAAAACAGGAACTCTATTACTATACAAATCACAAGACCTATACAATTGGCATTTCCAAGGCGAAATTACAACAAACTTAAAAGAATTCGGATTTATGTGGGAATGCCCCGATTACTTCCAATTATCAGGGAAAGATGTACTTCTCTTTTCACCGCAAGGAATTGAAAAAGACGGAGAAAACTTTCACAATGTATACAATGTC
This sequence comes from Bacillus sp. BF2-3, assembly GCF_008368795.1. NCBI lineage: Bacteria > Bacillati > Bacillota > Bacilli > Caryophanales > Bacillaceae > Bacillus > Bacillus sp. BF2-3. Next base: position 78,329 of record NZ_QOSA01000044.1, read on the forward strand.
GTTTATGCTATAGGCCATTTCGATATTAAAAATTTATATTTCCATGTTGATTCCTATTACGAAGCTGATAAAGGGTTCGATTTTTATGCCCCTCAAACTTTAGAAGACTCTACTAGTCGTCGCCTATTATTTGCTTGGGCAGGATCAAGTGAAATCACATATCCTTCTGATGATTATATGTGGGCTCATTGCCTAACACTTCCACGTGAATTAACATTAGAAGATAACATCTTAAAACAAAAACCAGTTTCAGAATTAACAAAACTACGAACAACAAAAAAAGACATTTCAGGAGATATAACAGCTGGATTAAATGTATTATCAACGCTTGATGATGAAGACTCCTATGAATTAATTGTTACACTTAAAACAGAAGATGCAAAACGTTTTGGTCTTTCTCTCTTCCACAATGAGGAGGAATGTTTCCCCATTACATTTAATCGGGAACAAGGTACTATTTCTATAGACAGGGGCAACTTCTACCATCAATTTGGCGGAGAATATGGATTTGAACGCTGTAAAAAAATCGATATTCAAGATACGATAGAACTACAAATATTTGTAGATAAAAGCATCGTGGAAATTTTCTTATACGATGGTTCAACAGTCTTTACGTCCCGAGTTTTTCCTCGAAAAGACATGAAACATCATATCGCAATCTTTTCAGATGCAAAACTAAACTTTACCATCACACAATATAAGCTGAAAAGAGGGATTGTATGAGAAATGTCTTTTGTATAGGTGAACTATTAATTGATTTTGTGTGCCGAAATACTAATGTTTCTTTAGTAAACGGTTCAGATTTCGAAAAAAAAGCTGGTGGAGCACCCGCTAACGTTGCTGCTGCGATTACAAAATTAGGTGGACACGCTACATTTATGGGGCAAGTAGGAAACGACCCATTTGGTGAGTTTCTTGAACAAACTTTACAGCGTGCGCAAGTCGATACATCCATGCTCATAAAAGATAAACAAACAACACTTGCATTCGTATCCATCGATCAAGATGGCGAACGTGATTTTACTTTTATGCGTGGTGCAGATGGTGAATATCAATTCAATAGCATTGATTTAACAAAAATACAAACGAATGATTTAATACATTTCGGTTCAGCGACAGCTTTACTATCAAGCCCATTAAAAGAAACGTATTTTCAGTTGTTACAATATGCGAAAGATAAAGGCCATTTCATTTCTTTTGATCCAAATTATCGAAGTGCACTCATTACAAATACAGAACAATTCTCTCAAGATTGTCTAACCTTTATAAAACATGCACACTTCGTAAAAGTAAGTCAAGAGGAAGCTACTATGCTCTCTAAAGAGAGTGATTTACAACAAGCTGCACTCAAATTATTAAATTATGGCGCAAAAGTAGTAGCTATTACACTTGGAAAAGACGGTACCCTTCTTGCGACAAATGAAGGTCAAACTATTGTCTCTTCTATTTCCATTCAACAAGTCGATACAACTGGTGCTGGTGACGCTTTCGTTGGAGCAATGTTATATCAGATTGCCCAAAGTGAACATACACTTTCGTATCATTTCAAAGACTTAACAGCATTTATCTCCTTTGCAAATAAAGTAGGCGCTATCACATGTACAAATTACGGTGCAATTGCCTCTCTTCCATCATTAACAGATATAAAAGCATACGATTAATCGTATGCTTTTTTTACATTCCTCTCCAAAAATCATGCATAATAAAAAAGTACAAAATAACGAGAACGGCCGTCCCGCATAGGGTAATGCGCCGATATATACTCTTCTCTCCTTCCCTCGCTTTCACAAACGCCCAAATAAATCCGAAGAATAATATTAAATCAACATATGGAACATAAAAAGAAAAGACGAGAAACGCATATAAATACACGATAAATAAACAGGTCGTTACTAAGAAAACTTTAAACGCAAATTCACTTTTCATAATATAACCGCCCCCTATCTGTACTGTATTATATTCAGCAAAATACAATAGTTGCAGTTAAACTCCAAGTATAAATAAGCTACCGTCTATAATACGGTAGCCATTACGGAACATTGTATTTCCGTTTATATATATTACTTAAAATCGAAGAAGGAATTTGCTCGTAACGAACTTTCTCTCCTGTTTCATCTATAATATACGAATTGTTTCCTATATAATATATTCCATCTTTTCGTTTTGAGTACACTGGATATCTTTCATTTGGCAATACCGTTTTCACTTTCGTTAACTGTCCATTTGGTTCTTGCCAATATATATCCGCGCGGTCTACTAACGTAAGTACTCCAATTTGTTCTTTTTCTATTTTTCGACCATTCCAGCTCACAACGCGATAACCAAGTTTATTCGCTTCATATTCGGGGCTCGTATGAAAACGAGAAATGATTACTTTTGTTTGTAATTGTACTCGGTCATATAACCATTGTATATCCCTGTCATGCATACGAATACAGCCATTTGATTCCCTACTTCCAATCGTCCATTCCCGGTTCGTCCCGTGAATTGCATATTCATTCTTATCTAGTCCAAGCCACCTCGTACCAAGAGGGTTATTCGGTGCACCCCCAGGTATTTTTTTTCGATGGTATTCTTTATTTTTAAATTTAGTTATAATACAAAAATTACCTTCAGGCGTAGGTGTACGATCTCTTCCAGTCGTTACTGGAAATGTTTTTGTGTAATTTCCATTTTCAAAAAAAGACAACTGGTTCGTCGTAAGATTTACTAATATTAAATGATCTGTATTAGCAAAAGCACTAACCGGTAGGATGAAAAATAATAGTATGATGAAACATAACTTTTTCAGCTATATCCCCCCTAGCGCTCCCTATAATAAGTGGAATTAACATTACTTTGCTCTTATAAATGAAAACTATCCATTTACAATAACGCCCCCATTTACATGTATCATTTGCCCAGTAACATAGGATGAATCACCAGATGCCAAGTATACGTATGCCGGCGCTAATTCATATGGTTGACCAGGCCGTTGCATCGGGACATTGCTCCCAAACTGAGAGACTTTCTTCTCATCAAAGCTCGATGGAATAAGCGGTGTCCAAATCGGGCCTGGTGCAACACCATTTACCCGAATCCCTTTTTGCACTAACGATTGAGAAAGTGATCTTGTAAAAGCTACGATTGCTCCTTTCGTTGCGGAATAATCAATTAACGTTTCATTTCCTTCATATGCAACGATAGATGCCGTATTTATAATGACATCCCCTTTCTTCAAATGAGAAAGGGCTGCTTTCGTAACGTGAAAATAAGAAAAAATATTAATACGAAATGTTTTTTCTAGCTGTTCTGCTGTAATATACTCTAGCCCTTGCTGCGGATATTGCTGTGCAACGTTATTCACTAAAATATTTAAACTACCTAACTGCCGGGCGGTTTCTTCCACAATATCTTTACAATGCTGTTCATTACTCAAATCCCCCGGCAACAATACACACTTTACACCTTCTTTTTCAACACGTTGTTTCGTCTCATTTGCATCTTCTTCCTCATCTAAATAAGCAATCGCAACATTTGCTCCCTCTTTTGCAAAAGCGATGGAAACTGCTCGTCCAATTCCGCTATCTCCTCCTGTAATTAACACATTCTTCCCTTTTAACTTTTCACTTCCTTTATAGTTTGCATCTTCAAACTGCGGAAGGGGGCTCATTAATGATTCAATACCTGGCTGCTTATTTTGATGTTGCGCAGGCATTGTTATAAAGTTTTTTTGCTGTGGCATAGCTGCTTTCAACTCCTTTTCCTTAGCATGTGCACAATAAAAAGCTGAAATTCACACATCGTTTTACGATTAATATTCGAATTTAAGACACAAAATATGAATTGTTATAAACTTTTTATGCAAAACTATTGCAAAATAGATAAAAAACGAATATTATATATAACTGTTGTGAAAATTATTCGTAAACAGAAAGGATGTTTATATGTTTAACCTTTCAAAACATAAAACTTCTATTAAAACTGAAATTATGGCAGGTATTATTACCTTCTTAACAATGGCATATATCATTGTCGTAAACCCTGTTATCCTTGGAGATGCAGGTGTTCCATTTGAACAAGCATTTACAGCAACAATTATCGCTGCTGTTGTCGGAACATTATTTATGGCAATCTTTACAAACTTACCAATCGCAATCGCGCCAGGTATGGGATTAAATGCTTACTTCTCTTACTCTGTTGTAAAAGCGCATGAAGGCATGACTTTCGCAATTGCATTCTCTGCTGTATTCGTAGCAGGTATGATTTTAATTTTGCTATCATTTACATCTTTCCGTACAAAATTAATGGAAGCAATTCCTGAAAACTTAAAACATGCAATTACTGCTGGTATCGGGCTATTTATCGCCTTTATCGGTTTACGTTTAACAGGTATCGTTACAAAAAATGATGCAAACTTAGTTGGACTTGGTGATCTTCACTCTGCTCCAGTACTACTAGCATTAGCTGGACTTGGAATTACAATTGTCCTTATGTCTTTAAATGTAAATGGCGCACTATTTATCGGGATGCTATTAACTGGTATTATCGCTTTCTTCACGGGACAATTATCATTCTCAAACGGTGTTACATCAATGCCTGGTTTACCAGAAGGAATTATCGTTTCAAATCCAATTACTGCTGTATCTGACGTAATTAACTACGGATTATACGGCGTTGTATTCTCATTCTTCCTTGTTACACTATTCGATACAACAGGTACATTACTTGGCGTTGCACAACAAGGTGGATTTATGAAAGACGGAAAGCTTCCAAAAGCAGGACGAGCTCTTCTATCTGACTCATTCTCAGCAACTATTGGTTCTATGTTCGGAACGACACCATCAACAGCTTACATTGAATCATCTGCTGGTGTTGCAGCTGGTGGTCGTACTGGTTTAACAACTGTTACAGTAGCTGTTCTATTCGCATTAGCAGCATTCTTCGGACCATTAGTAAGTGCTGTTTCTGGTGTATCAGCTATTACTGCTCCATCATTAATTATCGTTGGTAGTCTTATGATGGGCTCAGTTCGCCACATCGATTGGGACGCATTTGATGAAGCATTCCCAGCATTTTTAGTAATCTTAAGCATGCCACTTACATCAAGTATCGCAACAGGTATCGCACTTGGATTTATTTCATACCCACTTATGAAAGTGGCAAAAGGTAAATTCCGTGCTGTTCACCCACTTGTGTATGTATTTGGAATTTTGTTTGCTTATCAATTGATATTCTTACCACATTAAAATCTCTCATAAAGAGGGATTTTTTTATACATAAAAAGTAGAGCATCGAAATTCGATGCTCTATTTTCCTTTTTTAAAAGCAATATAAAAAGACTGCAGAGAACTCCATCTCCACAGCCTAATTATTATTTTTGCAAGAACGCCTGCAAATCTGCAAATTGCCTCTTTGCATCTTCATAGCCTTGCTCGTATAAATTTTGTAGTTTTGCTGTATCTTTTTCCATACGATCTACTTGAAGCGGCACTTCTGGGCGAATAACAAATAAATTGCCAGCTTGTTCTTCTTTTTCAATATAGTGAAGTGTTTCATTATACACTTCATAACGATTCAGCATCGTGTTAACAAGGTTCGGATATTTTTTATAAGCTTTCGCTGCAATCCATCCAAACTTTGATTTTTTCTTCGCGTAGCCATGATTTCTCGTTAAAATAACGACTGATTTTTTAAATCCATCCTCTTGCGCTTTACGAACTGGAATTGGATCAGAAATCCCGCCATCTAACAGTTGTTTACCGCGGTAATTTACTACTGGTGCAATGAAAGGCAATGAACTAGACGCTTGTAATAAATTTAGCGCATCATCATTCGTTCCTTCTTTTTCAAAATAAACAGATTGCCCTGTTTCACAATCCGTCGTTCCTACAAGGAAACGTTCCGGGCTATTAAAGTATGTTTCAAAATCAAACGGCACATGCTTTTCTGGAATTTCGTGGAAAATGAAATCCATATCAAATAGCTGACGTTTTCTCCATAAGTTTTTATACGATAAATATTTCGGATGTGATGCATAATCAATATTGACCGTTTTATTTCTATTTCTTTGTCTGGAAAGATACGACGCTGCATGACAAGCACCAGCTGATACACCGATTACATATGGAAAATATAAATCTTGTTCCATAAAGTATTCTAATATCCCGCCCGTGTATACACCACGCATACCGCCGCCTTCTAATACTAACCCCGTATTTTCAAGCATGTTACTCTCTCCTCTATATATATTGACTCTTTAATTATTCACCATGTTAAGTATCTTTTTCTATTATATATGAGTTCTTTCAGAAATTATATTTAAAAGACTTGAGAAAAAGGAGTTTTTTCTTCCAATTATATTTCCAAATGACCGGAGACATCCTTTATAAACCTTTGAATAAAGTCTTGCTCTTCTTTCGTATATCCATCTAAAAGTAACAACCACTTTTCTTCAGCTTGCTTATGCAATTTTTCATGAGCTTTATATATTTCATTCCCACTCTCCGTTAAGCTGAAGAAGATTTCTTTTTGATTATCTAACATTTGCAGCTTCTCAACGAATTGCTTTTGAAACAACTTTGTACAAATTTTAGAGATTGCTCCCTTCGTCATGCCCATTTCTGTCGTAATTGCCGTTACATTCATCAAACCATTTTTTCCGATACATTCGATTACATGTAACTCAGATAAAGACATACTACTTACACCTGTCTCACGAAGAAACTTCTCGTTTTGTCGTTTTAAATGTTCTTCTTTTTTATGCAAAAGTGTACGAATGTCCGACAGTATTTCCATTTGCTTCGTTGTATGCTTCAATCCGTTCGCCTCCTAAGTTTCCAAAGAAACAATTTAACTATATACCATTTTAAAATTATTTTTTCATCTTTACAAGTGAGAAAATCATGTTAAAATAAATTTAGTTTCCAAGGAAACCAAAATACAAGGAGGTTAACAAGATGAAAAAATCTAAACTAACTTTCATTTTATATGTTGTCTGTATTAGTGCCTTACTCGGTTCCTTCGCTCAAAATATTTACACACCTATCTTACCGATGATTCAAAATTCTTTTCACACTTCTCTTTATCTTGTAAATGTAACAGTTTCACTTTTCACATTCGTTCTTGCAATTATGCAGCTCGTATATGGACCTTTAATTGATACAAAAGGGAGAAAATCTGTCCTTATCCCTAGTTTAGTCATTAGTACAATTGGTTCAATCGGATGTGCCTTTTCGGCAAACATTTATTTATTTCTCTTTTTTAGAGCTGTTCAAGCTATAGGAATAGCGGCTATACCTGTAGTTTCAGCAACGATTATCGGCGATTTATTTGAAGGAAAAGAACGCGGAGAAGCGATGAGCCTATACCAAATGTTACTTGCCCTCGCACCTGCAATGGCTCCTCTCATAGGTGGTTATCTTGGCAGTATAAATGGTCACTTATCTGTATTTCTCTTTTTATCTACACTTGGCATTATCTTATTAATTATAAACATTTCACTACTCCCAGAAACAAAGCCAAATATAATTAAACAATCTAAAGCACAAAAGAATTACTCTCTTATCTTAAAAAATAAAACTGGATTTTCTATTACTCTTATTGGCTTCATTCAATTTTGTATTTACTTTTGCTTTCTCGTTTTTTTACCGAGTATTTTAACAAATTCATTTCATTTAACTGTAGATAAAATTGGTCTTATGTTTGTACCAATGTCTCTTTCTATCATGCTAGGAAGTTTTTGCTACAAGTTTTTGCAAAAACGCCTCACAACAAAGCAAGCTTTATTTATTACGAGTTTCTTCAATGTTATATGTGTCGTTTTATTCTCTTTCACATATAACATCAATATCCCATTCATCATTATCGTTACATCTTTGTACGGTTTTAGTATGGGACTTTCTATGCCAACTCACACTACTTTATTAACAGAAGAATTCGTACAAGAACGCGCAACAGCTATCGGTATGTACAACTTCATCCGCTATCTTGGTATGGGCACAGGGCCACTTATAGGTGGATTTCTTTTATTTAACCAAAATTACTTTTGGATTTTCTTCCTAGGTGCAATTATGTTTTTACTTGTAATCTTATATACAATGAAAATGCTAAGTTTTCATTCTGTACAAAAAGCAAAATAGAGCCCCAAAAAAGGTCGGCTCTATTTATCCTCTTTGATCCGCAACAATATGAATATCAATATACTTTGTTTGTCTCATAATTTCATTTACAATAGAGCCTTTTCGTATTTCTTCCCACCTTGTTCTAGCCGATTGTCCAAGTAAAATTTGCGTCACCTGTAATCTTTTTGCCACTTCAATAATAACATCTGCTGGCTTTCTTCCCTTTGCTTCCTCTAATACAAAACTTGCATCAAATTGATTCGTTAGCAACTTCCACTCTTCAATCGTCTGCTTTTTTCCAGCTGAAATAGAATCTATATTTTCCCTCTCAACGTTTAATACGTACAATTCAGCGTTTAACCGATCAGCCATGCGCCATCCCCGTCTTATTAATTTCTCCGCTGTTGAACTGTATTGTACACAAACGAGAATTTTTTCTTTCACTCCGATTGGTTCTATCACTGTTTGACTAATCTTTTCGTCCATATCGTCAGCGACTTCACGAAGCGATAATTCCCTAAGTGCTCCTAAATTATTAAGCGTAAAGAAATTTTGTAAGCTTTGCTGAATTTTTTCTTCTTTATATATCTTTCCGTCTATTAACCTCTTCCGAAGTACTTCCGGTGTTGCATCAACGAGCTGAATTTCATTTGCTTTTTGTAAAATAAAATCTGGAACTCGTTCTCTTACTTTTACATTCGTAATTTGAGCTACAATATCATGAACACTTTCTAAATGTTGAATATTAAAAGCTGATAATACCGATATACCAGCCTCTAACAATTCCTGCACATCCATATAACGTTTTTTATGCTTAGAACCAGGAACATTACTATGCGCAAGTTCATCCACTACGACTACTTGCGGCGCGCGTTTTTTTATTCCTTCCACATCAAGCTCATAAAATACCTTTCCTTTATACTGTATTTCTTTCAAAGGAACTTTTTCTAAATCAGCAATTGCTTCTTCCGTCTCTTTTCTTCCATGCGTTTCAATTAAACCAATTACAATATCAATTCCATCTTTTTTCATTTCCCTTGCATCAAAGAGCATTTTATAACTTTTTCCTACGCCTGGAGCTGCTCCTACATATAACTTTAACTTTCCGCGATTTTGCTGACGAATATATTCTAAATATTCCTCTGGCGTTCGCCTTTGAAACTTCGGTTCATAATCATCTGCATACAAAATAAACACTACCTTTCATTCGAAACAACGCTACCTCAATCCGTTAGATTGAGGTAGCACTGTTACTATTTCATTAATTCCTGTAATGCCAAATTTAGCTTTAAGACGTTTACGCGGGTCTCTCCAAATAAACCAAGCGCAGCACCTTCTGTTTGATCTTTAATCAATTGATTAAGTTTTTCTTTCGGAATATTCGTTAATTTCGATATGCGATCCACCTGCACAGAAGCTGCCTTCGGACTAATATCAGGATCAAGCCCTGAACCTGAATTTGTCACTAAATCAATCGGTACTTCTGTAACTGGAACGCTCGGATTTTGTTTCTTCCACTCTTCAATACTTTTCTCTACTCGCTTCTCTAAATCTGGATTAGATGGTGCATAGTTATTTGAACCAGATGCTTCAGCCTTATATTCAATACTAGAAACACGCCCTTGAAAATAACGTGGATCCGTGAAGTTTTGCCCGATTAATTTAGAACCAATCACTTCATTTTTATCATTATATATTAGACTTCCATCCGCATTATCCTTCATCACGGCTTGTGCAATACCAGTAACAATAAGCGGGTATACAAGTCCGCACAACACTAGAAATGTAAAAGTAATACGGATAATTGGTGATAGTATACTTTGTTTCTTCTCCATCTTTTTCCCCTCTTCCTTATATGAACAAGCCGACAATTATATCAATTACTTTAATTCCAATGAACGGAACGATAACTCCGCCAAGCCCATAAATAAGTAAGTTTCGGCTAAGCAATGCATTAGAACTCATCGGTTTATATGCAATACCTTTCATCGCTAACGGAATGAGTAATGGAATAATAACAGCGTTAAATATTAATGCTGATAAAATCGCTGACAGTGGTGATGTTAATTTCATAATGTTCAATGCCTCCATTTGCGGAATCGCAAGTGTAAACATTGCTGGAATGATTGCAAAATATTTTGCTATATCATTCGCAATACTAAACGTCGTTAAAGCACCTCGCGTCATTAACAATTGCTTACCGATTCCTACAACCTCAATAATTTTCGTTGGATTCGAGTCTAGATCAATCATGTTTGCCGCTTCTTTCGCTGCTGTCGTACCACTGTTCATCGCTAATCCAACGTCCGCCTGTGCTAATGCTGGAGCATCATTTGTACCATCACCTGTCATCGCTACAAGTTTCCCTTTATCTTGCTCTGCTTTAATGACAGCAATTTTATCTTCCGGTTTACACTCGGCAACGAATTCATCTACTCCAGCTTCTTTTGCAATGGTTGCTGCTGTTAACGGATTATCACCTGTACACATAACCGTTTTAATCCCCATTTGGCGTAACTGTTCAAAACGCTCACGCATACCCGTTTTTACTGTATCCTTTAAATAAATTAAACCGTAAATACGATTATCTACTGCAACTACAAGTGGTGTTCCGCCCTCTTTTGAAATTAAGTCTGCTTTTTGATTTACATCTTTCGGAATTGTTCCGCCTTGTGACTCAACCCATTCAATAACGGCACCTACAGCACCTTTTCTCACTTTCGTTCCGTCTTGTAAATCAACACCACTCATTCTCGTTTCTGCTTTAAACGGAACAAACTCACCTTGTTCTGCAAGTTCTCTATTATATGATATAGATTTTCCCTGCACATACTCGATAACAGATCGACCTTCTGGTGTTTCATCTAAAACAGAACTAATAGCGGCCCACTTTCCAACTTGCTCAATCGTTTCATTTCCTACAGGCAATAATGTATGAGCCATTCGGTTCCCAAAAGTAATTGTACCTGTTTTATCTAAAATAATTGTATTAATATCGCCCGCAGCTTCTACTGCTTTCCCTGACATCGCTAGCACGTTAAATTTTGTCACCCGATCCATCCCCGCAATACCAATCGCTGATAGCAAACCACCAATTGTCGTTGGAATTAAACATACTAACAACGCTACAAGTACAGCAGTATCAATTTGAAAACCTAAATAATTTGTAAAAATCGGCAACGTCACAACGACGATTAAGAAAATAAGAGTTAAGCTCGTTAATACTGTATTTAAAGCAATCTCATTCGGCGTTTTTTGACGAGCAGCTCCTTCTACTAAAGAAATCATTTTATCGATAAATGATTCACCAGGATTACTCGTAATGACAATTGTAATTTCATCACTTACGACCATCGTTCCACCTGTTACGGAACAAAAATCACCGCCTGCTTCTTTTATAACAGGAGCTGATTCACCTGTAATTGCAGATTCATCTACAGATGCTAATCCTTTGATTACTTCGCCATCACTTGGAATCATTTCTCCTTGTTTTACGATAACAACGTCACCTTTTCTAAGATCAGTTGCTGAAACTTGGACAATGTCTCCATTTTCTTTTACTACATTTGCAAACACATCTTTCTTCGACTGCTTTAAAGAATCGGCTTGCGCTTTACCACGACCTTCTGCTAATGCTTCTGCAAAATTCGCAAATAAAACTGTAAATAATAGAATGAGAGAAACTGTTATATTAAACCATCCTGGTATACTACTAGAACTACTTGGAAGAAAAGATAAAATGAACGTAATGATAAATCCAATTTCCACAACGAACATAATCGGATTCTTTATCATGACTTTCGGATTCAATTTCGCAACGGATTGCTTCATCGCATGTGTTACGATATCACGATCCATCGTTTTCGCTTGTCTAACTTCATCTTCTACAGCATGTATTTGTGACTCATTTAATTGTTTTTCTTTTACTACTACCGGTCTCATCATTTACCCTCCATTACTTCAATGTAAGAAATTCTGCAATTGGACCGAGTACTAACATCGGGAAGAATGTTAATGCACCGACAATTACAATTGTTCCGATGAAGATGCCACCAAATAAACTATTATCTGTACGGAACGTTCCGACTGTTTCTGGCACTACCGTTTTTTCTTTCAATGAAGCTGCCACAGCTAGCATCGTAATTAAACTGAAGTAACGTCCTAAAAACATAACTAAACCAGTCGTAATATTCCAAAACGGTGTATTATCTCCTAATCCTTCAAATCCAGATCCGTTATTCGCAGCTGACGATGTATATTCATATACCACTTGCGTCAAACCGTGGAAACCGGAATGAGAAATAGCATCCGTCCCTAAATTTGTTGAAAGAGCTAATGCCGAAAATCCTAAAATGAGCAATGGATGAAATAAAATCGTGACCGCGATTAATTTCATTTCCTTACCTTCAATCTTTTTACCTAAAAACTCTGGTGTCCGTCCAACCATTAACCCAGATATAAACACCGCGATAATTGCATACATAATAATGTTTACAAAACCTGCTCCAACGCCGCCATACACAGTATTTAACATCATATTTACAAGCGGAACTAAACCGCCAATTGGTGTTAACGTATCATGCATCGTATTAACAGCGCCTGTTTCAGCAGCTGTCGTTACCGTTGCGTATAGTGAAGAAAATACTGTTCCAAATCGTACTTCTTTCCCTTCTGTACTTCCTTGTACATGTTCGATACCCATTCCATTTAATGCCGGGTTCCCGTTTAGTTCAGATGTCGTAATCGTTATAAACCCTAGTAAAAATACCATAAATAGTGACACGAAAAGGATGCGGCCTTGTTTTTTATTTCCGACCATTCGTCCGTACGTAAATGGAAGTGCTGTTGGTAATAACATCATAAGCATCATTTGCAAAATATTACTCATTTGTCCTGGATTTTCGAAAGGATGCGTAGAGTTTGCTCCGAAAAATCCACCGCCGTTATTTCCAAGTTCCTTAATGGAAACGAATGATGCAACAGGTCCACGTAAAATACTTTGCTTTGCACCTTCAATCGTTTGTGCTGTAACCGCCCCATCTAACGTTTGTGGTACGCCAAGTGCGACAAAAACTAGTGCCGCAATAAATGCAATAGGAAGAAACACTCTCGTTAACGCTCTCGTAAAATCAACGAAAAAGTTACCAAGTTCTTTTCCAGCAAGTCCTCTTATAAAAGCCATAACGAGCGCTAATGTCGTTGCTGGTGCCGCAAACATTAAAAATGTAATTCCGATTAATTGTGATAAATAAGATAAACCATTTTCACCGCTATAATGCTGTAAGTTTGTATCAGCCATAAAACTAATTGCTGTATTAAAAGCGAGCGTAGGCTCCATCCCTTCAATATGCGCTGGATTTAGTGGCAGCACACCTTGTAATCTGAAAATGAAGTATACGACAACGATCATAAATCCATTTAATAAAACTAATGATAATGCGTACTGTTTCCACGTTTGATTGTATGCTTTTACACCCGTAATTTTAAAAATAAGTTTTTCAAAAGGCCCGAATACTTTATCTAACGTTTTGCTACCTTGAAAAGCTTTTTCTAAATAAATCCCCGTTGGCTTTGCTACTAAAATAAACAAGAGCATTGTAATAATGACTGCAACCCAAATCATAATGAATGATTCCCCCTAATTAAAACTTCTCTGGATTTAATAATGCATACACTAAATACACTGTAATTGCTGCGACAATAACCGATAAGACAATCATCATGATTGCTTTCCTTCTTTCACAACTTTATCTGACCAACTTGCAAGACTTGCCATCGATGCAACTAATAAAATAAAAATCCCGACCATTACAACATCTAACATAACTATCCCTCTCTTTTTGTTAAAATTTACCATTTAAATATTAAAAAAGAACACTGAGCTCTACTCAGTGTTCAAAAAATGAACAACAAAAAGTAAACCTCCTCTCTAAACGCTTACGAGGTTAGCTGTCGGATTCGGGCCTAAAGAGTAGCCCTACTTTCAAAACTGAAAGATTCACCCCAAGTGACGATGCACAAAATTGGTTCCCCCGCTCCATTTCTGGAACTCAGCGATTTTAGGTTTTTTTGGAAATTTTATGAATGATTTATGAGAGTAAATATACTCCTCTATATTTCACTTGTAAAGGGGTAAATTACTGAAAATAATAATATTTACATTCATTTAAACGCTTACATTGAAGATTATTACTGTTATTTCATCTATTTTCTTTATTTCTCTTTTCTTTTCTTAAAAATGACCTTTTAAATATGAAATAAAAAGAGCGAATGACATGAAGTGCATAGCTTGTTGCACTCAGCATTCGCTCTTTTTTATTCAACCTTTATTCTCCTCGTAAAAATGCACGTAAATTTCTCCCACGAATATAAACTTGTGTCAATTCTGCATGTAGCTGCTCATACTCGGTAATATCCATCTCTAAATACAAAGCATCTTTTGATGGTAATATAATATATGGCCCTGGAAAAAGGGGATCAATCTGGACCAATTCTTGAACTCGCTCTACCGATACTGCCCAACGATTTGCTATATCTCCAAGTAATAGTACCTTCATCATTTCTTCCCCCGCCCTATTCAAAAAATAAAAAAGAAATATTATCACAATTTGTAAACACGACAAACTTAGCTCCAATGGTTTCATAGAGCCTCGCTGGATATCGTTTATTCCTTGTAACAACAGTAATAGGTGCTTGAAAAGAAAAACGAATGTGTTCTGTGAAGAAACTAACGATTGGAAGCTCATCCCCTAGTAAAATGACCTTCTTAATACACTCACAAATACTAGTAAAATCCTGCTCCTTACTACAACTATAAGTCCAATCAAACCCACAATTCCTAACTTCAGCCGCTACCTCTTCATTTGCTGTAAAAATAACTAACTCATGTTGAAATGCAACTAGATCTCTTAAACTATTTACCTTACTTTCTTCTCCAACACAAATAAGTGTTAGTTCCATGTACCTCATCCTCCTTAGTATAAAAGAAATCAAACATAGATTGATATTCCCCTATACTAATCAGATCGATGAAGTGATGTATCCATCATGGCACCGTCCTCTCTCAAGACGCTTACGAAGTTAGCTGTCGGATTCGGGCTTTGAGAGTAGCCCTACTTTCAAATTTGAAAGATTCACCCCTAGTGACACTGCACAAATTGGTTCCTCCGCTCCATATAATTGGACTCAGCGTTTACAAAAAAATATATTCTGGCTGATATATTACTCCTGTATTTTGAAAAAGTAAACAGAAAAAAAGCCAGTTATAAAACTGGCTTTTCACTTATCTATACACGCGTTCTATTCACTTTATACGCAAAATGATTCGTTGGTCCATGACCACTACCAATATTCAATGGCTCTTCAATTGCTATACTAATAAATCGTTTTGCTTCTTGAACAGCATCTTCAATTGAGTATCCTTTCGCAAGTCCTGCTGTAACCGCTGAAGCAAATGTGCACCCACTTCCGTGCGTTTGCTTTGAAGGAATTCGCTCGCTTCTAAACTCAATAAATTCTTCTCCATCAAAGAGGAAATCAATTACTTCATTACCTTGATATTCTGCATGTCCGCCCTTCATAAGCACATATTTAGCACCTACTTCGTGCAATACTTTTGCAGCTTCCTTACTATCTTCAACATTATGAATCTCCACCCCAGTTAACACTTCTGCTTCTGGAACATTCGGTGTTATAACGGTTGCTACTGGTAATAAATATTCTTTTAATGCATGAACTGCTTCTTGCTGTAATAATGATGCACCGCCTTTTGCGATCATAACGGGATCTAGCACAATATTATTCCAGCCAAATTTTTTAATTTGTTCTGCAACAATTTGAATTATTTCACTACTAAATAACATTCCTAGTTTCACTGCATCTGGTGTTAAATCCGTACCAATTGAATTCAGCTGTTCTGTAATACCTTCTAACGGAACAGGATATACCCCTTGAACGCCAAGCGTGTTTTGAGCAGTAATTGCCGTAATAGCCGTCATTCCGTATACACCAAGCTCTTGGAATGTTTTTAAATCTGCCTGAATTCCAGCACCGCCGCCGCTATCAGACCCTGCAATTGTTAAAGCTTTATTCACTTTCATCCCACTCATCCTTTTCTATCCAAAATAGCGATGATAAATTGTTTTTGCTTCGCTTATATCTTTCGTTCCATGTACGAGCACACGGCCATCTTTAAAGGCTACTAACCTCTTGTCTTCAACAGAAAATGATAGTAAATATGGATTTATATTTAAATCATTTACACGACCTTCCAACAACTCTTTATATTGTTCAAAATTCATTTCATCTTTATGAGGTGGTCTAATTTGAACTGTATTTCGCCCGCATAAAACTGCTGTTTTTGATGTGTTTTCTTTATTTAAATACGGATATAATGCATTCTCTCCGCATGAAGGACAATTATGCTGGCGAAGTTTTTGCACATTCATACATAAATACTCATTCTTCCACATATCAAACGATACAAGCCCATCTCGAAGTGATTCGTAATCTTCTACTAACAGTTTAAGAGCTTCTGTTACTTGATGAGAAACGACAAGAGATACAGCAGGTGATATAATACCCGCTGTATCACATGTTGCCCCGCCAAGCGGAATCGACTGTAATAAACATGATAAACATGGTGTTTTACTAGGAAGGATTGTGTAAGAAAGACCGTAACTACCTACACATGCACCGTAAATCCATGGAATAGAATATTTTTGTGATATATCATTTACAATAAAGCGCGTTTCGAAATTATCAGTCGCATCAATAATTACATCAACATTTATAACAAGTTCTTCTAGCTCTTCAGCTGTTACATCTTGAACGAGAGCTTCTATTGTTACATCACTATTAATCTCTTCTAAACGTTTTTTAGCCGCTATAGCTTTTGGAAGATTATTCTTTACGTCGCTCTCTGCATACAATTGTTGTCTTTGTAAATTACTCCAATCTACATAATCACGGTCAACAATTGTTATCTTGCCAACACCTGCTCTTACAAACATCTCTGCATTTGCACTACCTAATGCACCTGCACCGATAATAAGCACATGCTTTTCTCTTATCTTTTGCTGTCCTTCTTCTCCAATTGGAGAAAATAGTTCTTGGCGAGAATATCGATTATTCAACTACGCTCATTCCTTCTAAAGGACTACTTGCAGTTGCACAACGCTTACGTGCAATGCGACCTGCTTCAAATCCTAAACGGCCTGCTTCAATACTTAATTTCATTGCTTGTGCCATTTTAATAGGATCTTTTGCTCCTGATACAGCTGTATTTAATAACACGCCATCTGCTCCTAATCCCATTGCAAATGCCGCATCAGCTGGGCTACCAATACCGGCATCAACGATAACTGGTACTGTCGCTTGTTCAATAATGAAGCTCAAATTTAATGGATTTACAATACCAAGTCCTGATCCGATTGGAGATGCTCCTGGCATAATCGCATGCACGCCAAGCTCTTGTAATTTACGTGCTAATACAACATCATCAGATGTATACGGAAGTACGATAAATCCTTCTTCCAGTAACATTTCAGATGCCTTTAATGTTTCTACCGGATCAGGTAATAACGTTCTATCATCACCAATAACTTCTACCTTTATCATGTCACAAAGCCCAGAAGCTTTTGCTAATTTTGCAATACGAACAGCCTCTTCAGCGTTTTTTGCTCCTGCTGTATTTGGTAATAACGTATATTTTTTCACATCAAGTTTCTCTAATAAATTAGGTTGCTTTGCATCAAAGATATCCATACGACGTACTGCAAACGTTAAAATTTCAGCTTCAGAAACGTCAATTGCCTTTTGCTGTACGTCAAAATCAGGGAATTTACCTGTTCCTAATAAAAGTCTAGAATGAAATGAAAATGGTCCAATGTTTAACATAATCAACCGCCTCCTACGAAAGTTACAATCTCAATTTGGTCTCCATCAAAAACAGATGTATCTGTATGATTATCTTTTTGTAAAATATCTTTATTACGCTCTACTACAACAATTCTGTTATCTAGCTCTAAATGTGTAAGTAGCTCAGCTACTGTTTTTACACTCGCTGGCACTTCAATTTGGTTACCATTAATTTTTAAATTCAAACTTCCATCCCCTTTCTAAACTCTTCTAGAAAGCAATGAATCTAGCAAATGATTCTCTTGCTTTCCTTCTATTAAATCAGCCATATATTGGCCAGAAATAGGACTTAATAAAATACCGTTTCGATAATGGCCCGTGCAAGCATATAAACCTTTTATTTCTTCATGCTCTCCCATATAAGGAGCTTCATGATTCGATTGTGGTCTTAATCCTGCCCACGTGCTTTCCCATTCTGCTTCTTTTAAAGCTGGCAATATTGTATAAGCACGCTCTAATATAGAAGTTATACTTTCTGGCTGCACAGTTTTATTGAACGTATGTGGCTTCATTGTTGCCCCAATTACGTAACGTCCACCGCGCTTTGGAGTAATGTAAAATCTTTCTTGAAAAATAGGTGCTTTTAAAAGTTGTTTTCTACTTCTTACCGCAACCACTTCTCCTTTAACTGGATATGTACCCCAATCGCGGTGAAAATAACTGAGTAACTTCGTGCTCCATGAACCTCCTGCAATAACGACTTTCTCACATGTGACAATACCTTCACTTGTAATAACTCCAGTCACTTTATTATTTTCAATACGGATATCAAATACTTCTGTCTGTTCATATATATCAGCACCGGAAATCGCTGCAGAATGTGCGAATGCTTTCGTAAGCTCTGGTGCAATAACATGACCGTCTTTCGGATAATATACTGCTCCTATAATAGATTCGGATAGATATGGCTCTTTTTCCCGCACATGGTCTCCCGTTAGAAAATAAGAATCTTCACCTGTTTTCTGCTGCCAATCCATAATGTGAAGAATTCTTTCCTTCTCATCTTCATTTTGAGCAATACGATAAATTCCTTTTTCTTCATATCCAATATCAACACCCGTCTTTTCACGTAAAACTGCTGCAAGTTGTGGAAATATAGCTCGGCTTTCTCTAGCAAGTTCAAATAGCGGATCATACGCATCCCATTCTGCCTGAACACCAAGTAAACCAGCAGCTGCTTTTGAAGCTTCCGATGCAATACTTTGCTTCTCCACAATCGCTACTTTATGTCCTCTTTCTGCTAGAAAATGTGCAACTGAACTACCAATTACACCACCACCAATAATCGCTACATCATACTTCTCACACATGTTTTTCCGCCCACTTTCTTATTGATTCCTTATAAGATTTCGCTTTGCTATACGGGTTACTACTACTTACAATTCCAGACATAACTGCTATACCGCTTACACCGTTAGTAAGAACATCCACTGTGTTTTCTGGGGTAATTCCTCCAATTGCTGTAATCGGTATAGATAAACACCTTGCAATGTCTGAAATTTCTTCAAGCCCTCTCGCTGGCACACCTTTTTTACAATCTGTCGGAAATACATGGCCATAAACGAGTGAATCCGCTCCATTTTTAAAAGCTACTATTGCTTCATCTAGCGAATGCACAGAATAACCGACATGCAAATACGAAAACTTTTCTTTCACTGACTTTACATCTGTACTTCGATATCCTAGTTGAACACGAGGAATATTTAATAAAATTGCAATATCAATTCGATCGTTTATGACAATTTTAGAAGCTGGAAAGCCCTCCATTAATAGACTTTCCACACCTTCATATAATTCCTTCGTACTCTTCTCACGCTCACGAATATGCAAATAATCAATCTCACTCTCAATTTGCATCGCTACATTCACTAACTCTTCGAATGGCATATGGCCATTTGAGATTACGTGGAGCTCATTTTTCATATTCATTCGCCTACTTTAAAATATTTTCGAATAATTCATCGGCTGGGACGGTTTCTTTCGTCATTCCTTTGTCCTTCAGCCACTTATTTTGTTTCTCCCAAGATTCTTTTGAATCTGATAAGAATGGCTCATCTTTCGTTTCCATCTTCTCTAATAAAATTTTCATACTTTCCTTTTCAACTTCTGGCACAAGTGGGAAGTTTTCTTTTTCTTGATGATTTAATAAAATATTCAATGCTTCATCTGGGTTTTTCTTCATGAAATCATAGCCTTTTTTCGTACCACGTAAGAAAGCTTGCAACGCCTCTTTATCTTTTTTCAACGTTTTATCACCTGTTACAAACACAAGCTCATGATAGTTTGGTACTCCGTAATCAGCTGGATTAAAGTACGCTGGTTCATTGCCTTCATGACGCATAACAGGTACTTCATGGTTAATGTATGCCCCTGTTACCGCATCTACTTTCTTCGTAATTAATGCTGGTACTAAATCAAAGCCAACATCTACTACTTTCACTGTATCAGGATTACCACCAGCTTCTTTTACCATCGTTTTTAAATACATCTCACTTAATGGTGTTCCAGAGTATCCTACTGTTTTTCCTTCTAAATCTTTCGGTGATTGAATGCCCGCTGATTTCAGTGATACAACATGATTTAATGGTGAACGTACGACAGCCCCAATTGATTTCACTGGAATTTGCTCATTCGCTTTCGCCATAACAACATCTGGCTGATAATACAAGCCAACTGTCACCTTCCCTGCTGCTGCCAGCGTTAATGGATCAGTCGGATTAGAAGGGAATTTAATATTTACCTTTACACCTTCTTCTTTAAAGTATCCTTTTTCAATTGCTGCATAGATAAAGCTATGTACCGCATTTGGATACCAATCTAACATGACTGTTATTTCTTTCTCTTTTTTACTTTTGTCTGATGCTGAATTACTCGAACATCCTGCAATTATTGCAATTAATAATGTAAACACAAAGATGTGCTTTAAAAATTTCATGAATGCTTCCTCCAACTAATGAATTTCTTTTCTAATATGGAAATAATTACGACGAAGAAAATAGCTAATAATGATAACAATACAATAGGTGCAAATACGCCAGCTCCATCTAACTGCGTCATCATTCTCTTACTGAAATATCCAAGCCCAGCTTGTGCACCGAGCCATTCTCCAATTGCTGCTCCGATAACACTAAGCGGAACTGCAATTTTTAAAGCTGAGAAAAAATAAGGAAGAGCAGACGGCAACTTTAATTTAAGAAAAATATCTCTTTTTGTTGCTCCATATGTAACTAAGAGCTCCTCCCATTCTTTTTTCGTACTACGCAGTCCATCATACGTATTGACCGCAATTGGGAAAAACGTAATTAAAACTGTGACAACAACCTTACTCCAAATTGTATATCCAAACCATAAAACAAATAGCGGAGCAAGCGCAGTAATCGGAATCGTTTGTGAAGCAACTAATAATGGATAAAATGCTCTCTCCATCCATGTACTCGCATTCATTAACATCGCTAGCCCTACACCTAATACGATAGAGATAACAACACCTATTAAAACGACGTATAACGTTGCAGGTAAATGAACTGTAAATAATATGTCTTTTAGTTTCCATATCTTCATTAAAATCGCAGAAGGTGACGGTAAAATGTACATCTCATCTACAATTCTTGCTCCTATTTCCCACACAGCTAGTAAAATACTAGAAAGTGTAATAGCAGGAACTAATTCTTTCAATCGGTTCATCACACAAGTACCTGCCTTTGTAACATACTAAGAAGCTCATCTTTCAGCGCTAATACTTCCGGTTTATATAAATCTTTTCGTGTTCTGTTATGATCAAGCGGTACAGTCCGCTCAGTCAAAGTCGTTATCGGCTGCTGTTCCACTACTAAAACTCTGTTTGAAAGAAATAACGCTTCTTCAACATCATGAGTAATGAATAAAATTGTTTTTTCCCACTCTTGCCATTGTTCAAACAACCATTCTTGCAAAGAGGCCTTCGTTAAAGCATCCAACGCACTAAACGGTTCATCTAACAGCAATATCTCCCCGCCTGTTAATAAAGTTCGAATAAAAGATACACGTTGTCTCATACCACCAGATAAATCTTTCGGATATTTTTTCTCATACCCTTGCAAACCAAATTTATGTAACAGTTCCTTTGCCTTTACTTCTGCTTCTTTCTTCTGTACACCTTGGCACTCTAGCGGCAGGGCAGCATTCTCAATAATTGTTCTCCACGGCAAAAGCATATCTTTTTGCGGCATATATCCTACAGGATGGTTCTTTGTTTCTGTCAGTTCTATCTGTCCAGTACTTACCTTTTCTAGACCTGTAATAAGGCGAAATAAAGTACTTTTTCCACATCCACTCGGTCCGATAATACTGACAAACTCTTTCTCATGTATAGAAGCATTTAATTCATGGATGATTGGTTTCTCATCGTAATGAAAAGAAACATTATGAAACTGTAGTATGTTCTTGCTCCTCAAATCCCCACATCTCCTTACGATAGGACATATCCCAGAATAAATATTCAAATCGACTGGAATATAAGAAGATCTCCTCTAATCTTTCTAGTTCTTTCTCAGACTTTCCAACTGCCATTTCATTTAATAAATCTATTAACCAAATACAAAGATTACCGTATTCTTCCGAACTATATCCTTGAATCCACTCACCAAAAAACTCATGATCTCTTGCTCCAGGAATATCATTTAAACGCTTTCCAATTTCCCAATAGCTCCACATACATGGAAGAAGCGCTGCTATTAATTCCGCAAGTGTGCCATTTTGAGATACAGACATCATGTAATTTGTATAAGCTAAATTTTTAGCAGATGGTTTCGCAGACTCTATCTCCTCTATAGAAATTCCAAGTCTTTTTGCATATTGTTTATGGATTGTCATTTCGCCATTTAATATACCATCAATTTGTTCAGCGAACTTTCCCATTACTTGTGGATTCGTTGCTTTTACAACACCAATCGCATATAACTTTGCATAATCTAGCAGATATAAATAATCTTGAATAATATAATACTGAAATTTATCTTTTTCTAACGTGCCATCTCCCATACCCACTACAAACGGATGATTATGACTCATCTCCCAAACCGGTTGCACAGTTTCTAATAATCTATCGCAAAATTTCATTTCTCTATCCCCTTTCAATATATGTATCTAAATAAAAAACCACTTCTATATATAAGAAGTGGTTACAGCAAATAAAGTTATACATTTATTCGATGTTCCACTTCCCTTCGCTAGTATTACCTAGATCAGGTGTTGTAAGGGTTAAGGATTATTCCTCTCTCAGCAAGTCAAGCACCCCTAGTGGTTTCAATATGAAATTTTCAAATAAAAAAGCCCCGTTTCTATACGTAAAGAAACGGGGACTCATTGTTAGTGTCCGAATTGCTTCCCTACGCTAGCATAATCTAGATCAGGTAATAAAAAGGATCAAAGGCTTACGGCCTACTCTCAGCTGGCAACACCAGCTCTCCTAGCAAACTATAAAATTATCACTGTCAGTATAACACCCTAATAAGACATCATCAACTTTTTTAATTTTCTTAATTATCAACATAATATCAAAATTATACAATACATACATTCTATTTTAGAAAATAAAACCCCAATTAATTGTATAAAAAGGAATCATTATCCTCAAAAAATTTATTTTTATATTGATTTCATATTACATTTATGTGAATACCCCCACTATATTATATCTTTATACTATAATAAAATTACAACTATACAACTAGAGGAGGTCTCTATTCCATGAATATGAAAGCTACTGCTTTAACAGCAACTACTGTAGCGATTGCTTCTTTACTTCCTTCTATGGGTGAAACAAATGTACAAAAAGCAAACGCTGAACAATTATCTAATATTAAAACTGGGTATGTCAAAGTCGATCAAGTAGCATTACATACAGAAGATAACGTAAAAAGCACATCAATTGATACAATTCGCTTTAATACAAAAGTGAACATCATTGAAACAACTAATAGTTGGTATAAAGTATCTGTTCATAATAAAGTAGGTTATGTACAAAAAGATGCTATTTTACTAAAAAACAAACTTCAATCTAATGATCAATACATCGTTAATGCTAATGCATTAAACGTTCGCTCTGAACCTAATTTAGAATCTTCCATTTTAGATGTATTACCAAATGGTAAGTTTATTACCGTTCAAGAAGATCAAGGCGAATGGTATAAAATATCACATAATGGCCAAACAGGTTACGTACAAAAAGCATTCATCTCTAATGGTTCACAACCCTTAGTAAAAGGAATCACCGTTCAAAATAATACAAAATATACTGTTGCAACACCTAATCTAAATGTACGTAGCACCGCTAGTACAAGTAGCGCTCTACTCGGTTCATTACAAAACGGTACTCAAGTACAAGTAGTAGAAACTGTAGGTACTTGGTATAAAATTCGTTTTGGCACAGGATACGGATATGTAGCAAAACACTATGTAGTACAAAATCAACCACAAGCTAAAACAGATCAGCCTTCATCAATTCCAGCTGCTTTCAAATTCCCCGCTCAAGGAAGAATTAGCTCAACCTTTGATATACGCTGGGAACAAATGCATTATGGTATAGATATTGCCGCTCCAGGAAACGTCTCTATCCAAGCTGCTGCTGCAGGTAAAGTTGTGAAATCTTATTATTCAGCTAGCTATGGCAATGTTGTTTTCATTGCGCATCAAATCAATGGGAAATTATATACAACTGTTTATGCTCATATGAAGGATCGCACTGTACAAGCTGGTGATCAAGTACAAACTGGACAATTAATAGGTCATATGGGAAACACAGGTCATTCATACGGGCAACATCTTCATTTTGAATTACATAATGGAGAATGGAATTTTGAAAAAACAAATGCAGTAAATCCACTGCCATATTTAGTTAGGTAAATTGTATGCCACGCAATATACCTCTTATAATTGAATACGTAGCCTTTTTAGGTTTAATCTGTTGTTTAATCATTTACAATACAAACATTGTATTTTTATCTATTATTATTGCTTTTGTTGCATTAGAAATTATGATGGAATCATTTCAAGTGCAACTAAAACAAAAAATTGCCCATATTTATAATGCTATTTTTCTTTTGAGTGCTCTCATAACAAATATAATTAGTAATGGCTTTTATTTATCTACTGTATTTCCAGTATTCTTTATGGCTGTTTTATTATTTGTAGCTAGATATATTAATGTCCCTTATAACCAAAAACAAAAACAAGAAGCTTAGAAAGAGGAGACCCTGTGTACCAATCTTTCAAAGATGCTCCAATAAAATACATATTGCATTTGTATAAGAAAGCCAATACTTTTTTTGGTATACAAGGAAGTTATACTGCACAACTTCTCCTATATGGAATGTTGTTTCTTGTCTTAATCACTTTCTCCTTGTTTTACTAACAAAAAAGGATCTCACATAAACTGGAGATCCTTTTTAATTTATATTAATTTTTCATATCGAAAATATTGTTTATCCACAAGCATATTTTTCATAAATAAAGCTCAGATTATATTTTTTCTCTAAGCTCATTCGTTGTTCGTCATCGCACCAATAGAAAAGAATATCATGAATCGTTGCGTAACGCTTATTTTTAAGAAATAGCCTAAAAAATGATGGTAAACAATCATGTAATTGTATAAATATATAATTGCGTAGTGTTTCTTCTTTATATTCAATGCCCTTACAAATATACAGTAATTCTTCACAATAATATGCATGCTGTGGAACTTGTATCATTTCGAAAAATGGCACATAAGATAGTAGCTTTCCAATAAAATGACCATATCGATCCATTACTCCTATCGTCATATGCTCCATCATTTCTTTCATCACATATAAATAATCATCTACATGCGTTGTCTTTAATGGGTCTAAGCGATCGGAAATTTGAGATAATACAGCTCTTTGACATGCTAAAACTGCCTGACTAGGTCCATAATATGATAGGAAATCTGTACACTTACGATATTTCCGTAATAAATCATGTGTATACAAATCATATACAAAAGTATTACAATACATTGCTAAACTCATCATATCACTATTTAATTGCTCTTTTGATAATGATTTCGCTCTCTTGCACATATAAAAGAATGTAAATTCCAATACTTCTTTATGAGATAATAAATGTTTACAATCGGTTATACACTTCTCATTAAATTTAACTCTATCCCAAATTTCAATATCCCTATCTGTCAATTCACCTATACGATATTTAATAATTAAATAATTTAAAGCAACTGATTGCGTCAAAAGATCCCATGTTTCATATTCCAATGAAGTATGAACAAACTCAGCTAATCCTTGCGCTATCATAAAATCATTTGCCTCTTCATACCAACCAATCTCTTGGCATAAGCGAAGAATACGCACTAAAGTTGGAATTTCATCTTTATGAAACTGCGGTAATTTCTTTGCTTTATTCATGCCATATACGATAAATGCCGCTAAATTTTCTTCTTTATAAAATTCTTTCTCTTTCCATACTAATATAGTTCGTTCTTTCCCCTCACCTTTTGGGTGACAAGGTACAAGCAAAGAAAATAATTCAGCGAAATTATTTGGTTCTATATATGTATCTGTAACCAAATTCCAATTTGGATCGCCCTGTACAGCCTTCATATAATTCCCCTTCCCTTTTCATCTATGTAGGAAATATTAATTTATTATCGCACCACTAAAAATTAATATTGTTATATTCAAAATCTCTCATAATACTTATATCTATCAGTATATCATCTTTTCTCTTATTAAAAATTAAGAATAACAAATTTTAAAAAAATGTCGAAATTATTAACCACATACTTATTATATAATGTCTCAGATACATCACGCTAACATATTAGTTTAATCCATATATACTAGAATAATGTATCTGAAATTTATATATAATTTAGCTCTTTATGAGTGACCATTAAACTCTCGGTTAATGAAAGTTTCAATTTACTCTGTACGCTCTGAGATTTCGCTCAAGGCAAATCCAGCTTGATCATCTGCTGATTCCCTTATAGCTAAATCTCCTAGTGCTAACATGCCAATAAGTTGACCACTATCAACTACTGGTAATCGTCTAATTTGATGCTGTGCCATTAGCTCTGTAGCTTTTTCAATAGAATCATTTGGAGAAACTGAGATAATATTTGTTGTCATTACATTTGTAATCTTATTAGATCCAGGATGTTTTTCAGCAATCCCTCGAACGACTAAATCACGATCAGTAACAAGCCCAACAACTTGCTCATTTTCAACAACAGGAATTAATCCAATCGATTCTTCCTTCATTTTTACAGCTGCCTCATATACATTGTCTAGCGGTGTACAATGTACAATATGGGTACTCATTAAGTCTCTCACTCGTGTCATTATGATTTCCTCCTTTTTATACATACCATAGCTTTTCCAAAATTCCTTTATTTATTTCTGGAAAGTAACGTAATAAAAAGGATTAACAAAATAAAAAAGAGCCAGCATAATGCTGACTCTTTTTTGTATGACCCGTACGGGATTCGAACCCGTGTTACCGCCGTGAAAGGGCGGTGTCTTAACCACTTGACCAACGGGCCATGGCTCCGCAGGTAGGACTCGAACCTACGACCGATCGGTTAACAGCCGATAGCTCTACCACTGAGCTACTGCGGAATAATATATGGTGGGCCTAAATGGACTCGAACCATCGACCTCACGCTTATCAGGCGTGCGCTCTAACCAGCTGAGCTATAGGCCCATATACTTTACAGGGGCAGTAGGAATCGAACCCACACTGGAGGTTTTGGAGACCTCAGTTCTACCTTTAAACTATGCCCCTAAATGATGCCGGCTAGAGGACTTGAACCCCCAACCTACTGATTACAAGTCAGTTGCTCTACCAATTGAGCTAAGCCGGCATAAAAAAAATGGTGGCTCGGGACGGAATCGAACCGCCGACACGAGGATTTTCAGTCCTCTGCTCTACCGACTGAGCTACCGAGCC
>NZ_QOSA01000045.1:0-17027 GCF_008368795.1 Bacillus sp. BF2-3
TGATCATCTTGACATTTACACAAAATGATTTGTACGCTAAAGGAATAAGCGATAGAAATATTTCAAAACAAATCAGTTTAAGCAACGTGACGGTTTCTAAATTTTTTAAGGAGAAAGATGGAATTAGATTCGACAAGTACGGAGAACTTTTAAAAATCGCTTATCCTAATGATGTAGAGTTACGTCGAGATCTTTGCGCTAAATACTTTACTAATACTAAAAGACATCTTAATAAAAAAATTGCGATGAATTATTTAATGGCTCATGGAGAGTTGGAACTTTTAAAACGACTAGTAGACCAAGAAATGACTTCAGCAAATAAAGAAAATCGCGAATGGGCAAGCTTGTATGAACTGATTTATAAAAGATATAAAGGACACATAAAAGGCGAAAAATTACTTTTGGAATTAAATAAGAGAAAGAAATACCTCAAATTAAAAAGTAAAGAATTAGAGATTTTATCCGAAGAAATAGAAATGCTATCAGCTTACGATCAAGGTAACTTCAAGTTAATGGTTAACAAATCCGATTTTTTAATGGAGAAACTAAATGATATTAAAGATCCTTATCTAAGAGAATCGTTTTTTTATAAGATAAAGGAATGTGCAATTCATGGTCATTTAACCGCATACGAACTAGAAAAACTAAGAGAAATATGCGAAGAAGTGATACAAAGTATACCTATCAATAATCGTTTTCCTGTTGTAGAAGCAACAGTATATGGTGTATTGGGAGAATCGTTTATGCTATGTGATGAATCCTTTGACAAATCGCTATTTTATCTGAAAAAAGCATTGAGCATTTTAGAGAAAGAGTCGAGTAATCAAATGGAAATGAGAAGAACAATGATAGCTAATACTATTGAGTTTCTAAAAATACATCATAAAGTTGATTTAGAAAATATTAAACCATTACATGCTGCTGAACAAGCATATTTAGAAATACAAAAGGGTAATAATGAACATGCAATTGAAATTTTAATGAAGTTGAAAGAAGAGAACGGGGAACTGAGCGCATTTCAAATTTACTATTTAGGCCTAGCGAAAAATGACAAAGAACTGTTATTGAAATCACTAGATATGTTTGAGCGATTAGGGAATATTTTTTATGCTCAATTACCTAAGAAATCTCTAGGGATTATATAGAAAAAATGTTATAATTTATGAGGGTGAGGTGATACATAAATGAATAAGGTTTTATCGCTTATTACTATTTTAGCGTTGTCAGGTGGATTTTTATTCGCTCCTTCTGATAGCCAAAAAAAGCAACCTCAGCAGTTAGCTAAGGATACTCAACTTACAATTACATTAAAAATGTCTGATCCAGGGACGGGCGTTTAAATTATATATTTAATGAATGACATCTTCTTTTTTTAGAAGATGTCATTCGTCGTTTTAGGGAATGTTAACTATTTTTCAAAAAAAATAAATAATTAACGAATGTGAATTGTTCACAAATTATATAGAGGATGCAGGGGGAATGAACATGGAGAATTTAGTTACAGAGTTATTGATAATGGAGACGGTCGAAGGGGTAAATATTGAACATCTCCGTGAAATGCTACTAGAATTATCAAACGAAGGAAAAGAGTAAAACAAAACTCCGTAGACAGTAATTAGTCTTACGGAGTTTTGTTTTTAGATATAAAGCTTTGAATTGTTGATTTAAACAACTCTTTGTTGTCCTCTGATAGTTGATTAATCAGTGTCATCCATTCGTTAGTTTCTTTACTTATCTCTTCTGTTTCTTTAACTGTTAACTTTTGATGCATCGCTCTTCCTAATAAGTAATCAATAGAAACTTCGTATATGTCTGCTAGTTTAGTTAATGTTTCGTAGTCAGGTTTACGTCTTCCTGATTCGTAACTAGATAAAGTGGCTTTGTTTACGTCTAATTTTTCTGAGATGAAAGTCTGTGTGTAACCCTTCTTTTCGCGGCACGCTTTCAATCTTTCGTTTAAGTTCATAATTTTATTATTCCCCTTTATAAATAAGATCCCATTGCGAAGTATTATTCTTTAATTACAGTATATATACTTTTTGACAACTTTTCACTATTTGTAAAAAAAATTAAAACAAAGTGACAAAACAGGGGTTTACATTTACGAAATGACAACTATAGGAGGTGAGGCGGATATGACATTTGGAAACAGAGTTAGAGATATTCGCAAACAAAAAGATATAACACAATCAAAACTGGCTAAGAGTCTTGGTTTTAGTCACGCTTCAGCTATTTCTTTCATAGAAAATGGCAAGAGAAGATTAGATGCTGAAAAGATACCTATTTTAGCAAATGCACTTGGAGTATCAATAGATGAACTTTTTTTTACTCAAAAAGTTGTCATTATGACAACCTAAAGGCTGGAGGAGAAAGAAAATGAATCAATTACAGGTTTTCAACAATGAAAGATTCGGTAAAGTTCGAACGGTAACTAGTTTTTGAGAAGAAAAATGAGCATTAACTTGAATCACAATGCGAGTCGCTCCAAAAGGACAGGTGTACATAATTAATCGTTTGGAGGAAATGAACTGTGGAATCAAAAGAGCAAAATGAGATATGGGTAGATTTAATAGGTTATGAAGGGATATATGTGATTAGCAATCTAGGTAGAGTTAAAACAGTTATAAAAAGAGGGAATAGCGTAAAAGGCAGAATCTTAACACCTGTTGTTACCAAAAAAGGTTATTTAAGAATAGGATTAACTGACGAAAAAGGAATACAAAAGAGATTTTATATACACAGATTAGTTATTGAATCTTTTAATAAGTGCCAAGAAGAGAAGATGCAAGTTAATCATATTGATGGAGATAAGACTAATAACAGATTAAGCAATTTGGAATTTGTGACAGATAAGGAAAATAAAAAACATGCAATTAAAAATGATTTAAACGCAAAAGGTGAACAGATTCATACAGCTGTTTTTACTGAAGAACAAATTGAATGGATAAGAAAACACTACAAACCAGGCCACTCTAAATATGGAGCTAGAGCAATGGCTAGAGCATTCGGAACATCACATTCAACTATAGGGAAGGTTGTAAGAAATGAGACTTGGAAGCATGTGTAACGAACTTCTAACGAAACGCGGAATTATTCCAGAAATGGATAGGGAGGCGGTGTAAATGATGGAGGAAAGTACATTATCACTGGCGATTGTATCAGCAGTTATATGTCTATCGGCATATCTAGTACACAGAGTTGATGTCTGGGATAAAAAGACAGGATGGTCACAAGATGATAAATAAACAGCAGCGTGATGAATATGAACGAAAAAAAATCTTGTGGATTATAAAGGATTTAAGATCAAAGGGTGTACATAACAGCGCAGATAAGGTTGAGGAAACATACAAGAGGTATATCACTCTAGCTAAATGATAAAAGCCCTGCAAGGGGATGCAGGACAAGACTAAGGGTATTGAAGAATTGTCGATTCTAAAAGTAAAGGACTTCTTGGAATGTAATAAGTTTAACACATATTTCATTAAATTTTTATATAAAGATTTTACAGATTTATGAACGTAGACAAACCTTTTCTTGTCTGAATATTCAGGGATTTAATAGGGTTCTCCACCTTATTGAGAGGTTCCTGGATATTCCGATGTGTGAAAGCATCAAAAAAGCCCGTACAGAAGCACAGGCCAGTTGTTACACATATCGGTAACTAAATTTTAACAAACTTTCAGAAAGTTAGCTATTGAAAAATAAAAAAAGCTCGATGGCAACGAGCGCTGTAGAGAAAATATTCCCTAAAATTAGTTACCTCTATTATACCATGAATTTTCTCTCAGTAAATAAGGAGTGAAAGACCTATGTTAGACAAAAATCAATCTAAAGTCGTCCTTCCGAAGTGGGTGTGGAAGGGCGCACGGAATGAAAAAGAAGCAAGAGTAAAGGCGATTGAGTACATCACTCCCGATCGCTACCCAGGATATAAAATAATCAAAATTCAAGGCGACATAGCGGTATGCGAAAGGGCGAATGCGTGATGTTTAAGATACCTGTAAGGCGTGGATCGATGAAAGAGATGTTAACAGCAGTTCGGGATTTAGAAAAACGAGGTTATGACTATGTAACGCCAATTAAACGAATATATAGGGCAGAAAGAACTTTTTATCATGAAGGTAAATTTAGGGGGAGAGAAAAGGTTCGGTTTACTGGCATGGAAGACAATGTGAGCTATGAATGTTGGATGAAGAAGGTGGACTAAATGGCGAAATACAGACACGTTCAAACTTCATTTTGGTCAGATGCAAGAGTTTCAGAAGAGATGACGCCAGAGGATAAATACTTTTACCTCTATCTATTGACTAATGAGCATACAAACCAAATTGGAGTTTACCAGATAACTAGAAAACAAATGGCTTTTGAATTGGGTTACTCAATTGAAAGTGCAAAAGCTTTATTGGATCGCTTTATTAATCATCATGATTTGGTAGTTTATAACGAAGAAACTAGAGAGCTTTGCATACTTAACTGGGGGAAATACAACCTTAACAAAGGTGGCAAGCCGATTGAGGATTGCATAAAGAAAGAGCTTAAAAGTATTAAAGATTTATCGTTAGTACGACTGGTGCTAGAACGAACAGAAAACATCTTGTTAGTACAAAAAGTCAGTGTTTATGCGGGTCTTGACGATACGTCACACGATACGTCCACGATACGGGGACAAAAAGAAAAAGAAAAAGAAAAAGAAAAAGAAAAAGAAAAAAAGACTCCTCGTCACAAGTTTGAAACTTGCGACATTAATGGGGCTAAGTATCTATTTGAAAAAATTAAGGGGAACAATCCTAAGCAAAAAGAACCTAACTTCAATAATTGGGCAAATGAATTTAGATTAATGCGAGAACGTGACAACAGAGAACCACAAGAGATTAAGGATGTTATTGATTGGTGCCAAGCTGATCCGTTCTGGCAAGGTAACATTTTATCTCCTAAAAAGCTACGGGAGAAGTTCGACCAACTAACTATTCAAATGAAATCTAAAAAGGGAGCGAAGAACAATGCAGAGAGCAACGGCAGCAATACAAACCGATATAGCCAAAAAGGTGAATATGACTATGGATTCTGATGTGTGTGATACACATGGCATGAATAAGATGAAGTTCGGTGGACAAGTTGTTTGCCCTCGATGCTTCCTTGAAAACGAAAGTAAGAAGCTTCAGCAACAAGAACAAGCGAAATACGATGCGGATAAAGCGAATGAGAAGAAGTTCATGTTCCATCAACAAAGCATGATAGCCGATAGCAACATTAAGAAAGCTAACTTTGAAAACTACCAACCTACTAGCGAGGAAGGAGCGAAGAACCTTGGACTGGCAAAGGTAATTGCTACAGATTACCTCAACGGTAAAGTATTTAACACGATTATGGCCGGGAATTGCGGAGCAGGGAAAACACATCTTGCTTACGCTATAGCGGATCAGCTTGCAGGAGCAGGGAAATCAGTTGTCTTCGTTACAGTTGGCGAATTGCTACGAAAGATTAAAAGTACATTCAGTAAAGATAGTACGTTAACTGAAGATGCAATTATTAGAAGTTTAGTAAGAGCAGAGGTATTAATAGTCGATGATTTGGGAGCAGAGTTAGGTGCATTAGATGCCAATACAAAAGCAACAAACTTTATTAATAGGGTGCTATTCGATGTTTTCGATGGTAGGCAAGGTAAATCTACTATCTTTACGACAAACCTCACAGGAAAGCGTTTAGATGAGGCATATGACGAGCGAATCGTATCACGAATTCTTAATAATTTTAGAACAATAAAATTCGAAGAAACAAAGGATTACAGAAGAAAGGCATTGCCATTTTAAAGGGGGAATAACCGATGTGTGTATGTGAAGGAACGGGAGTAATTAGCAACGATATGGGGAATGGCTGCTATCAATTTGCACCGTGTATTTGCGAAGCAGGGAATTGCAGTCTTGAAGAAGTGGATAGAAGACGTCATGCCGTTATGGCGGAGTTACGAGAAATTCATCAATTACAACTGGAGGGGAAATGGGATGCCACGACTTGGAACGGATTTGGAAAAGGAGAATTACACAATGGCGTTGCAGCAGGGAAAGTACATGAAGAAGTCGCGTCGTAACTTATATATTGCTCTAGAAGAGTTGGACTTAGTGTTCGATGAAAGTGAAGTGATTCAATTACGAGAAATGTGGGATGAGGATAAAGATATTCTTGAAATAGCAAAAGAGTTAGGAAGGAATCAACTAGAAATCGCCGCATTAATTATGGATCAGGCCGATAAGAACAAAATCAAATCGCGTCCAATGGGGTTAGGAGCATGAAACAACTAACACTGGAGGATGTAGTCGGAAGTTTTGATTATACCGCAACAAGTACCGTGAACAAATTCTTGAAGCGTAATAGCGTTATGACGTATTCAGTAGAGTTTTACGACAAAGACGAGAAGTGGAAGCTTCGTTGGTTTGAGGCGAAGTCCGAGAGCGAAGCTATAGAAATGGCTAAAAGAAAATACGGAAAAATACAGATTATTACCACGTATATTTCCGATAGAACCTTAGAAGAGATAATGAATTTAGATTAGGGGACATAGCGTTATGACGTATTTAAAGGGTAGAAATTCATTTGATTGAGCGAGACACCTGTAAGCGTCATAGCGTTAGTAGAAACGTTGGGATTATTGGAATCAGAAAGGAGAAATATGGGTTTCGGATTTACTGGCTATGGGCACTAAATAAAAAAATGGTCCTTACTATTACGTAAGAACCCCATAATCACAGAAAAAGAGTCGTATGTGAAACCAAGTAGGAATCACAATAATATTTCAACATCTAAATATATAGTTGTCTATACATCAAGTTAAACAAAATGGTTATTAAAACGAAGGAGCCCTAGATTTAGGGATCTAGGGCTTCTTGTGTCGGTATAACTCACACAATTTTATGAAAAGAAAAGAACTTACTGAAGATAACACATAAATGTTTCGTAAATGTATCAAAAAAGTGAACAAAATAGTTATTTGAATGGAAAATGACAGCTGAAATATTAAAAGCGTATCAGCTGTCACTAAAATAAAAATTCATTTTTATTAGTAGGTTTTTAGTTGGTATTTTTACTCTTCTTAGAAGAAATTGTACCAAAGATTGCTCCGGACATTGCGCCGATTAAAGTCATAAAAATTGCACTCCATACTGTAAATGACATAAATACACCTCCTAGAAATAAATTATTGTAACTATTTAAAACTATTGCTTCTTATTCTTTTTAATAGAAATGATAATTGCAACAACTGCTAAGAAAATAAGAGGAGACCACGAAAAGAAAGACATTTAGTATTCTCCTTTCAATATTAGTTTTAAATATTTTATAAACCAATTATTACATGTTTATAAATTGAACATATAGGATATGTAATATTGCATATGGAATTGTAGGATGTGAAGAAGCGCAGAGGATAGTTAAACAAAAACACTGTTTTAATAGAGAATATTTAACAGGACCCGATTAGGGGGACGGGTCCTGTTAATGGAACGATAGATCTTTATGGGATTACCAACAGATTACCATAAAAGGTAATTAATTTCCATTGATTGGGTGTTGAGAAAGCTTTTTATAAATGCTTTGTTTTACACACCAAAGCAGCTAGCCAAATTAGCTAACTGCTAGGTTCTCCAAGGGGGAACAAGGAGAAAATCTGATGTCATATACATTATTGACGGAATATTTAATTTTATTCACGAGAAATTATATTCTGAAATTTGGATTATGATAGTCGATATTCTCCATATTGACCAGAAAAGAACTAAAAGTTCTAGTGAAATTCCAAGGGTTCTTTTCTTAGTTTTTTGAGATTCTTTTATCAAATAGCCAACAGCACTAATTGCTATAAGAATGAAAAGAATAAGTTCGAGTGTAACTGGCATTCTATCTACTCCTAAAAATAAGTTTGTATATAACGATTATAAGATATTTTAATGATTGGTTGTAAAAAATTCAACAAAATAATCCTTTGAATAGAAAGCGAGGAATAACAGTGGGACAAGGAAACAGAGGTATGGCATTTGAAATGCTTATTAATCTAGCGAATGATATGTATCAAAGAGGGGGAGTGGCGCTTATTAACAAGCGTCCGACTCCTGTGAAGGTGTTAAAGAGCAAAGGTGGCCGTGTACTAAATGGATTCTATGAAGCAAAGAGCACAGTAGACTATGACGGTGTATATAAGGGACGAGCTGTAGCATTTGAAGCGAAGTCTACAGAGAAAGACACACGTTTTGATTTAAAGAACATTGCACAGCATCAATTGGATTACCTGGAGAAAGCGGAGAAGATGGGAGCGATATGCTTCTTCCTTATAGAATTCAGTAAGGATAAGTCAGTATTCGCAGTGCCACTATCAGTCATTCAATCTTATGTAAGGATGTCTCATCAACCGAAGGGCAAGAAGTCTATACCAAGAGCAGACTTCGATATTTATGGATACTTAGTAGAACAGACAGAACGAGCCCCGATCGATTACTTACAATACGTAGATGAAGCAGTGGCTCCAGTTAGGTTTGATGGCATGATTCAGATTGATCAGGACCATAAGAGGGTAACGGATAACATTGAAGTAGCAAAAGAGAAGATGGCCAACAAGAAACATAGATTATTAAAGGCTTAATGAATAACGGAACAATGCAGAGTGTATGGTGGGGGCTACTCGCTACGCATGTTTCCCTTATTCAATAATAAGATAGTAAAATTTCACGTACCTGATGTGAATGTAAAAAGACAAATTCAGAAATAGGGGGATTCCTTCATGGAGAGACAATTAACATTATTACCGGCTATCGATAGAGAGACAGAAAAACAGGTTCAGAAAGAAGTAGTGAAAATACTAAAGGAATACCGCGCATTGAAAACTCGTTTTGAGAATGAAGTGGAGTTACAACACGAAGGAATCAGTTTGTTCCCGGAGATTAGAGACACGAGATATATTAGCAATATTAAGTTCAAGCAGATCGATAAGGCTTTACAGTATGTTTTAGACTATGACGAGGCAGAAATCATCAAGAGGAAATACTTAAATGCAGATAAGCCGAAAGACAGCTTTATTTACACTGAATTATCGATGAAGAAAGATCACTTCTATTATAAGAAGAAAAATGCGATTCGATTGATCGCTACATCTTTAGGGATGATTTAATAAACCATAAAAAGCCAAATTAACAGTTATTAATTAACTATCCATTTGGCTTTTTATGGTTTATTTTTTAGGCATCCATGTATGTCCGCAATTCATGCAACCATTAACAATATTTTTTCTACCAACAAATCCACTGAATAAAATTATCGGTGGTCCTAGAAGTACAATAAGAAGACCAACAATTGCAGAAAGTCCAACAACTCCATCCATAGAATTTTCAGGAACTATAACATATAAAAAATTAGAAACTATTCCAATAGTTATAAGTGTACCTAACAGAAGAAACAGAATAAAAAACGCCCTTTTGAAATTATAACCACGCTTATTACCGACTATTTGATCTGATTTGCATTTCCTACAAACCACGCGCTTTGTTACTTTTTCTTGTTGTACCGTCATGTCTAACCATCCTTGCTTTTATAAAATTATAATAGCTTAATTATATGATATTATTACCTGAACTGGATACAAATATTATCAAAAAAAGAAAAAATATAATAAATTGGAATGTTTATGTTTTTTAAAACTTCGACAAAATACCGACAAAAATGGGGACTAAATAGGGGGAATTTTGATAATGAAATCAACAGTATTCTTAATGTACAAGCCCTTTGACAACCGCATATCGAAGAGGATTAGTACACCTATAAGTGAAACGTTCTTATGCGAGAATATCACGGTAACGTATACCGCATAGTAGGGCGGGCAAGGCGGTAAGAACCCGCGTTATGACGAAAAGACCAATTAAAACAAATGAAGACATATTCCAGTGTGACGGGTGTGAGATAACTCGCATTCGTCATGCTGTTTCTATTGTATTTATTAATCAGCTCGGAATGCGTCCTCTGGGTTGATAATAAATATAAGTCTATTTCTCTCTAATATATCGGTTCTTGAAAATGGAATGGGGGTGGTTGCTCATGATTGAGTGACACTTGCATTCTAAAAAGCTAAAAAGTATACGTATCTCGTACATTAGTAATTACTCAAGGTTCTTATTAATGACCAAAACGAGGGCAAAGAGTTCCACTCTTTGTTTGAGCCAATACAGCGGAAACATTCCCCTTCCGTCCCTCTAGTGTATTGGTTCAAACAAGGCGTCGGAAGAAACATATACGTCTTGGATATAATAATTCCAGCTATATAAAAAAATGGTCAGCTAAGGCCCTGCGACAGCTGATGTATTGGCCAGCTCCACGGAGTGTAAACGAGAAGATTCCTAGTCTTCTCCCAGCCACCGAACGTAAAGCGCGTAGCTAATAAGAGCTAAAAAATTACATGATGCGGTGGCTTGGAGAAGGTTGAAAGTACTTAGCCTTGATCTAAGAGAAACTTTTGCCATTTGTTTTCTCTCTTTTCTTCCATCCCCTTAAAAGCTGTCACTTCGGTGATGGCTTTTTGTATTTACTAAGAAGGGCAATCCTTAATTATGTCGAATATAGAATTTGCACAAGATTAAGGGAGGTTAAATGATGGCATATTATGAAAATGAAATTTTAAAAGAGTTAACAGTTGGAGAAACATACACCGAAGGACAAATTGCAGACTTATTACAAACCGACAGGACAAAATCTTTGATTCTATGTGATTCTTTATCAAGATTTGATCCGACGGGAAATGCAAAATTTAAAGTGATTGATAGATACGATACGTACATTCATAAAAATGATGATTTCGCTTACCATATACCTTCAAGAAAAACGATAGTGTACATCGTTAAAAAGGTTTAATAGCATCCATAACGGGTGCTTTTTTCTTTGCTATATAGAAATTACATATTAAACAGACATTTATATACGTGGTTACTACACGCTAAGGAATAGTAATAAAAAGATGAGACCGATGAAACCATATAAAAACCAAAAGAATCCTAAGATGGGGAATGTTTTATGAAATTTAATCATGGTAAACCTCCTTGGTTATATAGAGGATTATAATATATCGTCGGTCTATATAGAAGAAAAAACAGAAATTGGTACATGCTAAACGAGAGTCTGGAAAAAATGTACATTTGGATTAAAGGATTCTATATAAATAGGTAGAATCTAATTATTTGGTTCACATTTTAATCCAAGGGGTACAAATTCGATGCGACGTGAAAAGGATTTGTTGAAACAATGGAAGGCGGATTTGCAAGCTGTTCAAGAAGAGAAAAGGCTGAAGAAGAAGGCTAAGAAAAAGAATAAGAAATATAGAATTCCGGGTAGTACAGCTGACTTCATGGATGGCAAGAATACTTATCGTAAAGAGAATGGGGTATGGAAACAAAGAAATAAATAATGTGAGGATAAATAAATTTGATTAAGTTTATAGCAATTATCGTAGGCGCTGCCATGATCTGGGTGGCGTCTTGTTTGTTGTTAAGGAAAGATAAGACGTGAGATAGACTTGCAAATTGAAATATTATTAGTTTGAAACATAGACTAGTAAACAAACTATTTCTACCTTTTAATCATAGAATATGATGAATTCTATTTTTAGAGGAGGGAATCATATCTATGGGATGGGATAATAATTTTGGACATTCTCGAGATTGTAATAGATTTTGGGATGATTTAGTATTTTGCGGTTGCGGCCGTAGACGAAGAAGAAACGATTTTAACGACTGTCATTGTAGACGTGATTGCGATTGTGATGAGTGTCGTCGTAGACGTAATCATGACCGCGATCGTGAGCATGAACATGGACATGGTGAGCATCGAGATTGGTAAAGCCTGTTGAAAGAGTGCGATGAAAAAATGCACTCTTTTTTGTTATGTTTTTAATTAGTACTTATTAACCGGAAGGACGCAGTTTCAATTTTATTTAAAATTTTACAAAACAAACGAACACAGCGAAATAAAATAAATGTCCTACTTAACTGTCTAAAAGTTGACCCTTTTGTACAGTTGAAATTTATAAGGTAAAAACTTTGTAAACAGATAGTTGTTAATGTCTAAAAGATAGTCTAAAATAAAAGTATATAATTCTTAAGACTTTTAGACTATTTTGAGGTGATTTGGATGGCTATCGTTGGTTATGCCAGGGTGAGTACAAAAGATCAAAACTTAGATGCACAAATTGAAAGGTTAACAGAATATGGATGTGAAAAGATATATTCTGAAAAGTACAGTGGAGCTAATAGTGATCGGGAAGAATTACAAAAGGCATTAGAGTATATGAGAGAAGGAGATAAATTTATTGTTTGTAAAATAGATCGTTTAGCCAGATCAATATTTGATTTGCATAAGATTGTAAATCAATTAGCTGATCGAGGAATAGCGGTGGTGTTTCTTAAAGAACAAATTGATTTTTCAACGCCTGCAGGTAAATTGATGTTTACTATGCTAGGGGCTATTGCTGAGTTTGAAAGGGATTTAATTAACGAAAGAACAGCTGAAGGAAGAGAAAGAGCTAAAGCAATGGGCAAACATATGGGACGTAGGGGACAGGATGAAAAACAGGTAAAGCAGGCTATGAACTTATTCTTTAATAGGAAAGAGAATGGTTTGAGTGTAAATGATATTTCAAAAATGACGGGAGTTCCGCGTTCTACTATTTATGCTAAAGCCAAAGAATTAAAAGAGGAGGAATCATGATGGAGAAATATGAACAGCTACGGCAGGAATTTCGAAGTAGAAGTAAATAATAAAATAAAAAGTAGCGAATCCGCTGCTTTTTATTTTATAAAGAAGTAACTCTAATGATTGCTTATTTATGGTAATATGAATGAAAAAAGATGGTGGATGAATGGTAGTAGGATTAGGTTTCATTGTATTAGGAGTTTTAATTATCGGTATAACTACGTCCTATATAATAAGGAAACATGGAGGTATAAGTTGGATAGAAGTCCTTGTATTTCCTATAGGTTTAATTCTATGTATGATACTCGGACACTTTGAGTTACCAGAGTTTTTAATATTAATAGGATTAGTATGTATTGTATTAGGTAGCCTTATGACAATGGGGATCAGTATAATATAGAAAATTTAAGTGAGAGAGCATCTAAATTAGGATGCTTTTTTTTACAAAAAAAGAACCTGCAAACCTGCAGATTCTCCTGATAATGATTTATGGAGCAAGACCCGAAAATATAATACAATAATTCAAAAATGAGTTCAAGTAATTTAAAAGAACCCGCTGGAGTTCGGGTCCTTTCAGAAGTGATGATGTATTCTCGGCTTGGGAACTGAGAAAAACACAAAAATATAATACATCGAGTTTTAGAGAATTTCAATACTTATAGAAAAAAAGGAATCCCGAAAGATTCCTTTTTCTAATTCCGATATATCTTAATCACATATAAGTAAAGACATAAAATATTATATAACAATAAATAGATTTAAACAATAGGTAATTTAATGTTTACCATAAGGAGTAGCTAGGCAAGTTACTTCCTATTATATAGAAGGTGGTGGGTGATATGAAGTGAAACAAAAACACGAGTTAGCTCAAGTAGATTACATGCAAGGTATGAAGTACAAGGAACTGGCTGAAAAATATGAGGTCAGTATTAATACAATTAAGTCCTGGAGAAAAAGGCATGGTTGGAATCGAAAGAGGGTGCACCAAAAAGATGAAAAAGGGTGCGCCCAAACCAAGAAAACAGGTGCACCCTTTGGCAATAAGAATGCGGTGGGGAATTCGGGTAACAAGAACCCTAAATGGGGTAATAAGAATGCTGTGGGTCATGGCGCTCCAAAAGGGAACCATAACGCCATGACGCATGGATTTTTCCGCAAACACTTTCCAGAAGATGTGGCGGATTTAGCTGCTGAAATCATGGAGAAGCATCCAATTGATATGTTATGGGAAAACATAACGATTCAATACACAGCTATTATTAGAGCACAACGATTGATGTTTGTTAGATACCAAGAAGATACGACGAAAGAACTACGCAAGAATAAAGTTACAGAGGGTGGATTTGAAGAAGAATGGGAAATCCAATTCGCTTGGGATAAACATGCAACATTCCTAAACGCCCAATCCAGAGCAATGAGTACTTTATCCTCTCTTATTCGAGACTTTGATAAGTTAGCTAATATAGATGATGAAAGACGTGCTAAATTGAGTCTGATGAATGCTCAAATAGACAAGATTAGAAATGAATTAAAAGACGAAAATTCAGCAGAAGACAAAATCGGTCAATACTTGGATAAGTTAGAAGGTGCGTTTAAAAAATGAGCATGAATGAGCTATATAACAAAAAGCAACAACAAGTATTGAATTACGTTTATAACAATGATTACTTCATGTTAATACAGCATGGAGCTAAACGTACTGGAAAAACAATCTTAAACAATGACTTGTTCCTTGCTGAGTTAAGACGAGTAAGAAGAATTGCTGATAATGAAGATGTAGATTTACCACAGTATATATTGGCTGGCGCTTCATTAGGTACATTAGCAAAGAACGTATTGATTGAACTCACAAATAAGTATGGCCTAGATTTTCAAATGGATAAATATAATCGTTTTAAACTATTTGGAGTGCTTGTTTGTTGTACTGGTCATTCTAAGATAAGTCATTTAGATACTATTCGCGGTATGACTGCTTATGGCGCTTATGTGAACGAAGGTTCTCTTGCTAATAAAGATGTATTCGATGAGATTAAATCACGCTGCAGTGGTGAAGGTGCTCGTATATTAGTCGATACAAACCCAGACCATCCGGAACATTGGTTGAAAGTAGATTACATTGATAAAGACGACAACGTAACAATCAAAGCATTTCAATACGAATTAGATGATAATACATTCTTAAACGAAAGATACAGAGAGCGTATTAAAGCTTCTACTCCTGAAGGAATGTTTTATGACCGTAACATAAAGGGATTATGGTGCAGTGCTGATGGAGTTGTATATAAAGACTTTAATAAGGATGTACATTATATAGAAGAAACTGATCTAAAAGATATTAAATTCACGAAATACTTCGCTGGTGTCGATTGGGGTTACGAGCATTTTGGCTCCATTGTTGTTATTGGTGAAGATGATGAAGAGAATCTATATCTTTTAGAAGAATATGCGAAACAACATGAGGAAATAGATTATTGGGTAGGTGTGGCCAAAGACGTGAAAGAACGTTATGGAAACATCTTTTTTTATTGTGACAGTGCAAGGCCTGAACATATAAAACGATTCAAACGAGAGGGATTACGAGCAAGAAACGCTGATAAATCAGTCTTATCTGGTATAGAAATGGTTGCAAAGTACATCAAAACAGAAAGCTTCAAGGCTGTATCTGAGCGTGTGGAGCGATTTAAGAAAGAAGTATTTATGTACGTTTGGAATGAGAAAACAGGTGAACCAGTGAAGGAATGGGACGATGTATTAGATGCTGTACGATATGCTATTTATACAGA
This sequence comes from Bacillus sp. BF2-3, assembly GCF_008368795.1. Taxonomy (NCBI): domain Bacteria; kingdom Bacillati; phylum Bacillota; class Bacilli; order Caryophanales; family Bacillaceae; genus Bacillus; species Bacillus sp. BF2-3. The sequence continues at coordinate 15,501 of NZ_QOSA01000045.1, forward strand.
GAAAAGTGAAAATAGAAAAGCCAGAGCTGTTAAGTCAATTTATTAAGGAGGTGAGATGATGTTTGAACACTATATTCCGTTGCTGGATGAACAAAATGGCGAGCCTACATCAAAGTTACTAAAAAAAATTATTGATGAGTTTGAACCATTAAAACAACGCATGATTAACAGGTACGAGCGATACAAAGCAAGTGAAAAGGGTGTGCCTATCTTTACTCGCGAGTTTAAAGGTGATGGTAATAAAGATAAGGTTAACAATAAGCTAAACAATGACTTTTTTTCTGAAATTATTGATACAAAAATCGGTTATATGTTTGGGTTGCCTATCTCATACAGCTTAGATCATGAAGATGATGAAGTATTGAAACGTATTCAGGACTTTTTAAAAGCGAATCATACTGAGGATGCTGACGCAGAAACAGGGAAGTTCGCTTCTATTTGTGGATACGGAGCGAGACTACTGTATCACGATAAAGAAGGCATCGAAAAGGTTATGAATATCAAACCTTACGAAGCTATATTTCTTACGAATTCAAGCATTGCAGAACCTAAATACGCTATACGCTGCTATCCAATCAAAGTAATTGATGGCGATGATTTCAAGGATGGTTACAAAGTAGAGTTTTACAATGAAACAAACATTATTGAGTACACTGGTGAAGATTTAGATAAGTTAACAGAGACTGAACGTATTCCTAACTTATTTAAAGGTGTGCCACTTATTGGGTTTCCTAACAATGAAGAATTACAAGGAGATGTAGATAAAGCTATATCACTTATTGAAGGTTACGACCGTTCGTTTTCCGATGTAAACAGTGAGATTGAACAGTTTCGTCTGGCTTATATGATCTTTAAAGGCGTTGATATAGATGATGATACTATCGAGAAGCTAAAACAAACAGGAGCTCTTGATGTAGGTGAGAATGGTGAGGCTTCTTTCTTAACTAAGGACCTTAATGACAACATACTTGAACACCATCTCGACAGATTAGAAAAGAATATATGCCGTTTCACAAAGCATGTGAACCTTTCTGATGAATCATTTGGTGGTAACCTTACTGGTGTTGCTATTCGTTACAAGTTATTAGCTTTAGAAACTAAATCAGGAACATTAGAAATGAAGTTTACTAAATCATTGCGACAACAATTTAAGTTATTGTTTGACGCTTGGAACTTACGCTCAAATAAAGGAGAGCTAGACTATCTTTGTATGACGTTCCAATTCACACGAAACCTTCCAGCCAACTTAGCTGATGAAGCTGATGTGCAGTCTAAACTACAAGGCTTAGTAAGTGAAGAAACACGATTATCTATGTTATCTGTTGTTTCTGATCCGAAAACGGAGATACAGAAGATGCAGGAAGAAGAGGCTGATTCCATGAATCTCGACAAGGTAGGTGAGCCTAGTGGAATGGGACAAGAAGCAGAAACACCTCCAAAAGATAGAGGACGAACTGGAAAAGGCGATTCTCTACTTGTATAAAGATGCCTTAGAAGAAGTCAGAGGAATGAACTGCACCCCAATTG
>NZ_QOSA01000046.1:0-45321 GCF_008368795.1 Bacillus sp. BF2-3
ACGACACCTCCAGCAAATAACGGAGGAGGTCAAGGAAATACAACTCCACCAGCGACCACACAACCAGAGACTGGCGGTAATGCAGGAGAGACCCCTGCTAATAATGGGCAATAAGAAAAATTTATAAAAAATATTAAAAAGCACTTAAGATTTGTGAAAATTACAATCTTAAGTGCTTTTTTCGTTTAAATGTAGTAGCTATGAAATGATGTGTTTTAAATGTTAAACGTACCATAAAAATTTTGAAAATAAATTGATGGGAAATGATAAAAGACTTGAGCCTGAGGTAGTGGAGCGTGGCTAGGATGATAAAAGGTAGTGCTACTTGGATGGGCACCATGATGCCAAAATGAAGGGGTAGCTTGACCTGGTGATTGGTATTGTTGCCAAATTACTGGAAGTTCAATGCCGACATCGGAACTTGCTGTATGAACGGCGGGGGCATGTATTTCGGGTATCGAAGGAACCGCGACAGTTACTCTTGATGATAATACCCACATAAAATAATCACTCCTAAGTTGTGATAATAAATTAGTATATTCTTTTCACACGTATAAAGGTACATATATAGGACTTTCGTTTAAAATATGCGTACAAAGTCTTAAGACTAATGTAAGCTGATGGTGGACTATTTAATATGAAAAGATACGTCTATTTGCGGAGGGAAAAGAGATAAAAAAAATATACAATGAGAGTGTTAATCGTAATATTTTACGAGTGTATGGAGGTATTTTTATGGAACGATTATGGACGAAATCATTTATTCAAATGACTTTCGCAATGTTATTTTTATTTACAGGATTTTATTTACTTGTTCCAACGCTCCCGCTCTTTATTAAAGAGATAGGTGGCAATGAATCGCAAGTTGGACTTATGATGGGGATGTTTACAATAGCTGCTGTTGTAATACGACCGATTATTGGAGGAATGTTAGATCAATATGGTAGAAGATCCTTTATTATTTTCGGACTCATCTTTTTTGGCTTAACGATGTATTCCTATAATATAGCATCGACTATTGTCCTTTTAGCTGTTTTACGTGTTATTCACGGAGTAACATGGGCTGTTTCTACAACAGCTGTTGGAACAGCAATAACGGATATTATTCCAGATTCACGCCGCGGTGAAGGTATGGGTTGGTACGGGATGGCGATGACAATTGCAATGGCGATCGGACCTATGATTGGATTATGGGTTGTGCAAAATTATTCATTTGATGGTCTATTTTTATTAGCGACGTTGTTATCTTTTATGGCAGTCGTATTATCATTAATAACGAAGATCCCATTTACGCCACAAAAAGAAAAAGGGAAAATTCAGCTATTTGAGAAATCCGTATTAACAATCACGATTGTAGTATTCTTTTTATCGTTTGCATATGGAGGAATAACAACCTTTTTACCGTTATTTGCATCATCAATTCATGTAAACCCGGGAACTTTCTTTCTTGTATATGCAATTGCATTAACAATTGTAAGACCAATTTCAGGGAAACTATTAGATAAGTATGGAGAAGTATTCATTATACTTCCAGCATTATGTATTACTATTTTAGCTATAGTTGTTTTAACTATTTCAAATGGTTTGATAGGTGTAATTATCGCAGCAACATTATACGGTATTGGATTTGGTTCAGCGCAGCCAGCTTTGCAAGCGGCAATGCTTACAATTGTCGATCCGAGTAAAAGAGGAGTTGCAAATGCTTCATTTTTTACAGCGTTTGATTTAGGAATCGGGTTAGGTGCTATTTTACTTGGAGTTGTTTCACAAATGTTTGGTTATCGTATTTTATTTTCAGGGAGTGCAATTTCAGCATTGATAGCCTTAATTATTTTCGTCTTCTTTGTAAAACAACGATTAGGAAAAAAAGAGTTTGCGTAAACTGGAGGAATAAAGATGAGAATTTCAATTGATCGTAAAGCTCTGCAATGGTTCCAAGAAGAATTACGTATAAAGCACGGTGAATCTGTACGTTTTACTGTAAGGTACGGAGGGGATAGTTCAATTCAGCCCGGATATTCTTTAGGGGTTGTTGCTGAGAAACCCGATGGCGAAATAGTGTCAGTTGAGAAGGAAGGTATTATATTTTTTGTAGATTCTGATGATCTTTGGTATTTTCAAAACTATGATTTATTTGTAAGTTATCATGAGGAAATGGAAGAAATTCAATTTAATTATGTAAAATAATAACTTTATTAAAAATGAATAAGTTTTATATAAAAATTATATTTAAGAGATAGTGAAATAAATATCATATAGTAACGAGCTGTATTTATGTACAGCTCGTTTTTTCTATTTCTCAAATAAAATTAGAATAATTGTATATTTGGCGGTGTTATATGAAAAATCTTTATATCTTGTTTTTAAAAATACGCAAAGAAGTCTATCCTTTCTTTATAAAATATAAGAATTATTTTCAAAAAATTGTATTGTTACAGTAAGAAAAGTGTAGGAAACTTATCATTATAAAATAAATTGAAATCTTCTAAAAACTCTGATACATTGAAATAGAAATGTAGTTTCACGATATTGTAAAGGCTTACAGTTATGTGCACGAAGATCTATTAGGATTGGAGGAAATAATGATGAAAGCTGAAGAGAAATTTTCCCCGGGATTAGATGGTATAGTGGCAGCGGAGACGAAAATCTCGTTTCTTGACACAGTAAAAGGTGAAATTGTAATTCAAGGGTATGACTTAATCGAACTCTCAAAAACAAAAGAGTATTTAGACATTGTGCACCTTTTATTGGAGGAACACCTACCGAATGAAGATGAAAAAGTAACACTTGAAAAGAAATTAAAAGAAGAATATGCAGTACCAGAAGGTGTATTCAACGTACTAAAGGCATTGCCTAAAGAGACGCATCCCATGGATGGATTACGTACAGGTGTGTCAGCGTTAGCTGGTTACGATAATGATATCGAAAACCGCTCGTTAGAAGTGAATAAAAGCCGAGGGTACAAGCTGCTAAGTAAAGTGCCAAACATTGTAGCGAATAGCTATCATATTTTAAATAATGAGGAGCCAATTGAACCTCTTAAAGAATTATCTTATAGTGCGAATTTCTTCTATATGTTAACTGGTAAAAAACCAACTGAACTTGAGGAAAAGATCTTTGATCGTTCCCTTGTTTTATATAGTGAGCATGAAATGCCAAACTCTACATTTACAGCTCGCGTTATTGCATCAACACAATCAGATTTATACGGTGCCTTAACAGGTGCAGTTGCATCTTTAAAAGGAAGTTTACATGGCGGTGCAAATGAAGCGGTTATGTACATGCTTTTAGAAGCTGGTAATGTTGAGAAATTTGAAGAGTTATTACAGAAGAAACTATATAACAAAGAAAAAATTATGGGCTTTGGACACCGTGTTTATATGAAGAAGATGGATCCAAGAGCACTTATGATGAAGGAAGCTTTAAAACAGTTATGTGATGTAAAAGGTGATTATACACTATATGAAATGTGTGAAGCTGGAGAAAAGATTATGGAAAAAGAAAAAGGAATTTATCCAAATCTTGATTATTATGCAGCTCCAGTATATTGGATGCTAGGTATTCCAATTCAACTTTACACACCAATCTTCTTTAGCTCTAGAACAGTGGGGTTATGTGCGCACGTTATTGAGCAACATGCAAATAATCGTTTGTTCCGTCCTCGTGTAAATTATATTGGCGAGCGACATGTACTTAGTAAATAAGAACAACTGAGGAGTTGTTAGCGCCGCCCGCCAGATGGGTGTTTGACCGACACCCATCATTAATAATAACGAATTTTCGACAGAAAGGGAAGAATAGCATGATTAAAACAAATGAAATTAAGCAAAAAGATGCATTATTAGAAGAGATTACCGATTATGTATTAAATAAAGAGGTTACTAGTGCAGAAGCATTCAGTACAGCTCGTTACGTATTACTTGATACACTTGGATGTGGAATTTTAGCACTGCAATATCCAGAATGTACGAAATTACTAGGACCAGTTGTGCCAGGAACAATCGTGCCAAATGGTACACGTGTACCAGGTACGTCTTATGTACTAGATCCAGTAAAAGGTGCATTTAATATCGGATGTATGATCCGTTGGTTAGACTATAACGATACTTGGCTTGCAGCAGAGTGGGGACATCCATCTGATAACCTAGGCGGAATTTTAGCAGTTGCAGATTATATTAGCCGTGTTCGTATTTCAGAAGGAAAAGAAGCTTTAAAAGTACGTGAAGTATTAGAAATGATGATTAAAGCACATGAAATTCAAGGCGTGCTTGCTTTAGAAAACAGCTTAAACAGAGTTGGTCTTGACCATGTATTATATGTAAAAGTAGCAACAACTGCAGTAGTTGCGAAAATGCTTGGCGGAACACGTGAAGAAATCTTTAATGCATTATCACATGCGTGGATTGATAATTCTAGTCTTCGTACATATCGTCATGCTCCAAATACGGGCTCACGTAAATCATGGGCTGCAGGTGACGCAACGAGCCGCGGTGTTCATCTTGCAATGACTGCTCTAAAAGGTGAAATGGGTTATCCAACAGCATTATCTGCGCCAGGATGGGGATTCCAAGATGTATTATTCAATAAACAAGAATTAAAATTAGCAAGACCACTAGAGTCATATGTAATGGAAAATGTATTATTTAAAGTGTCATATCCAGCAGAATTCCATGCACAAACGGCTGCAGAATGTGCAGTGAAGTTGCATCCGGAAATTAAAGAGAGATTAGATGAAATTGACCGTATTACAATTACAACTCATGAATCAGCAATTCGTATTATTGATAAAGAAGGTCCATTAAATAACCCAGCTGATCGTGATCATTGCTTACAATACATTACGGCAATTGGTTTATTAAAAGGAGATATCGTTGCAGACGATTATGAAGATGCAGTAGCAAACGATCCACGTGTAGATGAATTACGTAATAAGATGGTTGTTGTTGAAAACAAACAGTACAGTTTAGATTACCTTGACCCGAACAAGCGCTCAATCGCCAACGCTGTTCAAGTTCACTTTAAAGATGGCACAGTAACAGAAAATGTGGAATGTGAATATCCGCTTGGTCACCGCTTCCGTAGAGACGAAGCAATTCCAAAAGTTGTTCAAAAATTCACTGCAAATATGGCAGGTCATTATTCTAGTAAGCAACAAGAACAAATTCATGAAGTTTGTTTAAATGAAGAAAAACTAGAAAATATGAATGTAAACGAATTTGTAGATCTATTCTTAATTTAATAATAGGGGGGAATTTAGAATGGCTTGGGTTGTGAAAAAACAGTCAACACAAGAGGAGCTTGCGAATCGATTCCGAGCTTTAGTAGAAGCAAATGAAATTTTGCAAATTCCAGGTGCTCATGATGCAATGGCAGCTCTTGTTGCGAAAAATACAGGTTTTTCAGCTCTTTATTTATCAGGAGCTGCTTATACTGCAAGTAAAGGTTTACCAGATTTAGGTATCGTGACGTCTACTGAAGTGGCTGAGAGAGCAAGAGATTTAGTAAGAGCTACAGACTTACCTGTTCTTGTTGACATTGATACAGGATTTGGTGGTGTACTAAATGTGGCGAGAACAGCTGTAGAAATGGTGGAAGCGAAAGTAGCAGCTGTCCAAATTGAAGATCAGCAATTACCAAAAAAATGTGGACATTTAAATGGTAAGAAACTTGTTACTACAGAAGAATTGGTTCAAAAAATTAAAGCGATTAAAGAAGTTGCACCGAGCTTATACATTGTAGCACGTACTGATGCTCGTGGCGTTGAAGGATTAGATGAAGCAATTGAAAGAGCAAATGCATATGTAAAAGCAGGTGCAGACGCAATTTTCCCTGAAGCGCTTCAATCAGAGGAAGAATTCCGTCTATTTAATAGTAAGGTAAATGCACCTTTGCTTGCGAATATGACTGAATTCGGAAAAACTCCATATTATAGTGCAGAGGAATTTGCGAATATGGGTTTCCAAATGGTTATTTATCCTGTAACTTCACTTCGCGTTGCAGCGAAAGCGTATGAAAATGTGTTTGCTTTAATTAAAGAAACAGGTTCTCAAAAAGATGCACTTTCTAATATGCAAACGAGAAGTGAATTATACGAAACAATTTCATATCATGACTTTGAAGAGTTAGATACTGGTATTGCAAAAACAGTATTATCAGAAGATCAATAGATAAAGCAGCGAAGGCGATGAAAATACATCTTTGGCAAAATAAAATGCTTGATGTGAAAAATCATCGCCTTCTATTTTCAAAAAAGATATTCCACTCATCGTAGACGAGCATAAGCAAAAAGCTATGAAAGCCGAATGATAGGGGGATACATATGGAGAAAACGAAGTTACCATGGGATGAATTCTTTTCACTTAATAAAGATATAAATCATACTTACTTTACACCAGAAGATTTTTCAGGTGATGAAGATTTAATCGCAAAAACGACAGAACAATTCGTTAAACAAGAAATTGTTCCACAAATGGAGAATATTGAACAACATAACTATAAAGTTTCTCGTCAATTATTTGAGAAAGCTGGGGAACTTGGATTATTAGGCATTGAGGTACCAGAAGATTATGGCGGGTTCGAGTTAGGAAAGGCTGTCTCAGGTCTTGTAGCAGAGAAAATGGGTTACGCTGGTGCGTTTAGCGTTTCTTTTAATATACACGCTGGTGTCGGTACATTGCCTTACATATATTATGGAACGAAAGAGCAAAAAGAAAAATATTTACCGAAAATCGCATCGGGAGAATGGATTGGGGCTTATGCTTTAACAGAGCCAAATGCTGGTTCGGATGCATTAAGTGCAAAAACAAGCGCCGTATTGAATGAAGAGGGAACAGCTTGGAAGTTAAATGGTGAGAAGCAATGGATTACAAATGCTCATATGGCAGATGTATACGTTGTTTTTGCGAAGACAAATAAAGGAATGACAGCGTTTATTGTCGAAAGAACATGTGAAGGTGTATCTATTGGATTAGAAGAAAAGAAAATGGGGATTAAAGGTTCTTCAACAGCGACTCTTATTTTAGAAGATGTTGTCATCCCTGCTGAAAATGTTTTAGGGGAAGTTGGGAAAGGGCATCACGTAGCCCTTAATATTCTTAACTTTGCTAGACTTAAACTTGCTTTTGGAAATATTGGAACAGCAAAACAAGCAATTGGTTTGTCGGTTCAATATGGAAAAGAGCGAAAACAGTTCCAAACGGAATTAGTAGACTTTACGATGATTCAAGAGAAAATTGCAAATATGATCATTGCTACATATGGAGCCGAAAGTGCAGCTTATCGTACGGCAGGTGTAATCGATGAAGCAATTCATGAGAGCGATGAAGATCTTATGAAGAAAATGTCCCAATTTGCAATTGAATGTGCACTGAATAAAGTAAATGCTTCTGAAACACTTGCTTATATCGTAGATGAAGCTGTACAAATTCATGGTGGTTACGGTTATATGCAAGAGTATGAGGTAGAACGATTATATCGTGATGCTAGAATTAGTCGTATTTTTGAAGGAACGAACGAAATTAATAGATTAACAGTTGCCAAAATGTTAATGAAGCAAATCGAACAATTAGAAGATACTGAAGTAGAAAGTGATGTAGCAAATGTAGAAAGAAACCATCGTTACATTTTATTAGCGAAAAAATTGTTGAAACAATCTTTGAAAACGCTCTCTAAAACTCCAGGCCTAAAAATTGACCAAGAACAAGAATATTCACGTGTAATTTCAAATATGTTGACGGACGTGTACGTCATGGAATCAGCGTTTTTACGTACGAGAAAAGCGGTAAGTAAAAATGGTGAGGAAAAAGAACGTACGAAGCAATTAATAACGGATGTTATTTGTGAAGAAGGATACCGTAAAGTAGAAGAAGCGGCGATTTCTGTACTTTCAGCGGCTGTCACAGAAGAACAAGATAGACATGTAATTTTAGCTGAAATCCGTCAATTATTAGTGCCTTTATACACGAACGTATTTACGAAGAAGAGAGAAATTGCGAAAGCTATTATAAATCGCGGGAAATATATTGTGTAAATAGGAGGAAAGCGATATGAAAAAGATTGGTTTTATCGGTTTAGGTAACATGGGCCTTCCAATGTCAAAAAATCTAGTTAAATCAGGTTACACAGTATATGGCGTGGACTTAAATAAAGAGGCGGAAGCGTCCTTTGAAAAAGAAGGCGGAATTATCGGTCTATCAATCTCAAAACTAGCAGAAACATGTGATGTAGTTTTTACAAGTTTACCTTCACCTCGCGCTGTTGAAGCGGTATATTTTGGAGCAGAAGGATTATTTGAAAATGGTCACTCGAATGTAGTTTTCATTGATACAAGTACGGTATCGCCGCAGTTAAACAAACAGTTAGAGGAAGCTGCAAAGGAAAAGAAAGTAGACTTTTTAGCAGCACCTGTGAGCGGTGGTGTAATAGGAGCCGAAAACCGTACATTAACGTTTATGGTTGGTGGATTGAAAGACGTATATGAGAAAACGGAATCTATCATGGGCGTACTAGGCGCGAACATTTTCCACGTTAGTGAGCAGATTGATAGTGGTACAACTGTTAAGTTAATTAATAACTTATTAATTGGTTTTTATACAGCTGGTGTGAGTGAAGCTTTAACATTAGCGAAAAAGAATAATATGGATTTAGATAAAATGTTTGATATTTTAAATGTAAGTTACGGTCAAAGTAGAATTTATGAACGTAATTATAAAAGTTTTATAGCACCTGAAAACTACGAGCCAGGATTTACTGTGAACTTATTGAAGAAAGATTTAGGATTTGCAGTTGACTTAGCTAAGGAAAGCGAACTCCATTTACCGGTAAGCGAAATGTTATTAAACGTATATGACGAAGCGAGTCAAGCTGGATATGGTGAAAACGATATGGCTGCTTTATATAAGAAAGTTAGCGAGCAATTAATTTCTAATCAAAAATAAATTATACAAAGGAGAGAATACAATGATTACAACTGAAATTAAACGAGTAAAAAATCACATTAACGGTGAGTGGGTTGAATCGACAGGTACGGAAGTAGAAGCAGTTCCAAATCCAGCGACTGGAAAAATTATCGCTTACGTTCCACTATCTCCAAAAGAAGATGTTGAAAAAGCTGTTGAAGCGGCAAAAGCAGCATTCGAAACATGGTCTAAAGTACCAGTTCCAAATCGTTCAAGAAATTTATATAAATATTTACAGCTATTACAAGAAAACAAAGATGAGCTTGCAAAAATCATTACGCTAGAAAATGGTAAGACGCTAACGGATGCAACAGGTGAAGTACAGCGTGGTATTGAAGCGGTAGAACTTGCAACATCTACGCCAAATTTAATGATGGGTCAAGCACTTCCGAATATCGCTAGCGGAATTGATGGATCGATTTGGCGCTACCCAATCGGAGTTGTTGCTGGTATTACACCGTTTAACTTCCCGATGATGATTCCGTTATGGATGTTCCCACTTGCAATTGCTTGCGGTAATACATTCGTATTAAAAACATCTGAAAGAACGCCACTTTTAGCGGAGCGACTTGTAGAATTATTCTATGAAGCAGGTTTCCCAAAAGGCGTATTAAATTTAGTGCAAGGCGGAAAAGATGTTGTAAATAGCATTTTAGAAAATAAAGATATTCAGGCTGTTTCGTTCGTTGGCTCTGAGCCGGTAGCTCGTTACGTATATGAAACAGGTACGAAACACGGAAAACGTGTACAAGCATTAGCAGGTGCGAAAAACCATGCGATTGTAATGCCAGATTGCAATCTTGAGAAAACAGTACAAGGTGTAATTGGATCTGCATTTGCAAGTAGTGGAGAGCGCTGCATGGCATGCTCAGTAGTAGCAGTAGTGGATGAAATTGCTGATGAATTTATTGATGTATTAGTAGCAGAAACGAAAAAATTAAAAGTAGGCGATGGCTTTAACGAAGATAACTATGTTGGACCATTAATCCGTGAATCTCATAAAGAGCGCGTTTTAGGCTATATTAATAGCGGTGTAGCAGATGGGGCAACTTTATTAGTAGATGGCCGTAAAATTAATGAAGAAGTTGGAGAAGGTTACTTTGTAGGTGCGACAATCTTTGATGGCGTGAATCAAGAAATGAAAATTTGGCAAGATGAAATTTTTGCTCCAGTATTAAGTATTGTACGTGTTAAAGATTTAGAAGAAGGTATTAAACTAACAAATCAATCTAAATTTGCAAATGGTGCGGTTATTTATACGTCAAATGGTAAACATGCACAAACATTCCGTGATAATATCGATGCTGGTATGATTGGTGTAAACGTAAACGTTCCAGCACCAATGGCATTCTTCGCATTTGCAGGAAATAAAGCTTCATTCTTTGGTGATTTAGGTACAAATGGTACAGATGGCGTTCAATTCTATACACGTAAAAAAGTTGTAACTGAGCGCTGGTTTTAATATAGAGTAAACAACCAAATCAGTTATTAGATGAAAACCACCACTATTAATAGTGGTGGTTTTCGTCTTGTTAATTATTTTTTTCAAAAGCTAGTTTAATACCAAATCCAATTAGGACGACTCCTGTTAGCCCTTGAATATAACGTTGCGTCTTCGGTTTTTTCATAAAAGCACTAATTTTATCAATTAAAAATATATAAAATGCAAACCAAATGACTGTTAAAACGAGGTAAGTAAGGCCCATTACAAGAAGTTGAATAAATGTATTATGATTTGGATTTAAAAATTGTGGTAAAAAAGTTAAAAAGAAGACTGCTACTTTAGGATTTAATAAATTTGTAAGAAATCCTTGGCGAAAGCAAGAAGTATGTTCGTTTTCATTATTCAAAGATAGATCATTTGTATCTAAGTTTTCTTTGTTTCTTACTGCTAAAAGGGCTTTAATACCGATATATATTAAATAGAGAGCCCCAACGTACTTGAAAATAGAAAATAAAAGAGCTGACTTTACAATAAGTGCAGAAAGACCAATTACAGCAGCTAAAGTATGAATTAATAGTGCAATACATGTACCAAACACTGTTTTCACTCCACCGACTTTACCAGCAACCAATGTATTTTTCGTAGCCATTGCTGTATCTGGACCAGGTAAAATGATAAGGCAAATAGACATAATGATGAAAAGAAGATAATTTTCTATCATAGCCGCCCCTCCTTTTTATTTTTAGAATATTTGATTAAAATCAGTGTAGCACAAAAATGGATTTAATAAAATTAAATTTTATTAAAAATAATTAAATAAAAAAGGCTATATAGTAGCTGTAATTACACTACTATATAGCCTCGATTTTATACCGCTATTTGCGGGTAGTAAGATTTTCACCACACAAGATTTAGCTGAAGCAAAGAAGTTAGGTGGGGGATGAACAAAATATCCCCTCATGACAATTTCATTTTATGCATTAAGTAAGTTAAAGAAACGATTGACATCTTCTTCTGAAACGTCACTTAACTGTTTATATTTATAATTCGGATTTTGATCTTTATCAACGACAACGGAGCGTACTCCTTCGAAGAAATCTTCATGTCTCATGAAGTTTTTAGCAAGTATAAGGTCCGTAGCGAAACATTCTTCAACGGATTTATCTTGTCCATCAATAAACTGTTTTAATGTTACTTTTAGTGAAATAGGGGATTTTGATAACAGTGTTTCTTTCGTTTTTAGAGCAAAGGAACTTTCATCTTTCTCCAATGAATGGATGATTTCTTCAATTGTATCGAAAGCAAAATGTGAATTGATTACTTCTAATGAAGGAGCGAGCTCGCTTTCTAAGTTTTGAGCAGTTGCAAATGTACGAATAACTTCTTTTAAATTAGTATGTACATCATCTTCTTTATGCCAATTTACACTTTCAAGTTCAGTAAGAAACTCTGGTAATGAATCAGATGTCATAAAGTAATCTGCAGCATTAATAAATAATACGTCAGAAGCTTTTAAAATAGATGCTGTTAAAGCAACGAATCGTCCTGTATATCCAGGCGCTTTATTTAAGAAATATGCAGCTCCGACGTCTGGGAAGAAGCCGATATTCATCTCTGGCATTGCCCATTTCGTACGCTCAGTTACAATGCGATACTTCGCACCATTTGTAAGACCGACACCACCGCCCATTACAATTCCATCTAAACAAGCAATAATCGGTTTTGTATATTGATAAATATATGTATCAATTTCATACTCTTCTTCAAAAAAACGTTCTGCATGTTGCAATGCCACTTCATTGGAACGCGCTTCATAAAGAGTTTTAATGTCGCCACCTGCACAAAAACCTTTTGTGCCAGCTCCTTTTAACACGATAAGTGCAATACGCTCATCGTGTTCCCACTCTTTAAGTTTTTGTCCGATAGGTTGTAACATGTCATAAGATAAAGAATTAAGTGCTTTTGGACGGTTTAAAGTAATTGTCGCAACGCCGTTTTCACTAACAGAAAATAAAACTTGTTCAGTCATAATGCATCCTCCCTTACATATCTTCTTATTCTTAATTCTTGATATGTACTGAAATGTCCTTTATAAATTTTGTCAAAAGTTGACGGTAAATATTAATTTGGTCACTGCATATTTTGACGAGTTATCTTTGCAGGATTTCAGAGACTGAGGGGGAATATTACAACATTACTGTAAGTGTAATTATTTGAAGTTATAATGATAAAAGCGCTATTATATAGGTGTGAAATGTTCATTATCAATTCTAAAAGTGTGTTTGAAGAAAAAATAAATCGTACAAGTGTAATAAAAAATTTTACATTGAATTAGAAATAGAGAAAGGAGAAATCGGAATGCCAGGACCTTTACTATTGTCGGTTATTATTTTGTCTTTTTTAATGATAGGAATAACGCAGTATTTTCATCATACAGATACGACAGAAGAAGTGAAGGATAAAGTACGTCTCGTATTTCCGATTTTTATAATATCTATTTCATTCTGTATTTTATTAAATAAAGATGGCTACATTGTCGCAGTGTTCTCATTTTTCGTCGCAATCGTCTTAATTACCGTTTTATATTATGTAATGAAAGACTTTATACAAAAATAAAGATGTCACAATAGGCATTTTTATTTTGGGGGAAATGTAAAATTTCACATACCGTATTTTATATAAAATACATAAAGCATATAACAATAGAAAAGTGTGTACTTTGCTGTGTATGTACTTGTCAATCTTGCATAGCCACTATACTATTAAAATGTAGAGATTATAAAAAGGGGTTGTATCTATCATGAAATTTGAGATGCACACAAAAATTATTTCAAATGAAAAAGAAGTAAGATTACATATTGAAGAAAATATATTTCAATTAATATTGGATGGTTACCACTTATTTACAATTAAAGAAATATTGCCTTTATATAAATCAAATGAAGAAAGAATTGGAAGTGCAACGATATTGAAACTAGAGTGGGAGAACGGAAAAACTACAATAAACTATCAACTCGTTTCACTAAAATCAGTAAATTAAAAGGAGTAGAAAAATATGAAGTTATTTCATACAGCTGATTGGCATTTAGGAAAGCTTGTTCATGGCGTGTATATGACTGAAGACCAAAAGATTGTATTAGATCAGTTTGTACAGGCTGTTGAAGAAGAAAAACCAGATGCTGTAATTATTGCAGGGGATTTATATGACCGAGCAATTCCACCTACAGAAGCAGTAGACTTATTAAATGATGTGCTGCAAAAAATAGTTATTGATTTACAAACACCAGTTATTGCAGTAGCTGGTAATCATGATAGTCCGGATCGTATCCATTTTGGAAGTAGTTTAATGAAAAAACAAGGATTACATATTGCAGGTCAATTTCAATTCCCGTACGAACCTGTTGTACTAAATGATGAATATGGAGAGGTTCACTTCCATCTAATACCGTATGCAGACCCAAGTATAGTTAGACACGTGTTGAAAAATGAAGACGTACGTTCTCATGATGATGCGATGCGCATTTTTATGAATGAGCTCTCTGAAACGATGGATAAAGAAGCTAGACATGTATTTGTTGGACATGCATTTGTAACTTCTTCAGGAGAAGCGGAGGAGAATACAAGTGATGCAGAACGACCACTTTCAATTGGTGGTGCTGAATATGTAAATAGTCATTATTTTGATAAGTTTCATTACACAGCGCTTGGACATTTACATCAAGCGCATTTCGTACGTAATGAGACCATTAGATATTCAGGTTCACCACTTGCCTATTCAATTTCTGAAGAGAAACATAAAAAAGGTTATTACATTGTAGAACTGAATGAAACTGGTGAAGTAGCAATTGAAAAAAGGTTACTTTCACCACGTCGTAAAATGCGAACAGTAGAAGCGAAAATAGATGAATTATTACAGCACCCAGTAAGTGAAGATTACGTATTTGTAAGATTATTAGACGAAAACCCTGTCTTACAGCCAATGGAGAAAATACGATCTGTATATCCAAATGCAATGCACGTTGAAAGAGCGATGCAAAGGCGAGAACTCACAGATACAAATGAAGTAACGGTTTCAAGACATAAAACGGATGATTTATCTCTTTTAAAGGCTTTCTATAAAGAAATGAAAGGGTTAGATTTATCAGAAGAGAAAGAACGCCTATTTATAGATGTATTACAAACAGTGCAAGAACGGGAAGGTGAACGAGGATGAGACCGATTCAGCTTATTATGACAGCATTCGGGCCATATAAACAGAAAGAAGTAATCGATTTTGAAGATCTTGGAGAACATCGTATTTTCGCTATTTCTGGGAATACGGGAGCTGGAAAAACAACGATTTTTGATGCGATTTGTTATGTGTTATATGGTGAGGCTAGTGGAGAAGAACGTAGTGATACGAGCATGCTTCGAAGTCAATTTGCTGATGATAATGTTTATACAAGTGTTGAATTAACCTTTCAGTTAAAAGGGAAACGCTATGAAATAAAACGACAACTTGGACATAAAAAACAAGGGAATAAGACCATTACAGGACATGCAGTAGAATTATATGAAGTTATTGATGGAGAAAACGTTCCAGCCGTCGATCGTTTTCATGTAACAGACGTAAACAAAAAAGTGGAAGATTTAATTGGGTTAAGTAAACATCAATTTAGCCAAATTGTTATGTTACCCCAAGGGGAATTCCGAAAACTATTAACATCTGAGACGGAAAACAAAGAAGAGATTTTACGTCGTATTTTTAAAACGGATCGTTATAAATTAATGCGTGAGTTACTTGATCAAAAGAGAAAACAATGGAAAGATGTCTTGCAAGAAAAACAAAAAGAGAGAGAGCTCTATTTCCGTAATGTTTTTAAATTACCAATCCGTGATGGAGCATTATTAGAGACATTAGTGGCACAAGAACATGTAAATACGCATCAAGTAGTAGAAGCGTTAGAACAAGAAACAACCGTGTATAAGGCAGAGGTTGAGCAATTACAAGTAGAACAAGATGTTCAAACGAAGCAATTAAAGGATGCAGAAACACGTTTTCATGCAGCAAAATCTGTAAATGAGAAATTTATAGATTTACAACAAAAGAATGAGAAATATAACACTTTACAAGAGAACCGTGCAGCAATTGAAAGGAAAGAAAAATCCTTTAAACGTGCGGAACAAGCAAAGCGCTTATTACCATTTGAACAATGGTATGAAGAAGCGATGGAAAATGAGCAGAAAGCTGAAAGTTTGTTAAAACAGATAAGCGTCAAACAAGAACAGATAATGAATAGCTTTGAACTTGCTCAGGAGAAGTATGAAGTAGTAAAGAATAAAGAAGCTGAGCGAGAAGAGGCTAAAAAACTTGTTCAAAGATTAGAAGAGTTACAAGCGATTATTGAATCATTAGCTGAGAGAAAGCTGAATTTACAAAATACCGAAATCCAAATAGGGAAATTAAAAGAAAGTATGCAAAAGTTAGATCAACAACTAGAAGAGCATACAAACAAAAAACAGAGAATGTCTGATGAATTGCAGCAATTAGAACAAGCACTTGAGCAATATGTAGCTAAAGTAGAAGAACTAACGAATATGCGAGAAGATGCAAAAGTTTTAAAGCAAGCATATGATGTTTGGCAAGAAAAACAAAAATTCGAGCAAGAAAAAGAAGCGGCAAATAATAAAATGCAAGTGGCAGTTCGTGCATATGAAAACATGGAGCGCCGCTGGTTAAGTGAACAAGCTGGTATATTAGCTCTTCATTTACATGACGGTGAATCTTGTCCGGTATGTGGTAGTACGAATCATCCGCAAAAAGCTACAGAGCAAAGTAATGCGATCGATGAAAAAGAGTTAAACGATTTAAGAGATAAGAAGAACATTGCTGAAAAATTACATGTGCAAGTAGAGGAGAAATGGAATTTCTATCGACTACAATATGAACAAGTGATAGAAGAAGTTGTGAAGCGCGGCTACAACTCGGAAAAATTAGCTGAAACATATAGTGCACTTGTTCAAAAAGGAAAACAATTAGCTGCAGACGTTAATACGTTAAAAGCAAGTGAAGAAACACGTAAGCAGATTGCTGCGAACATGAAAAGCGTAGAAGAAAAAATAGAAGAACTTCAGAAACAAAAACGAGAAGTGGAAACAATGCAGCACCGTACAGAAATGGAGTGTATGCAACTTCGTACGTCATATGAACATGATAAACGAAATATTCCAGAAAACTTACAAACAGTACAAGCCTGGAAAGCACAGTTTGACCAAGCTATGCAGGAACTTAGGTTAATGGAGGACGAATGGAAGAAAGTGCAGGAAGCGTATCAGCATTGGCAAAATGAAAATATACGTATTCAAGCAGAACAAAAAGGTGCTTCTAATCAATTTGAAAGTGCAAAATTAAAGAAAGAAGAGACTTTCGCACGCTTTATGAAAGAGCTAGAACAAAGCGGGTTTACAGACGAATTCACGTATAAAGAAGCCAAATTAAGCGATCACGAGATGGAAATGTTACAAAAAGAAATTCAAGGTTATTATTCATCGCTTGAAGTGCTTGCAAAACAAATTGAAGAGTTACAAGCTGAATTAAAAGATAAAGAGTATATGGATATTACAGCGTTAGGTGAACACATAACAGAATTACAAATTAATCTCGATATCATTAAAGAAAAACGTCAACGTGCGCAAAATGCGGTAACATATATTTCTGATTTACATGAAAACATTAGACGTATTGATGAGCAAATTCATGAGGAAGAAAAAGCCTTCCAAGAACTTGTTGACTTATATGAAGTAATGAAAGGTGATAACGAGAGCCGTATATCATTTGAACGTTACATCTTAATTGAGTATTTAGAACAAATTGTTCAAATTGCAAACGAACGATTACGTAAATTATCAAACGGACAATTTTATTTAAAACGAAGTGAACGAGTTGAAAAGAGAAATCGTCAAAGTGGATTAGGCTTAGATGTGTACGATGCATACACTGGCCAAACGCGCGATGTAAAAACATTATCCGGCGGAGAGAAATTTAATGCATCACTTTGCCTAGCGCTAGGAATGGCAGATGTCATTCAAGCATATGAAGGTGGTATTTCCATCGAAACGATGTTCATCGATGAAGGGTTCGGTTCATTAGATGAAGAATCATTAACGAAAGCAGTAGACGCCTTAATTGACTTACAAAAATCAGGTCGATTTATCGGTGTCATTTCACACGTACAAGAGCTGAAAAACGCAATGCCGGCTGTATTAGAAGTAACGAAGCAGAAGGATGGGTGTAGTCAGACGCGGTTTGTGGTGAAGTAAGCTTAAAAAATGGAGTAGGGAATCTACCGATACTTTTAGTGTCATATGTATGAATAATAAAACGTCGTCTCTTCATATTGGAGGCGACGTTTTATTTTATAAAATATCTATGAATTATCTGTAGAAGGCGGCGTATTCTCCAAACGATTATAAGCTTTAAAAGCTGAAATTGCTGAGATAACCCCGCCTACTAAAAATAAAGTCGATCCTCCAACTAAGATGATACGACTGACATATGTTTCCCGTGCTTCTTCGACTTCTTCTTGTAACGCTGTAGGCATATGAATCCTCCCTTTATAAAAGTTGTTTTATAAATAGTATATACAAACGCCTAAAATGTGTTAAAATAACTGATGATTTTATGCAGTGGGTAATTAGATGAGTAGGATGCGAGTGGCTAAGTAAATCTTCATCACAAATTTATGTGAACTTCACATAGAGCACATATTAACATTGTATTATGTATATGTACCAAATAAATAAATAAAGTAAATGTAAGTTCTGTTTTCAAAAATTTAAAATCCTTTTATTTCTATATGAAAGTTTTAATCAAGGGTTTTAAAAAATTTGGAAATAGATCTTATGAATATGGAATTCATATAAAAGGGGAATGTCTTATGACAACATATACGAGTGAAATGAGAAAAACTTTAGTTTCAGAAGAAGATGTAGATATTTTAAAAATTATGGCGCATCCAATCAGACTGCAAATTGTAAATGAATTAAGTACGAGAAAAACTTGTAATGTAACACAATTAACAGAGTTACTGAATATTCCGCAATCTACTGTTTCACAACATTTATCAAAAATGAAGGGTAAAGTGTTACGAGCAGAGAGAAGAGGTTTAGAAATTTATTATCATATTAACAATTTAAAAGCGAGTAAGATTGTTAATGTTTTAGGGTATATAAACTAGTGAAATATTTTTATATAAAATAGCCCCTGCTGTTGAGCAGGGGCTATTTTGTGTTGTTTTATGTATTTGTATTTAAAACTTTATAGTTTTTATGATTTACAATTGTTCGATCAAATTCAAAAGTACCACCGCTTACATTTGTAATTTCAACTAAGACCGATTCAGTATAAAGTTTTAATACAGATCCTGTAATCTTTAAATTATTTCGTTGAAAAAGTATAGTATCCCCTACGTTTGCTTTCATAGTACCTCCTCATTAAAGACAGAAATATTTTTTTATTATATATATTAAACCACGGATAGATATATTAGTGAATATTTAGTTTTATTTATTGGGAAAAAATTTGTTCTCTAATAGAAGAGTATAAAGTACTCTTATGTTAAAAGTTATATTTTATTTAAGTTTATCCCGCTATTTGCTGGGCAGTAAGACCCCCACCTCAAAATTCAGTGGAAGCAAAGAAGTTAGGTGGGGGCCCTGCTGCGCATAAAAGCCCGATTGGTGAGGGTTGATTAAAGTTTCACTTTATTATAAGCAAAGTAAATTGTTTTCAGCATTAGCGAAACAATATTTCTATGTAAATACTGCAGAGAAACAAATTATTCAAAAAACAGACACTATGTAGCACAAAACGTAAAGTAGATAAGTAAAGTTTTTTTCAGGAGTATAAGAAAAATATACGTTTATTAATAAGATCTCTAATTGGTAAAATTCCAATTAAAAACATAGAAAAACTTTAATATAAAAAGGTAATCAATTACAAATGGAGAAGTAATATATACGAAAGGAGAGATTTATATGAATAAAGGGAAAAAACAAGTTAGTCAACTTAGTTTTCTGGTGAATTTTATGAACGACAAGGGGAGTCTTGTGAAAATTTAATAGTATTATAGTATCCCCTTGTGAAAAAATGGTTGGGGGAATATATAAATGATAACAGAAATGAATATTAAAGTAGTTTGTGAAGAATCGTTTTCAAAAAGAGAAATAAAAATTTTAGAGACGTTTCTTTCAACTTTATCGGGGCATTCTAATGCTCTCGTTACAAAAGAAGGGATGTTTTTAAACCCATTAAGTAAAGAGAAGAGTGTGATTTATTATCATAACTTTGTATTTGTAAAATCACTTACAGAACAAATGTGTGCAGAATTAAAAGAAGTTTTAACAAGACGTATTAAAAATGCTTTCATTATGATGGAATTTGTAGAGCCAATTGTTACATTTGAAGAAACAATTATAAACGTATAAAAAAAGTCAGGCTTATGAATTGACCTAATAAAACCGTCTCTTTAATAAATAGTAAAGAGACGGTTTTATTGTTTCACTTTTTAAAAAAGGGTTCAAAAACAAATGTAAATCGAGCTTATACAAAAACTACTTATTAAATAACTGTTACGTATTTAATAAGTAGTTTTTGTATTTCATCCTTCGTTTTTTGTAACTGATTCTACGTTTTTGACGCTCTGTCTTGTAAGTGCTTACATGAACGAAAACATCTTATACAATGAAGGTGTCAAATCAAAAGAGGTGACCAAAATGAACATAAAAAAAGTAAATTTAGCGAATAGCATTGAAATAGAAAGAGGAGGCGGAAAGGTATGAAAAAATCAACTGTTAATCCATGGTTTGTTGTCCTTGGCACAGTTATAGTACAAATGGGGCTTGGGACGATATATACATGGAGTTTATTCAATCAGCCTTTAGTTAGTAAATACGGTTGGAGTCTTAACGCTGTTGCGATAACTTTCTCAATTACTAGTCTTTCTTTAGCATTTTCAACTTTATTTGCGAGTAAATTGCAAGAAAAATGGGGACTTCGTAAACTTATTATGATAGCTGGATTAGCATTAGGACTAGGGTTAATACTTAGTTCACAAGCTTCTTCATTAATATTGCTTTATGTACTAGCAGGAGTTGTTGTAGGTTATGCAGATGGTACAGCATATATCACTTCACTATCAAATTTAATAAAGTGGTTTCCAGAGCGTAAAGGTTTAATTGCTGGTATTTCTGTCTCTGCATATGGTTCAGGTAGCTTAATCTTTAAATACGTTAACGCACAGTTGATTGAATCAGTTGGTGTATCGCAAGCATTTATATACTGGGGTTTAATTGTTACAGCTATGATTGTAATTGGTGCTTGTTTAATCCATCAAGCTGCAGATCAAGGAGCAGTTCATGAAACAAAAACTAAGGAATACACAACGAAAGAAATGTTAGGCACAAAACAAGTATACTTATTATTTATCATGTTATTTACATCATGTATGAGTGGCTTATACTTAATTGGTATGGTAAAAGACATTGGTGTTCAACTTGTAGGACTTAGCGCAGCAACAGCAGCTAATGCGGTGGCTATGGTTGCAATCTTCAATACATTAGGTCGTATCATTTTAGGACCGTTATCGGATAAAATTGGGCGTTTAAAAATCGTTACTGGTACTTTTGTTGTTATGGCGAGTTCAGTCTTAGTTCTAAGTTTTGTAGATTTAAATTATGGTATTTACTTCGTATGTGTAGCAAGTGTAGCGTTTTGCTTTGGTGGAAATATCACTATTTTCCCAGCTATTGTTGGTGATTTCTTCGGTATGAAAAACCATAGTAAGAACTACGGAATTGTGTATCAAGGATTTGGATTTGGGGCGCTTGCAGGTTCCTTTATCGGTGCACTTCTAGGTGGATTCAAACCAACGTTCATGGTGATCGGTGTATTATGTGTCGTGTCATTCATTATCGCAATTTTAATTCAAGCACCTAAACAGAAAAAAGAACAAGAAGAAGAGTATCGCAGCGTAGCATAAGTATACAAATCTTCTATAACACTATGATTACGAAAAAGCATCCTATTCTATTAATTAGGATGCTTTTTTATGAGTTATTTTAACAAGGTTAAATTACTTTTGTGATTTTTATAGATGTAAAAGTGAGTGGAATACCCATTTGGAATATAATAAATTGATACATCATATTCGAAATATATATTAAATCTTAAATGATAAAGAAGACATTCATTAGTATTTGTAAGATATATTTTCAGAAAAATATTGAGAAAATATATACTTGAGTTTTTCATAAAGCATTGTAAATGAACGTATCTCTAGTTTATCTTCTTCAATTTTAAAAAGAGGAGTTTGAATTTTATTTATAATATAAGTACATTTAATGCGTTTAGGTATGATTTTATTAAGAAGCATTAAAATACTTTATCTGAAAAATAAAAAAAGATTGACAAGTTTATTGAGAAACATTATCATTTCGGTGTAAGATAGTAAATGAAAAACATTATCAATAAAATGGATTTTAAAGTAATGCGCACTTGACCAATTAGTTTAGTAAGTGTATTATTTTTTACAACACGACTGATAATGAAAATCAATATCATTTATGTTACTTAATGAAATTAATGTTTATGTGAAAGGATAGAGAAAATGAACTTAGGGGAATTTGATGGGCAAACAGTTTTAGTAACAGGTGCAGCACAAGGCATAGGCAGTGTTGTTGCCAAAATGTTTTTAGAAAGAGGAGCCACAGTTATTGCGGTTGATCAAAATGAAGAGGGGTTAAATGTACTCTTAAATCAAAATGAATTAAATAAAACACGTATGAAAACGTTTCGTTTAGATGTGAGTAATAGCGCTGCTGTTGAAGACATGGTAAATCATATTGCAAATGAAATAGCGCCAATAGATATTTTAATAAATGTTGCAGGGGTTTTACGTATGGGACCAATTCATTCGTTAAGTGATGAAGATTGGAATAAAACATTCTCTGTAAATACTACAGGGGTTTTCAATATGTCCCGAGCGGTAAGTAAAAATATGATGTTAAGAAAATCAGGGGCAATTGTTACAGTCGGTTCAAATGCGGCAAATACGCCGAGAATGGAGATGGCTGCGTATGCTGCGTCAAAGGCTGCAACGACGATGTTTATGAAATGTTTAGGACTAGAGCTTGCGGCATACAATATACGCTGCAACTTAGTTTCTCCAGGTTCTACTGAAACTGAGATGCAAAGATTACTATGGGCTGATGAGAATGGAGCTAAAAATATAATTGCTGGTTCTCAAAATACATATAGACTCGGAATTCCATTACAAAAAATTGCACAACCTTCAGAAGTTGCTGAAGCCGTGTTATTTTTAGCCTCAGATAGAGCAAGTCATATTACAATGCACAATTTATGTGTCGATGGCGGTGCTACGTTAGGAGTTTAATCAAAATTCAGGAGGTTATTATATTATGAATGAACATATAGCTGTAAAGGAATTGTCAGAAAAACTTTTAGAAGATTATAAGACTGAATCTTCATTCTTTTTTGCTTCACCAACTCGAACGATATTAGCAGAAGGAGAGTTTACTACAGTAAAGCATCGTGAAATTGAAAATTTCCCAGAGCTTGTGCAAGCGACATTAAGTAATGCGAAACAAGCTGGAAATCCAAATCCTATCGTTGTGGGTGCTTTGCCATTCGATCGTAGAAAAGAAGTCCAACTTATCGTACCAGAATATAGTAGGATTTCTGAGCGTTTACAATTGGATACAACAAATCAGCTTGAAACAAATGAGAACGTAACATTTGAAATGACGCCAATGCCAGACCCTGAAGTTTATATGAATGGTGTGAAGCAAGGAATTAAAAAAATACAGGACGGTGATTTAAAGAAAATCGTTCTATCTAGATCGTTAGATGTTAAATCTTCGGAAAAGATTGATAAGCAAAAACTTCTGCGAGAATTAGCAGAGCATAATAAGCATGGTTATACATTTGCTGTGAATTTACCGAAAGATGAAAAAGAGAACAGTAAGACGCTAATTGGAGCAAGTCCTGAATTACTTGTTTCACGTAATGGTATGCAAGTTATTTCTAACCCGTTAGCTGGTTCAAGGCCACGTAGTGAGGACCCAGTAGAAGATAAAAGAAGAGCAGAGGAATTACTTTCTTCTCCAAAAGATTTACATGAACATGCGGTAGTAGTGGAAGCGGTTGCCGCTGCACTTCGTCCGTATTGTCATACATTACATGTTCCAGAAAAGCCATCAGTTATTCATAGTGAAGCGATGTGGCATTTGTCTACAGAAGTGAAAGGTGAACTGAAGGATCCAAATACTTCTTCTTTACAATTAGCAATTGCCCTTCATCCTACGCCAGCAGTTTGCGGAACTCCGATGGAAAAAGCAAGAGAGGCTATACAGCATATTGAGCCATTTGACCGCGAGTTCTTTACAGGAATGCTAGGATGGAGCGATTTAAATGGAGATGGAGAATGGATTGTTACAATTCGTTGTGCTGAAGTACAAGAAAATACACTGCGTTTATATGCAGGAGCTGGAGTTGTTGCTGAGTCAAAACCAGAAGATGAGTTAGCAGAAACATCAGCTAAGTTCCAAACAATGCTAAAAGCTTTAGGGTTAAGAGATAGTTCACTTAATGAAAAATAGGGGGAAGAAAGAATGCTAGTAGGTTATACAGAATGGCCAAAAGAATTTGCCGATCGTTACCGAGAAGAAGGATGTTGGCTTGGTGAAACATTTGGAGGAGTGTTAAGAGAGCGGGCTGAGAAATATGGAGATCAAATCGCGGTTGTAAGTGGTAAGAAGCATATAACATATAGTGAACTTAATAAAAAGGTAGATCGTTTAGCAGCAGGTTTACTGAATTTAGGAATAAAGAAAGAGGACAGAGTTGTAATCCAGTTACCTAACATTATCGAGTTTTTCGAAATATGTTTTGCACTATTTCGAATTGGAGCGCTTCCTGTCTTTGCACTGCCGTCACATCGAAGCAGTGAAATTAGTTATTTTTGTGATTTTGGCGAGGCGAGCGCTTACGTTATTTCAGATAAGGCTCTCGGTTTTGATTATCGAAAACTAGCAAGAGAAGTGAAAGAGAAAGTGCCAAATTTACAACATGTAATTGTAGTGGGAGAAGAAGAAGAGTTTGTGAACATAAATGATCTGTATATGGATCCCGTCTCATTACCAGAAGTTCAGCCAAGTGATGTTGCGTTTCTCCAATTATCAGGAGGCACAACAGGTCTTTCTAAATTAATTCCTAGAACACATGATGACTATATTTATAGTTTACGTGTTAGCGCTAAAATTTGTAATTTGAATGCAGAAAGCGTCTATATGGCAGTTCTTCCAGTAGCACACAATTACCCAATGAGTTCTCCAGGGACATTTGGAACTTTCTATGCGGGTGGAAAAGTGGTATTGGCAACTGGTGGTAGTCCAGATGAGGCATTTGCTCTTATCGAAAAAGAAAAAGTTACAATTACAGCGCTCGTTCCGCCATTAGCAATGATTTGGCTTGATGCTGCATCTTCTCGTAATACCGATTTATCGAGCCTAGAGGTTATTCAAGTAGGTGGTGCTAAGTTTAGTGCTGAGGTAGCAAGACGTATACGCCCTACATTTGGATGTACGTTACAGCAAGTATTCGGTATGGCGGAAGGATTAGTGAACTATACAAGATTAGACGATCCGGAAGAAATTATTATTCATACACAAGGTAGACCAATGTCTGCACTCGATGAAGTACGAGTTGTTGATGAAAATGACAACGATGTACAACCGGGCGAAGTAGGTAGTTTATTAACACGAGGTCCATATACAATTCGTGGTTACTATAAAGCCGAAGAGCATAATGCACGATCATTTACAAAGGATGGATTTTATCGCACAGGTGATCTTGTAAAAGTAAATGAACAAGGATACATCATTGTAGAAGGAAGAGATAAAGATCAAATTAACCGCGGTGGTGAGAAAGTTGCTGCAGAAGAAGTTGAAAATCATCTATTAGCACACGATGCGGTCCATGACGTAGCAATTGTATCTATGCCTGACGATTATTTAGGTGAACGCACCTGTGCTTTTGTTATAGCTCGCGGACAAGTTCCGGCAGTAAGTGAATTAAAAATGTTTTTAAGAGAACGTGGTATAGCGGCTTATAAAATTCCAGATCGAATTGAATTTATTGAATCATTTCCGCAAACAGGAGTCGGAAAAGTCAGCAAAAAAGAACTACGTAAAGTCATTGCTGAAAAACTTATTACAGTAAAACAATAATAAAAACCGGAAGGAAGTGATTAGATGGCTATTCCATCTATTTCAGTATATAAAATGCCAATTGAATCAGAACTACCGAAAAATAAAGTGAATTGGACACCAGATCCGAAACGTGCAGTACTTTTAATTCATGACATGCAAGAATATTTTCTTGATGCATATAGCGATAAAGAATCACCAAAAGTAGAACTTGTTTCAAATATTAAAATGATAAGAGAAAAATGTAAGGAACTTGGTATACCAGTTGTTTATACAGCACAACCTGGTGGGCAAACGTTAGAACAACGAGGTTTATTACAAGACTTTTGGGGTGACGGTATACCTGCTGGACCAGATAAAAAGAAAATTGTTGATGAACTTACTCCTGATGAAAATGATATATTCCTAACAAAATGGAGATATAGTGCATTTAAAAAGACAAATCTATTAGAAATTTTAAATGAACAAGGAAGAGATCAACTCATTATTTGCGGTATTTATGCGCATATTGGCTGTCTTTTAACAGCTTGTGAAGCATTTATGGATGGTATAGAGCCGTTCTTTGTAGCAGATGCAGTTGCTGATTTTTCACTAGAGCATCATAAACAAGCATTGGAGTATGCATCTAATAGATGTGCAGTAACGACATCAACAAACCTACTGTTAAAAGATTTACAAAGTGTAAAAGGTGATGAGGGTGAAGGAATCACTATACAGGAAGTGCATGAACTAGTTGCACAACTACTTCGTGAGCCAGTAGAGAGTATTGATATTGATGAGGACTTATTAAATAGAGGGCTTGATTCGGTCAGAATTATGAGTTTAGTAGAGAAGTGGCGTCGTGAAGGGAAAGAAATCACTTTTGCAGATTTAGCAGAACGTCCAACTGTTACAGGTTGGTACAGTTTACTATCTTCACAAACAGCACAGGTGCTGTAACAAATAGACTACATAATAAAGGGGTAGTAAAGAATGCCTAACAGTCAAAAGATTCGTCATTCGTTATCATCTGCGCAGTCTGGTATGTGGTTTGCGCAACAATTAGATCCGCTTAATCCAATTTATAATACTGGGGAATATGTAGAAATAAACGGAAATATTCATCAAGACATTTTTGAATTAGCTGTACGTAAAGTTGTAATGGAAACAGAAGCACTTCATGTTCGCTTCGAAGAGGATGAAATTGGCCTATGGCAAGTTATTGAAGAATCACAGTTTCATATGCATTTTATTGACGTTCGTAAAGAAGAAAATCCTGAAGAAGCTGCTAAAGTATGGATGAAAAATGATTTATCTATGCCAGTCGATTTGAAAAAAGATACTTTATTTACTGAAGCACTTATTCAAGTTGAAAATAATCGTTTCTTTTGGTATCAGCGCATCCATCACATTGTGATGGATGGCTATGGATTTTCACTTCTTAGCCAAAAAGTAGCGAATGAGTATACATCACTTATAGAAGAAACAAACAAGAATGAAAAACCATTTGGTTCTCTTGCAAAAGTCGTGCAAGAAGATATTGAGTATCGTGAGTCTAAACAATTTCAGGAAGATCGTACTTTTTGGTTAGAAAAGTTTGCAGATGCCCCAGAAGTTGTAAGTTTGGCAGAACGAGCACCGAGAACATCAAATGGATTTTCACGAGAAACAGCTTATTTATCTAGTTCTAGCACGAAAACTTTACTAGAAGATATCAATATTTCGTTAACAAGTTGGCCGGAATTCATTGTGGCTGTAACAAGTATTTATATGCATAAATTAACAGGTGAAAATGATATTGTTTTAGGTTTACCGATGATGGGACGCCTAGGTTCTGTATCTATTCATACACCAAGTATGGTAATGAATTTAGTTCCACTTCGTATTACAGTAACTCCAAATATAACTCTTGCGGAATTATTGCAGCAAGTTTCTAAAGAAATCCGAGATGTACGTCGCCATTATAAATACCGTCATGAGGAATTAAGAAGAGATTTAAAGTTACTAGGTGAAAATCAAAGGTTGTTTGGACCGTTAGTGAATGTTATGCCTTTTGATTACGGGCTTAATTTTGCTGGAAATCGTGGTATTACGCATAACTTATCAGCAGGACCTGTCGATGATTTATCGATAAATGTATATAAACGTTTTGATCAAAATGAGATAATGATTCATTTTGATGCAAATCCTGAAGTATATAATAACGCGGAGCTAGCATTGCATAAAGAAAGATTTATGAATCTATTTGAATTAGTAATAAATAATTATGAGAAAAACGAGTCGATTGGAAAAATAAACATTACTCTGCCTGAAGAAAATCATAAAGTTTTATTGGAATGGAATGAAACGAAGGAAGACGATGAATTAATCAGTCTGCCTATATCATTTGAAAAACAAGTGAAAAAAAATCCCAATAAACTAGCGATTACTTGTGACGGTGTAATCCTTACGTATAAAGAGCTAAATGAACGAGCGAATGAACTAGCACATTATTTAGTAGAAGAAGGAATACGACCAAATCAGTTTGTAGCTTTAGTATTCCCTAGATCAATAGAAATGGTAGTTAGTATGCTAGCAGTCTTAAAGGCTGGTGCAGCGTATTTACCAATAGATCCAGAATACCCAGCAGATAGAGTTACTTATATAGTAAATGATGCAAAACCAGTTTGTATCATAACACATTCATCTGTTTCATCTAAGTTAGTTATAGAAAAGGATATGAAAAAAATTGTATTAGATGACGAAGAAACGAAACTAGCGTTACATACATATTCTCGTATGAATATAGCATGTAAGAATGATGTATCACTGTTAAACCCAGCCTATACAATATATACTTCAGGCTCAACAGGAAACCCAAAAGGTGTAATTGTTCCTATGAGAGGTTTAAGTAACTTTTTAATGGCTATGCAACAAAAGTTTTCATTAAATGAAAATGATCATTTATTAGCAGTTACAACGTTTGCATTTGATATTTCTGCACTAGAAATTTATTTACCTCTTATTAGTGGTGCAAGTTTAACAATTGCGCAAAAAGCAGACATACAAGAGCCTTCTGCATTAACGACACTTTTACATGAAGAAAGAGTGACCATTATGCAGGCTACACCGACGCTTTGGCAGGCGTTAGTAACTGATTATCCAGAGAAGCTACAAGGGCTAAGCATACTTGTTGGTGGTGAAGCTCTTCCAGCGCATTTAGCAAATAAATTACGAGAATTAGGTTGCTCAATAACTAATTTATATGGACCAACTGAAACGACGATTTGGTCTACTTTCATGAACATTGATGAAGGTGAAAAGGGCATACCTCCTATTGGAAAACCAATTTGCAATACAGAAGTGTATGTATTGGATGCAGGGTTACAACCAGTGCCACCTGGAGTTATTGGGGAATTATATATTGCAGGGGAAGGACTTGCAAGCGGATATTTAGGAAAACCTGAGTTAACAGCTGAACGGTTTGTTGCAAATCCTTATGGAGAATCAGGGAAGCGCATGTACCGTACAGGAGATCTTGTGAAATGGCGTAGTGATGGTGCGTTAGAGTACATTAGTCGCGCAGATCATCAAATTAAAATTCGTGGATTCCGAATTGAATTAGCTGAAATTGAAACGGTATTACAACGACATGAAAATATTCAACAAGCGGTAGTAATGGTACGAGAAGATCGTGCAAATGATAAACGCATCATTGCGTATATCGTTGCAGAAGAAAAGGAACCGATTAATCTTTCAGAAATTCGTTCTTATGTTTCAGAAAGTTTAGCGAATTATATGATACCATCGACATTTGTTGTGCTAGAAGTATTACCATTAACGCCAAATGGTAAGGTTGACAGAAAGAAATTACCTGCTCCTGATTTTAATGGAATGAACAATGAGAGAGTTGCTAGAAATCCGAAAGAAGAAATATTATGTGATTTATTTGCAGAAGTACTTGGTGTTTCTCGAATTAGCATTGATGATAATTTCTTTGAAATGGGTGGACATTCACTTCTCGCATCTCGTTTAATGGCAAGAATTCGTGAAACGTTAAGTGTGGAATTAGGAATTGGGAAACTATTTGAATCACCAACTGTTGCCGAACTGGCGAAACAATTAAACCATGCAAAAAGCGCAAGACCAGCTATTCAGAAAGCAAGTAGGCCAAATGAAGTTCCACTTTCATTTGCACAGCGCAGGTTATGGTTCTTAAATTGTTTAGAAGGTCCAAGTCCTACTTATAATATTCCGCTAGTCATTCGTATGAATGGAATATTGAATCGGGAAGCATTACAAGGTGCTTTTTATGATGTAGTTGAGAAACATGAAACACTTAGAACAATTTTCCCTAACGTATTAGGTAGTTCCTATCAGAAAATTTTAGATATGGAAAACTTAAATTTAGAAATGGTTATAACTAATACATGTAAAGATGAATTAGAAAGTGTACTTTCAGAGGCGGTAAGATATAGCTTTAACCTCGATTTTGAGCCGGCAGTTCGTTTGCAACTTTTTACAATGAGTGAAAACGAACATGTATTATTAATTCTATTACATCATATTGTAGGTGATGGCTGGTCATTACAGCCGTTAACGAGAGATTTTACAGCGGCGTATAAAGCGCGATGTCAAGGTGACAGAGTTCAGCTGGAGACACTACCAGTTCAATACGCAGATTATGCACTTTGGCAACAGCAATTGCTAGGTGATGAAACGACACAAGAGAGTCTTATTTCAACACAATTAGATTTTTGGAAAGAAGAACTTAAAGGTTTACCAGACCAAATGGAGTTACCTACAGATTTCCAGCGTCCAATTGAGACGAGTTACCGCGGGGAAACAATTCATTTTCATATAGATGAAGGTATGCATAGTAGGTTAGTAGAGCTTGCACGTAAAAATGGAGTTAGTTTGTTTATGGTATTGCAAGCAGGGCTTAGTGCACTATTTACAAGATTAGGTGCAGGCACTGATATACCAATTGGAAGTCCGATTGCTGGAAGAAATGATGATGTACTTTCAGATATTGTTGGTTTATTTGTAAATACATTAGTGTTACGTACAAATACTTCAGGAGATCCAAGTTTTAAAGAATTATTAAATAGAGTGAAGCAGGTAAATCTTGCAGCTTATGAAAATCAAGATGTTCCATTTGAAAGGCTTGTTGAAGTATTAAATCCAGTACGTACTCGAAACAGCCATCCGTTGTTTCAAGTTATGTTAGCTTTTCAAAATACACCAGAAGCAACGTTTCATGTACCAGATTTAGAAGCGAGCCTTGAAATTCAAAGCGTTGGTTCTGCAAAATTTGATTTAACATTTGAAATTAGTGAGAGTAACGGGGTTGATGGTACTCCGAACGGTTTACATGGATTACTAGAGTTTAGTACCGATTTATATAAACGTGAAACGGTTCAAAAACTAATAGAACGATTCATTTTGTTATTAGATGATGCAACTACAAATCCAGATCAATCCATTGGCAGATTAGAAATATTAACTTTAGCAGAGAAAAATACAGTGTTAGAAAAGTGGAATGGTGGTTTTCAAATTGCACCAGAAATGACATTGCCACAATTGTTTGAAAAGCAGGCTCATATAAATCCAAATTCTATTGCTGTTGTCTTTGAAGATAAGAAATTAACTTATGAAGAGTTAAATAGAAAAGCAAATAAAATAGCTCGATTCCTAATAGCAAAAGGGATTGGTCCTGATCAACTCGTTGCTTTAGCGATGCCAAGATCATTAAACATGGTTGTAAGCTTATTAGCTGTTCTTAAAGCTGGTGCTGGATACCTTCCGTTAGATCCAGATTACCCAGCAGACCGTATTTCATTTATGCTACACGATGCGAAACCATCATGTGTTTTAACGAATTCAGAAGTGGAAATTGAATGTAATGAGGCACTAAAAGTTTTAGTTGATGATGTGAAAGTAATAGCAGAGGTTGAGAAATATAGTGAAGACAATATTGATGAAGTGGAACGAATTAAGCCATTATCTCCATCACATATTGCTTACGTTATTTATACGTCAGGGTCAACAGGCAGACCGAAAGGCGTTATGATACCTCATCAAAATGTAGTGAGACTTTTAGGAGCAACTGATCATTGGTTCCAGTTTGACGGAAACGATGTTTGGACGATGTTCCATTCATATGCTTTTGATTTCTCGGTTTGGGAAATTTGGGGACCTTTATTATACGGAGGGCGTTTAGTTGTAGTCCCACATACTGTAAGTCGCTCGCCGAAAGAATTTTTACAGCTTCTTGTTAAAGAAAAGGTTACGGTTTTAAACCAAACTCCATCAGCGTTCTACCAATTGATGCAAGCAGATCGTGAAAATGAAGAGATTGGCCAAAAATTATCTTTACGATATGTTGTTTTTGGAGGAGAAGCACTTGAGCTAAGTCGCTTAGAAGATTGGTATAGTCGACATCCTCATAACGCACCAAAGCTTATTAATATGTATGGTATTACAGAGACGACAGTACATGTTAGTTATATTGAATTAGATGAAACTATCGTCTCTTTACGGGCAAATAGTTTAATTGGGTGCAGTATACCTGACCTTAAAGTGTATGTGTTAGACAACTATTTACAACCAGTCCCACCTGGAGTAGTTGGAGAAATGTATGTTGCAGGTGCAGGACTTGCGCGTGGATATTTAGGAAGAGCAGGATTAACGGCTGAACGCTTTATCGCAGATCCATTTGGCAAGCCAGGTACAAGAATGTATCGTACAGGAGACTTAGCTCGCTGGCGTAATGATGGGACGCTAGATTATATAGGACGTGCAGATCATCAAATCAAAATTCGTGGATTCCGAATTGAATTAGGAGAAATAGAAGCAGTCATAATGAAGCACCCTAAAGCTGAGCAAGTAGCCGTTATTGTACGTGAAGATCAACCAGGGGATAAACGGTTAGTTTCTTATATCGTTGCATCAAATAATGAAGCAATTGATACGAATGAAATGCGTCAGTTTGCTAGTGGTAGTTTACCAGATTATATGGTTCCATACGCTTTTGTAGTAGTAAATGAGTTACCTTTAACTCCAAACGGTAAATTAGATAGAAAGGCATTGCCAGCTCCAGCATTTATCGCATCATCTTCTAGTCGTGGTCCAAGAACACCGCAAGAAGAAATGTTATGTGACTTGTTTACAGAAGTGCTAAGTGTACCTCAAATTGGAATTGATGACGGATTCTTTGATCTTGGTGGTCATTCACTCCTTGCAGTGCAGCTTATGAGCCGCATGAAAGAGGCGCTTGGAGTGGAACTAAACATTGGTACTTTATTTGCAGCACCGACTGTTGCAGGGTTAGCTGAAAGACTTGAGATGGGGAATGGTCAAAGTGCACTTGATGTGTTGCTTCCATTACGAGCAAGCGGGGATCAATTACCACTATTTTGTGTACATCCAGCAGGTGGATTAAGTTGGTGCTATG
This sequence comes from Bacillus sp. BF2-3, assembly GCF_008368795.1. NCBI lineage: Bacteria > Bacillati > Bacillota > Bacilli > Caryophanales > Bacillaceae > Bacillus > Bacillus sp. BF2-3. The sequence goes on from NZ_QOSA01000046.1 coordinate 33,080, forward strand.
CAGGACTTATGAAATCTTTAGGAACAGATTATCCAATTTATGGTGTGCAAGCACGTGGTATTGCTAAAAATGAAGAACTTCCAAAAAGTTTAGAGGAGATGGCGGCGGATTACTTGAAACACGTTCGTGAAGTACAGCCTCATGGACCATATCGTTTATTAGGTTGGTCGCTTGGAGGAAATGTTGTGCATGCAATGGCGGCGCAATTACAAAATGAAGGGGAAGAAGTAGAATTACTCGTTATGCTTGACTCTTATCCTGGACACTTCTTACCGAATACGGAAGCGCCTACTGAAGAGGAAGCGTTAATCGCATTACTTGCTTTAGGCGGATATGACCCAGATAACATGGATGGTAAACCACTTACAATGGAAAGTGCAGTTGAAATCCTTCGTAAAGATGGAAGTGCATTAGCAAGTCTTGAAGAAGAGACTATATTGAACTTGAAAGAAACATATGTAAATTCAGTAGGGTTGTTAGGGAAATATGTACCGAAAGTTTATAACGGAGATATCCTGTTCTTTAGATCTACTGTTATACCAGACTGGTTTGATCCTATTTCTCCAAATACGTGGCTAAATTATTTAGACGGGCAAATTGTGCAGCACGATATTGATTGTAGACATAAAGATCTATGTCAGCCAGGTCCGCTTACGGAAATTGGACAAGTATTAGCGAAATATTTGCAGAATAAGAAAGGGGTAAGTAGAGTATGACGAATCCATTTGAAAATGATAATTACACATATAAAGTATTAATAAATGAGGAGGGCCAGTATTCTCTCTGGCCTGCTTTTCTCGATGTACCTATTGGCTGGAATGTCGTATATGAAGAAGCTAGTAGGCAGAGCTGCTTAGAATATGTTGAATATAACTGGAAAGATTTGAATCCAAAAAGTAATCAAGTTCGCGAAAAAACATTAGCAGGAAAACGATAATGAAAGAAAAACTAAATCCAAAAGTAGTTGTAAGTATCGTTTATATAACTGCGATGTTTATGGCTGCGATGGACGCAACGATTGTAAATGTAGCACTGCAAACGATAAGTAGAGAACTACAAGTACCTGCATCTGCAATGGGGACGGTTAATGTTGGGTATTTAGTTAGTTTAGCTGTTTTCCTTCCGATTTCTGGTTGGTTAGGAGATCGATTTGGTACGAAAAGAGTGTTTTTAATTGCTCTTTTCGTATTTACAATTGCCTCTACTTTATGCGGAATGGCTAACGATATTACTTCATTGAATATTTTCCGTATTATTCAAGGTGCTGGTGGAGGGCTTTTAACACCAGTTGGAATGGCAATGTTATTTCGAACATTTTCACCAGAGGAAAGACCGAAGATTTCTCGGTTCATTATACTTCCAATTGCTGTAGCACCAGCAATTGGTCCTATCATCGGTGGTTTCTTTGTAGATCAAATGTCTTGGCGTTGGGCATTTTATATTAATCTACCGTTTGGAATCGTTGCATTGCTATTTGGACTTCTATTTTTAGCAGAGCATGTTGAAAAATCAGCTGGTCGCTTTGATTCGCTCGGCTTTATTTTATCAGCACCAGGATTTGCGATGCTCATATATGCGCTCAGCCAGGGACCATCAAAAGGGTGGATTTCTCCAGAAATTATGAGTACTGGGATAGCTGGGGGTGTATTCATTACATTGTTTATAATCGTAGAACTGAAAGTAAAGCAACCGATGTTAGATTTACGTTTATTAAAAGAACCAGTGTTTAGAAAGATGAGTCTTATATCATTATTTTCATCAGCTGGTTTACTAGGAATGTTATTTGTTTTTCCACTTATGTATCAAAATGTGATAGGAGTTTCCGCGCTGGAATCAGGACTTACGACATTTCCAGAGGCGATTGGATTAATGGTTTCTTCACAAATTGTGCCATGGTCATATAAAAAATTAGGAGCGCGAAAGGTAATTTCTATTGGATTAATTTGTACCGTGGTTATCTTTGTTTTATTAAGTTTTGTAAATCACGATACGAATCCGTGGCAAATCCGCGCATTATTGTTTGGTATCGGTATTTTCTTAGGTCAATCTGTCGGTGCGGTTCAATTTTCTGCCTTTAACAATATCACGCCGCCTTCTATGGGGAGAGCTACTACTATATTCAATGTGCAAAATCGATTAGGTTCAGCAATAGGAGTAGCTGTTTTAGCTAGTATACTAGCTGGTTTTGGAAGTAATAACGCTCAATCCGATTTTTTACCATATCAAGCAGCATTAATTGGATCAGCAATATTTTTGCTCATAGCACTACTATTTTCTTTACGTATTTCCGATAAAGAGGTAATGTCAAAGAAGAAAGAAAAAACATTATCTGTATCAGAAAAAGAGAAAGTACTTGTCAATGAATAACAATATACGCATGCTTTCTTATGAAAATTGATATTCGTTGAATAAAGGAGAGTTTACATGATAGAAAGTAAAGTTGTAGATTCTATTCCAACTTTGAATGAGAATGATTGTCAAATATGGTGGGCAAGAATTTCGGATTTACAGTCATGGCATTACAATTTACTAAATGATATAGAGCGAGAGAAAGCAAATTCGTATCATCATTCGGCAGATCGCGCTCGTTTTATAATAGGTTGCGTAATAAGTAGATTAGTTCTCGGTAAGATACTTTCTATGTCACCAGTCCAAGTACCAATTGATCGAATGTGCTCAGTATGTAAAGTGCAGCATGGAAGACCACAATTACCAGAAGGTATGCCGCAATTATCCGTTTCGCATTCAGGTGAGTGGGTTGTCGTTGCTTTTACAAAATCTGCACCTGTTGGCATAGATGTAGAACAAATGAATCCAAATGTAGATGTTATGAAAATGGCAGAAGGTGTATTAACAGACATTGAAATAGCGCAAGTTATGAAACTGCCAAATGAACAGAAAATAGAAGGATTTTTAACATATTGGACTCGAAAAGAAGCGGTGCTGAAAGCGACAGGTGAAGGACTAATGATTCCGCCAGTACATATTACAGTATCAGCTCCAAATGATCCTCCAAACTTGTTGGTTTTTAAGGATAGACAAGAGTTATTAAATAATACAATGATGGAAGATGTAAAGCCTAGTTTAGATTATAGGGCCTCTGTTGCAATATTCAGTAAGGAAGTAACTGAAATTACGCAATTAGATGCGGCAGCACTTTTAAATCTTAAATAAAAAAATTATAGAAGAGGTGTTCCTCATGTTAGTAGCGGAAAATAGAAAGAATGAATTCACTTATAACGTACAAGCAATTAAAAATATTTTATTTTCTGGAGATACATCATCCATTCATGCTTTAGAAAAGCTTTTAAATGATACAGTTCAGTTTGATGTTCTTGAACAAGAGGCACTTGGTAGACAGTACATTCCGAAAGAAGCAAAGAATTTCTTTGATAAAGATGGAACATTTCTTTACCGTGTATCTAATGTTAGTTATAAAGGCAAGGTGTTATCTGAAAATCTAATTTTTGCAGACACTTCGTTTTTACCGGACGCAATAAAGAGTGAATTAGAGAGTGGAAATATTCCTGTTGAAAAGCTTATAGAAAAGATGGAAGTAAGAAGAAATGTATTATATGAAGGATATCAGCCATCTGGAAATATTATTGAATTGTTTGATGGATGTTCTGTTACAGCGAATGTGTATCCAACTAGAAAGTATCAAATTGTAAGTAAATGCAAATGTGTATTTTATATTTGTGAAGTGTATCATGCAGAGAATATAAAGCAATTGCTTAAATAAAAACAAGAAACCAGCCTATAAAATGGCTGGTTTCTTGTTTATTTAACAGCTTCTTTTAATTCTTTACCTGCTTTAAATGCAGGAACTTTACCAGCGGCGATTTGAATTTCTTCGCCAGTTTGCGGATTACGTCCTGTACGAGCAGATCTTTCGCGCACTTCAAAAGTTCCAAAACCGATTAGTTGAACTTTATCTCCAGATTGTAATGCATTAGCAATTGTGTCAAATACGGATTGTACAGCTGCAGAAGCGTCCTTTTGAGAAATATCAGCTGATTGAGCTACGTTTTTAATTAATTCTGTTTTGTTCATGTTTTCACCTCATAAAAAAATTTTTGGAATGAATGTTTTAGTATAATAGATAGTAAAGATAAAGCTATCACTATGATTAGATAGAATACTATATAATTATGTTAATTTCGTTGCAAGAGACTGAATCCCTTCTATTATTTAGGGATTAATTAAGAATCGATGCATATAAAAAGCTTTAATATGAGGATGAGGGGGAGTATATGAATGATTTTTCGTGAAAAAAATGAGAAGGAAAGTATATTAATTCGTCAACATGATCATGGTTTTTTAGCTGGAGAGATTGCAAAACATATAAAAGAAGACTTTTTTGAAAGTAAAACATATTTAAAAGAAACAGTTGATGCAATATATGAGCATGACAGAGGATGGATAGAGCTTGATAAAGTACCAATTTTGAATGATGCTAAAAATATTCCATATACATTTATGGATTGTCCAAGCCCATTACGTTTTGTTTTTTATACGATTGGTTTGAATGAAATTGAAAATTCTAATCCATACGGGGCATTGCTTTGTAGTAAACATTTTTTATCATTTCCACTAAACGAGGAAGATGAAGAGATGATGTCATTTTATAAACATGAATTAGAACGACAAAAAAGAATCTTGAAAACGTTAACAAAAGAACAGTTTGCGATGTTCGATAAACATTATAGATTATTAAAGTTTTGTGATGAACTTTCTTTATACGTATGTATGAATAAGCCTGGTGTCAAAAAGAAAGATGAAATTGATTTATTTAAAGATGGTTTTGAAGGAACAGAAATGTTTAATAGTGAAGAGGAGAAACTTATTCAAGCTGAATGGGTGGACGAGGAAACAATTCGGATTACACCATTTCCATTTCAAACGGAATTTTATACGTATGTAAAATATAAAACGATAAATAAGCATGAAATGAAAGAAAAAGGGATTGCAAAGGCTGATAGAGAATCAGAAATGAAGAAACAAACCATTCGTTTCATACAATAAGGAGGTAATATAAATTGAAAGATTATATATTAAAACAGTGTGATTATCATGCTTGGGCCAATACAAGATTATTCAATCGATTAAAAGAGTTACCAAACTATGAGACGATTTTTAATGAGCAGATACAGAGTGTATTCCCATCCATTAAGGATACTTTTGTGCATATTTATATTACAGATCAAGTGTGGTTACATATATTGCATGGTAAAAGTATGAATGAAGCAATACAAGACCGAGAAGATTTACGAAAACAAATTGAAACTAAATCGTTACATGAATTAGAAAAAATGTTTGAAAACATGGCAAATCAATATAAAGATTTTTTAATTACAATACAAGATGTGAATGCTGTATTTGTTATTGAGAATCCATATGTAGGGAAATTAGAAACTTCGATTTTAGAATTAGTGCAACATGTCGTAAATCATGGTACATATCATAGAGGAAATATAACAGCGATGATCCGTCAACTTGGTCATTCGTCGACAATGATGGATTTTGTACTGTATTTACATATGGTTAAAAAGCAGGGAGAGTAATATAGTTTGTAAGAAGGAGAGGCTTTAATTATAGAAGTCTCTCCTTCTATTTTATTCCGCATTCATGGTAGATCGATTGATTAAAGTTTTCTTAAGAAGCTTTATTTTCTTGTAATTGCTTAGCGTATTGTACAGCCTTATATGCATTGACTCTACCGTTTTTCCAGTACGTACCTGTACCACTAATTTTATCAGAAGTTGACTCAATAATTTGGCGAATTTGTGTATTACTATATCCTTGATTTGCTAAAAGAGCAGCGACTCCTGCAACATGAGGTGTTGCCATAGATGTACCACTTAATGATTGATACGTGCTTCCTTTATATGTTGAATATATATTTGAACCTGGTGCTGCAACATCTACCCAGCTACCATAAGTAGAGAATGAAGATTTTCTATCTGATTGATCTGTAGAACCAACTGCAATTACTTCGCTGTAATAAGCAGGGTAATTAGCTTTTGTATTTCCAGCATTTCCAGCAGCTGCAACTATAACAGAGCCTTTATTCCATGCATATTGAACGGCTTGTTGTAATGCAGTACCACCATTTGGAGCTCCTAAACTTAAACTAATTACTTTTGCACCCGAATCAGCAGCTTCTCGAATACCTTGCGCTACAGCATCAAGAGTACCACTTCCTTGATTATCTAATACGCGGACAGCATAAATTGAAGTTTGTGGGGCAACACCAGCAATTCCGACGCTGTTATTCGTGAGTGCTCCAGTAATTCCAGCGCAATGTGTACCATGACCATTACCATCATCAGATGTATTGTCGTTATCAACATAATCATGCCCGTAAATTACTTTCGAAGCCAGATCAGGGTGTGAGCCTTGAACTCCTGTATCAATAATAGCTACTTTTACACCCGGATCACTTCGTTGGCTATCCCAAGCTTGTGGAGCTTGAATCTTTTGTAATCCATATTGATTATTAAAATATGGGTCGTTTGGAGTCCAAAAGGCGTGAACGTAATAATTTGGTTCTGCATATTCCACATCTGGATTATTTTTATAACTCTTTATTTTTTCTTTTACAGTACCTTTTGAAAATTGTACGACTTCAAAACCTAACTTATCATCTTTAGATAAGACATTAGCTCCGACAGATTTATGAAAAGATTGCACATTACTTAAAGATGCATTTTGTTTGAACTTAACGATTAATTGGTTAGGAACGTAATCAGTAGATGATGTTTCAGCACTTGAAGTATTCGTGTTAAAGAAGAAACCACCAATAATAAATGATAAAACAGATAGGAAAACAATGATTTTGTTTTTCAAAAGATTTTTCCTCCCTTTTCTTGGATGAGTTTTTCAGCGACACTTTAATGTCGCATTCCTTTTCAACTATATAGTTAGACCATACGATTTATGACATTTATGTGAAAAACTTTTGGAGGAATAAAAAGGAGTAAATATTGATATAAATATATTTTTAATGATAGTAATTAAGTAAAAGAGGGGATGAAAAAAGGAATGCTCATCATGTATGAGTCATTCCTTTTTTCATAGATTAACTTGCCTGTTTTTTATTATTTTCTTTCAATTTCTCTGCTTGTAAAAAGCGATTCGTTTCAGCAACAACAATACTACTTAATCCAATCAGACCAATCAAGTTTGGAATTGCCATAAGTCCATTTGCAATATCAGCAAATGTCCATACGATTCCTAGCTTTAAATTAGCACCAATTGCAATCATGAAAATAAAGATTGCTTTATAATATTTAACTGCACTTTCTCCGAATAAATAAGCTACACATTTTTCTCCATAATACGACCAGCCTAAAATAGTAGAGTAGGCAAATAAAATAATTGCGATACCGAGAATCATACTACCAGCAGTACCGAATACAGATTGGAATGCAAGTGTTGTAGCTTCAACACCAGTTTTACCTGATTTCCAAGCGCCTGTAGTAATTAATACTAGTCCTGTAATTGTACATACAATAAACGTATCTAGAAAAGTACCAGTCATTGAAACTAAAGCTTGCTTTGCAGGCGAATCGGTTTTTGCCGCCGCCGCCGCAATTGGTGCACTCCCTAAACCAGCTTCGTTCGCAAATACACCACGCGCCATTCCGATTTGGATAGCTGATGCAACTGTTGCCCCAATAAAACCACCAGCAGCTGCTGTACCATTAAATGCACCAGAAAAAATAAGTGAAAATGCTTCTGGAATTTGGTCGTAGTGATAGAAAATAATTATAAGACCAGCAATTATATAAAAGAAAGCTTTAATAGGAACGACATATCCCGTCACTTTTCCGATTTTTTTTACACCGCCTAAAATAACAATTGCGATTAAAAATGACATTACTATACCAGTTAAAGCAGGAGGGAAAGAGAAATTAATTCGCATTGCCTCTGCAACTGAGTTAGATTGCACCATATTACCAATACCGAAAGAAGCAGTTGTACCAAATATAGCGAATAATATAGCAAGCCATTTCTTACCTAAACCACGCTCTAAATAATACATTGGTCCACCTGAATATTCACCATTTTCATTACTAACACGATATTTCACTGCAAGTATTGCCTCTGCATATTTTGTTGCCATACCGAATAAAGCGGTAATCCACATCCAAAATATTGCACCAGGACCACCAATTGTAACCGCTGTTGCAACACCGGCTATATTACCCATACCAATCGTTGCGGCCATAGCTGTCATGAGTGCTTGGAAGTGACTAATATCTCCAGAAGAAGAAGTATCTTCTGATTTTTTAAACGCTAGTTTGTGAGCGTATAATAGTTTACTAAACTGTAAACCTTTCAAACGCACTGTGAGAATGATACCTGTTCCAACGAGTAGCAACAAAGTTGGTAATCCCCACACGTATTGATTTAGTTGTTCTAATACTTTACTTACTGTCTCCATCTTTATTCTCCTTTTTTAGAAAAAATAAAAACCACTTCAAGTAAATGAAATGGTCTCTGGAGAAACAAGGGATAGAAAAATAAACCGATACAATCGGCTTTTTCTTTCGCTTGTCTCTGTCCTTTTACCTGAGAGATTATCCGCTAAAGTAGCGGATTTGCTCCTTCGGTGCTCGTTTTCCTCCGCGCTCTATGAAAGCGAGAGGGAGTCTCTCCAGAGATTCGTCCCCATGCAGTTCTACTTGTAACCAAGACCTGAGAGTTTCAAAGCTGGTATAACAACTTTTTGCCCCGTCGGTAGATCAATAGACCTTCTCCTGAATGGTTCATCCGAATTATAAAATTTATAAACACATTGATTGTAAATCAATAAAAACATTATAGACATACAAATTGTGAATTGCAATCATTTTTTATTTTAAAATAGTAAATAGTTTTATTTTTTTGTAAGTCCTAATTTATCTTCAACTTCATTTAAAGTAGATAAAGCGATGACAATATGTTGATCCGCAAGTCCTAAAGCTTGTTTTGTTTTTTCAATAGTTTCATTGGTTGGAGTAGAGTTATTTGCTCCGTCTATAATCAAATTTGCTGCATTTTTCATGAAATTTGATGCGGATTTAAACTGAGTTGTGAATTGAAGTAGTTGTTTTTGTATATCTATATCTGTTATGTTTTCTTCAATTTTAAGCGTGTCTATTTCGTTCATAATTGTTTCGTACTGTTTGGAAACAGCACTCATTGTAACTAATAGTTTATTTCGATCTACTGAATCTCCATTCGTGTTAATCTCTTCCCAGGCAGGTAACCAATCTTTTTCGATGATGTCATTATAATGAGTAGTCAATTCATGAATTTTAGGTTGTAATTTCGTTTTGAAAGTTTTTGTCTCCGCTGTTTCTACAGTTGCTTTTTCGTTGTTATTTTTAACATTAGTAACATAGAAAATCGTACCGAAAATGATGAAAATAGAAATAACAACTGTCCATTTAGTAAAAAGTAATTTCTGCAATATGTAACGCCTCCAAAATTTAAAAACTTATAATTATAATATATAACAATAATGTTGTTTAAAGTAGAGAAAATAGGTTAGAAATAATTTGAATTATGTCTTTTCTATACATGAATAATTAAATTTAGTAAAATGATGAAAGTTATATGCGAGAAGAGAGGGTTTTTAGTGAAAATGAATAGAAGAAAACTGGTTTTAAGTATTTCAATGGCTATGTTATTAGTTGGTTTATTTGCACTCATATATGTAGACAAAGAATCTAAAATTAAAGATTTTCCAGTGCCAATGTCAGCAATCTATATTAACGATGATAATGAAGAGGACTATCAATATATAAGTGTAATGCCTATTACAAAAGCAAATGGATGGGAGAACTTAGGGGAAAACGGGCATACTGTTAGTTTTAAAAAAGGGGAAAGGAAGGTAGCAGTAGTACATTATCCGGGAGAAATTACGTATTATTTATTTGAGAAAAAGATGAATAAGGGAGATTAGCTAAAGATGTAATTCATTAAGAGTTACATCTTTTTTTATTCTGAATCATTTGAAATTAAATTCGATAGATGTTTTGATAGATGTAGTGATAAATATGATTAGTTCTATATGTCTATAAAGAGTATTAGGGTGATTATAAAAATATTATGTGAACTAATTATTGTGAGAAGAAGATAAATTATATGCTAAAGGGGGAATTAAAAATGTTACTAAAAACAATCTACTGTAAGGTGGAAGAAGAGAAAAAGAAATTGTTTTCAAATGCGCAAGAAAAATGGAGTGATATACGGCATCTAGATGGTTTTCATGGACAATTTGGTGGATGGTATGAAGATGAGGCATGTGTATTTACTTTATGGGAAGATAGAAGTACATATCAATCATTTATGAATGGTGCTCACGATACAATTTATTTAAATAGTAATCAAGAGGATACGTTTCTTTCGTGTGAAATTGAATTATTTCAAACGTTGTATGATATAACTGATACGCATTTGAAAGACGTTGTTACAGAAGGAGCATTCGTAAGAGTTACTATATGTGATGTAAAGGTGGAAAAGGAAAAGTATTTTTTACAGAAGCAAGAAACAATTTGGAATAAAGGAATGGAAAAAGCAAAAGGAATGTTAGGTGGAGTAGTTGGGAAGTCTTTAAAAAATGAAAATCGTTACATAGTGTTAACGTATTGGAAAGATGAACAGACGCATCAAAATTATGTGGAAGAGATTTTCCTAGATTTATATAAATTAGCTAATATTCATGAAGATATAGAAGAGATAAAAGGAAAACAAGCTGTATGTAAGGAAGAATGGCTTGTATATTAAACGCTGAAAAAGTGTATAAATGAATGTATAATAAAGATATTTTCTTATAAACAAGTAATTAATAGAAGACGTTATATACCCTTTCATGTTAATATATTTAAGTTATAATAGGAGGCTTACCCTTTTGTATTGTACGGTAGAAGCAGTGTGAGCTTGAAATTTTTTTAGAAAAGGATGTGCCTAATTTGCGTATCAATAAATTTATTAGTGAAGCTGGAAAAGCGTCTCGACGTGGAGCGGATAAACTAATTAATGAGAGAAGAGTAATTATTAACGGTAAGGTTGCAAAAATTGGTGACCAAGTGAACCCAGGTGATGATGTACGAGTAAATGGAGAGCAGCTTCGAATTGCTCGAGATCACGTATATATCGCTTTAAATAAACCAGTAGGTATTACATGTACGAGTGAAAAATCAGTAAAAGGTAATATTATCGATTTAGTGAACCATCCTTTACGAATTAGTCACATTGGACGTCTTGATAAAGACTCAGACGGTTTAATTTTGTTAACGAATGATGGTGATATTGTTAATGAAATTTTACGTGCTGAAAACAAACATGAGAAAGAATATATCGTTTCAGTAGATAAGCCAATTACACCTGATTTCTTAGAGAAAATGGCAGCGGGTGTTAAAATTTTAGGAACAAAAACGCTTCCTTGTGAGGTTACACAGTTATCAAAATATGAGTTCCAAATTATTTTAACACAAGGGCTAAATCGTCAAATTCGCCGTATGTGTGAAGCTTTAGGTTATCAAGTATACACGTTAAAACGTACGAGAATTATGAATATTGAATTGAATAATTTACCGGTTGGGCAGTGGAGAGATTTAACAAAGAAAGAGAAAAGACGTCTATTTGCAGACTTAAATTACGAACCACAAGATTGGTAAAATTGTGAAGTGAAACCAAAAAAATTTGGTTTCACTTTTTTAATTAAATAAATAATTTTTTTAAACACTTGCAAAAATAAAATGAATAAGATATATTAAATGACAATAAATGGATGTTTTACAAAAAGCAAAGAAAAGGACACGAGTTATTTTACCCGGTTATACAGAGAAGGAAGGAAAGCTGAGAACTTCCTAACGCAGAAAAATAACTTACCACCTTAGAGCTGCACTAGGGAAATTAAGTATCTAGTGCCGTGTATGCGACGTTATCGCAAAAGAAGCCATTATGTTTTTTGTGATGGGAATCTGGGTGGAACCACGGATATAAGCATATTCGTCCCTATATTTAGGGATGAATATGCTTTTTTGCATTCAATTTCATAATAAGCGAAGAAAAGGACACGAGTTATTTTACCCGGTTATACAGAGAAGGAAGGAAAGCTGAGAACTTCCTAACGCAGAAAAATAACTTACCACCTTAGAGCTGCACTGGGGAAATTAAGTATCTAGTGCCGTATAAACGACGTTACCGTAAAAGAAGCCATTGCATTTGTAAATGTCAAGATGATC
>NZ_QOSA01000047.1:0-50950 GCF_008368795.1 Bacillus sp. BF2-3
CATGTAAGGAGGTCCTATTTAGATAAAAATCATACATTTTCTTAACTTGATGGCCATGCTCAAATAAAGAGATTTTTTATTTCTGTCTATTATTCAGATTACATTTCATACCTCGATAGAGCCTAATGTACTCTACTCCAGCTCTTGTCATTTTTCTCCTTACGAGTATTCGTTAGTTCATTATATTCTCAAAGACTTCTTTTTTCAGCAAGCAGACTGTATCAACAAAAAAAGTTACATTCACAAAAAAACTCAAAACTAAATAAAATAACTACCCACAAATTAATACAATCCATTTCCCTCTATCTTCAAAGTATTACACCGTCTCACTATCCTGAGCCACACCAACACTATCCTCAAACTTATCCAACAAAGCACGCACCTCATCAGTCGATTTCGTACTCATCAATTGATTTCTCAATTCAGCAGCTCCAGGGAAGCCTTTTACATAAATTTTGAAGAAGCGGTGAAGCCCTGTGATTGAGCGTGGCAGTACTTCTGCATATTGATCTTGAAGATCAAGTTGTAGTCTTAAAAGATCTAGGTGCTCTTTACTGCTATGCTCTCTTGGCTCTTTTTCAAAAGCAAATGGATTTTTGAAGATGCCTCGTCCGATCATTACGCCATCAATGCCGTATTTTTCAGCAAGTTCCAGCCCCATTTTACGATCAAGGATGTCTCCATTGATTGTTATTAACGTATTTGGTGCGATACGGTCACGTAATTTTTTAATTTCCGGAATTAGTTCCCAATGCGCATCTACTTGGCTCATTTCTTCTCTTGTACGTAAGTGAATAGAAAGGTTTGCAATATCTTGTTTGAAAATGTGCGTTAACCAATCTTCCCACTCGCTTAACGCTTTAAAGCCAAGTCGTGTTTTTACGCTGACAGGTAGTCCGCCCGCTTTTGCTGCTTGGATAAGTTCTGCCGCAACGTCTGGACGTAGAATAAGGCCACTACCTTTTCCTCTTGATGCAACGTTCGGTACTGGGCAACCCATGTTAATATCGATGCCTTTAAATCCTAGTTCTGCCATACCAATACTCATTTGACGGAAGTATTCGGGATTGTCTCCCCAAATATGTGCCACCATCGGCTGTTCGTCTTCTGTAAAAATTAAACGGCCACGTACACTTTTCATACCTTCTGGATGACAATAGCTATCCGAGTTTGTAAACTCTGTGAAGAATACGTCCGGACGACCTGCTTCACTTACTACGTGACGGAAAACAACGTCTGTCACATCTTCCATTGGTGCAAGTACGAAAAATGGTCGTGGTAATTCACGCCAAAAATTATCTATCATTTCAAATTCAAATCCTCTCACTATGAATACAATTTCAAAATCTCAATTTATAATTTGTGAAAATCAGCAATATTTATTTTAACTAAAATCGCTTATGAATGGTATTTTTGTAAACCAAAAAGCAGGTGGTATAGATTTCCCCTATATCAACTGCTTTCCTATTATACCAACTTAAGCCAAGCCACACACTCCACATGCGTCGTATGCGGGAACATATCAACAGGTTGTACTTCCTGTGTTTTATATCCGCCTTCTTCTAGTACTTTTAAATCACGTGCTAATGTTGCTGGGTTACACGATACGTATACGACGCGGTTTGGCTTCATGTCGATGATTGTATTTAGTAATGCTTCGTCACAGCCTTTACGCGGTGGGTCTACGACCATTGTGTCGGCGATTACGCCTTCTTTGTACCATTTTGGAATGACTACTTCTGCTTCTCCTACGCCAAATTCAGCGTTTGTCATGTTGTTTAGTGCTGCGTTTCGGTTTGCGTCTTCGATTGCTTCTGGGACGATTTCAACGCCGTACACTTTTTTCGCTTTTTGCGCTAGGAATAACGAGATTGATCCGATTCCGCAATAGGCATCGATTACTGTTTCGTTACCATTTAATTTTGCGTATTCTAACGTTTTATCGTAAAGCACTTTCGTTTGCTCTGGGTTTACTTGATAGAATGAACGTGCTGAAATCGCAAATTTAATGTCACCGATAAAGTCATAAATGTATTCTGATCCGTACAGTACTGTCGTTTTGTCTCCGAAAATTACATTCGTACGCTTCGTATTTACGTTTTGAACAATTGATTTTACTTCTGGGAATTTCGCTGCAATTTCTTCAATAATTGCTTTTTTGTTCGGCAATTCTGCTGTACGCGTAATGAAGACAAGCATAATTTCCCCTGTTACTTGTCCGTAACGAGCCATTACGTGACGAAGTGTTCCTTTGTTACGCTCTTCGTTGTACGCAGTGATACCGTGCTTTTCACAAATACGTTTTACTTCTTGGATTAATGTATCGTTTTCTTCTGCCTGAATTAAGCATGATTCCATATTAATGATGTCATGCGTTCCTTGGCGATAAAAACCAGCTACAAGTCCGCCTTCACGTTCTCCGATTGGTACTTGTGCTTTATTACGGTATACCCACGGATTCTTCATGCCAAGTACAGGATGAACAGGAACATCACCTAGTCCTCCGATACGCTGCATAACGTCACGTACTTGTTTTTCTTTCGCTTGTAATTGTCCTTCATAAGTTAAGTGCTGAAGCTGACAACCGCCGCACTGATTATATACTGGGCATTCAGCATCTTTACGATATGGGCTTTCTGTATGAAGCTTCATTAAACGACCAAATGCAAAGTTTTTCTTCACTTTAATAATTTTAATTTGCGCTTCTTCACCTGGTAATCCGTTTTTAACGAAAATAGGATAGCCCTTTACTTTCGCAACACCGGCACCATCATGTGTTAAATCTTCAAATACTACATCTATAAACTCGTTTTTCTCAACTGGTGGCGTCATTTTAGTACTCATTTTCCGACCTCTCTTTTTCATAACACTGCGTTACATTTTATCATACTTATATGGTCTTTTTCTATTGGAAGAAAAAAAGCTATTGACGATACTTCTCTGTTAATGTTACGCTACTACTAATTTAATACGGACGATGTTACCTCATATATACTTGATAATATGGATCGAGAGTTTCTACCCGGCAACCTTAAATTGCTGGACTATGGGGAAAACTAATGAATATTAGCCTATGCGCAAAAAAGGACTCATATTGATTAGCTTTCTCTCATAGATGAAAGTGAATCCATATGGGTCTTTTTTTATTTTTATTTTTCTAAAAGGTCAGACATCTTACGTATGACATAAAACCTCATTCCTTTATTTTTAGTAATATAACGAGCGTTTTATGTACAAACTTTATACGAACTTCTGAAAGGGGCAACTACATGCAATATGTAATGAGCATTATCGGTATTATTGCCGTGTTAGGTTTATGTTTTGCTTTGTCAAACAACAAAAGTAAAATCAACTTCCGTGCAATTGCAATTATGATTGGTTTCCAAATTTTAATCGGTTGGTTTATGTTTGCTACAAAGATTGGTCAACAAATCATTATTTTCATTAGTAAAGTTTTCAACAAACTAATTAAACTTGGTACGACAGGTGTCGATTTTCTCTTTAATGGAATTCACAGAGATTTTGTCTTTTTCTTAAACGTATTATTAATTATCGTATTTTTCTCAGCACTACTTTCAATCTTTAGTTATTTAGGTGTTTTACCATTCATCGTTCGCGTTGTCGGCGGTGCTATTTCAAAAATTACTGGTTTACCACGTGTTGAGTCATTCCACGCAGTAAACTCTGTATTCTTCGGTTCAAGTGAAGCGTTAATCGTTATTAAAAACGATTTACAGCATTTCAATAAAAACCGTATGTTTATCATTTGTTGTTCTGCGATGAGCTCCGTTTCTGCTTCTGTTACAGCATCATACGTAATGATGTTAGATGCAAAATACGTACTGGCAGCTCTTCCGCTAAACTTATTCTCAAGCTTAATCGTTTGTTCGTTATTAACACCAGTTGATACGAAGAAAGAAGATGAAGTGATTCAGAAATTTGATAGAACTCTATTCGGGGACAGCTTTATCGGCGCAATGATTAACGGTGCGCTTGATGGTTTAAAAGTAGCTGGTATCGTTGCCGCATTAATGATCGCCTTTATCGGTGTGATGGAAGTTGTAAACTACGTAATTAGTGCAGCTTCAGGCGCAATGGGACATGCTGTTACTTTACAACAAATCTTCGGTTACGTACTTTCTCCATTCGCATTCTTAATGGGTATTCCAACTCAAGATATTATCCCAGCTGGTGGTATTATGGGTACGAAGATTGTTTTAAATGAGTTTGTAGCAATCCTTGATTTAAAAGACACAGCTACAACATTAGCTCCACGTACAGTTGGAATCGTTACAGTATTCTTAATTAGCTTCGCAAGTATTAGCCAAATTGGTGCAATCGTTGGTACAATCCGTGCTCTTTCTGAAAAGCAAGGAAGCGTTGTTTCTAAATTTGGTTGGAAAATGCTATTTGCATCAACACTTGCTTCTATTTTATCTGCGACAATCGCTGGATTGTTTATTTAATAAAAAATCACCTTTGCTTAGACAGCAAGGTGATTTTTTTATTATCATCATTTAAGAAACTGAAGAAAACTCTAATGCCTCTTCCTTATTAATAATTTCCCCCTTATATTTACCTTTCACCGAAATATCAATAATTGATTTATTTTCTGCTTCCATTTTCCCTAAAGAAAATATATATATTAAATCATCTTTTTTTAACATCCATTGTTTTCCGTGCCAAGGACCAGTTAACTTCTGTTCTGATGACGCCAGTATTTCTCCAAAATATTCACATTCGCCTAGAGATGTTTTTACTGTATTCTTCTTCGTATTAATAACTACATATTTAAGGAGCTTTATACTTTCACTTGAAAAAATCTCTACTTCATGATCATTTTTTTTCTTAAATTTCAGCTTTCCATCTTTTGTATTAACCAATTTACTTTGATCAATTGCATTTAGTACAAACTCATACTCTTCTTTTGTAACACCGAAATTAGGGTGATATGGAAAACTTTTTTTCTCTGCATGTTCTTCTACATATTTTAAATACCATTCCATATTACTCGCTAGATGCTCTCTCATTCTTTGACCAATACTCCCTACCTTTTTAAGAGTATCTGGTTCCATCTCTAGTGTCATAATATCCGCCGTCACTTCCGCATTCATAAGATGCGATGGAATATACTCTTCCACGCTATTCGCTTTACTCACTTCACTTTGACAACCAACTATAAATAGCGATATGAAAAAGATATATATTATTTTTTTATATTTCATTTCTATTCTCCACTCCATACATTATTCTTACTTAGTTTTATAGCGGTTTTCATTATAGTATAAAATCTTTATATTTTAATAAAATACATATCCTTATGCAAAATTGCATATTAATATGTATTCTTCTTACTTTAAAATTAGCTTAAATCACTTTCCAAATTATACAAATAACAAGTTAAAATGTTATAATTTTCAAAAAACCATTGGAGGATATTATGAAAGCTCACGCTATTTTCGATTTCTTACATTTACTAGTCTTAACGCTGAAAAGCTATTATGTATGGGGAATGCCTATCTATGTCTTCATTATTCCTCTTATCTTTGTAGTCGGTTATATTATTATTAATTCTAATAAGAAACAAAAAAATACATCTATTCAAAGTCACTAATCTATTACCTTAATAGCCTCCTAAAAATCATATTCCCCTCATTTTCTTCAAATGATATGATGAACAAGGGTAAATCCCCACCACTCTTATAGCGGTGGGGATTTTAATGTCAATATGCAACATACTACACAATAGAAGGTGATTTTTATGAGAAAATACGCAGCAATTGCTTTATGTACGTCTGCCATTCTAGCAGGCTGCAATACTAGCAATGTAAGCCAAGAACCTAAAAAAGAGAAAAAGGTTCAAGAAGTAGCTATACAAAAAGAGGCTCTACAAGAACAAGGTAAAATTTCTTATACTCCCATCACACACGAATCTACAAACACAAGTATTCATATTACAGACTTAAAAGATTCTTTAAATGAAGTACAATATAAAATTTGGCGCACAGCTGATGGAAAGGAACGTGCTAAATCTTTTTCTTCTAAAGAAAAGGAGAAACAATTTACAATTCCTTTTGACATAAAAGAATTTGAAGGAAAACGCGGTGAGTTCCAAATTGAAGCAACAGGAATGAAAGAAGATGGGAAAACAATCCCGCTTACGAAATCTACTATTACTTTCGAACAAAAGGTTCCTGTTCTTATGTATCACGCAATCGATGATTATCATGGTCAAGGTATTAAAGACTTATTCGTATCACCAGCTAACTTTGAAGCACAAATGAAACATTTAAAAGACAATGGTTATACGCTTTTAACGTTTGAACGCTGGGGTGATATAAATAAAGTAAATAAGCCGATTTTCGTTACATTTGATGATGGTATGAAAAATAATATGAATGCATTTCGCGTTTTACAAAAGCTAAAAGATGATACTTTTAAACCGGCAGCAACAGAATATATGATTGTTGATAACGTTGATGTAGAAGGAGCATTGTCTACTTCTGAAATAAAAGAAATGGTTGATTCCGGCATTTTCTCGGTGCAATCTCATACTGCAACACATGCAGACTTACCGAAAATTACAAACTATGAGGAAGAGTTAAAAGGTTCAAAAGAAAAACTAGAAAAAATAACAGGTAAGCCTGTTATCGCGATTGCTTATCCATTCGGTCATGTAGATGATAAGGTTGTTACAGAAACGAAGAAGTATTATCAATTTGCGACGACGACAAAGCCTGGGCAATTCATTACGAAGGGTGAACCTGATGAATTGTTAAAGATGAAGCGCGTTCGTATACACCATACAACGACTGTAGAGCAGTTTGCTTCTTCAATTAAGTAAATATAAGGGCTCAATACATTTTGAGCTCTCTTTTTACTTTATATTTATATATATTTTTAGAATTTTCTTGTATTATATATAGTAAGAAATCTTTCAAATTAAAGGAGATTATACATATGTCATTTGAACAAACGTTAGAGAAATATGCTGCTCTTGCAGTTAATGTTGGTGTTAATATTCAACCTGGACAAACTTTATCAATTAGTGCACCTCTTGAAGCTGTACAATTTGTACGCCTCGTTACAGAAAAAGCATATAAATCTGGTGCAAAACACGTATATGTAGATTGGAATGATGAGACGTTAACACGCTTAAAGTTCGATCTAGCTCCTGAAGAAGCTTTCGCTGAATTTCCATCTTGGAAAGCACATGCTCGTGAAGAATTAGCAAAAGAAGGCGCTGCATTTATGTCTATCTATGCAGAAAACCCTGATTTATTAAAAGGTGTAGAAGCATCGCGTATTGCAACAGCTCATAAAGTAGCTGGAGAAGCAATGAAAGTATACCGTGATTACGTACAAGCAGATAAAGTAAGTTGGTGTGTCATTTCTGTTCCTACGAAAGAATGGGCTGCGAAAGTATTCCCTGACGTAGCGCCAGAAGAACAAGAAGCAAAGTTATGGGATGCTATTTTCAAAGCTACTCGTGCTGATTTAGAAAATCCTGTAGAAGCATGGAAAGAACATGATGAAACATTACATACAAAAGTGGATTACTTAAACGAAAAGCATTATAAAGCTCTTCACTATACAGGTCCTGGAACAGATTTAACAATCGAACTTCCAGAAAAACATGTATGGGCTGGTGCTGGTAGCTTAAATGAAAAGAACGTACCATTTATGGCTAATATTCCAACTGAAGAAGTATTTACAATGCCACTTAAAACAGGTGTAAACGGCCAAGTTTCTAGTACAAAACCGTTAGTATTTGCAGGTAATATTATCGATAATTTCACGTTAACATTTGAAAACGGGCGTATCGTAGACTATAAAGCTGAAGCTGGTGAAGAAGCTTTAAAACATTTAGTAGAAACAGATGAAGGTTCTCACTTCTTAGGAGAAGTAGCTTTAGTACCTCATGACTCACCAATTTCAAATACAAATGTTTTATTCTACAATACACTATTTGACGAAAATGCATCTTGCCACCTTGCAATCGGAAATGCTTATGCATTTAACTTAGTTGGCGGAAAAACAATGTCTAAAGAAGAACTTGCTGAAAACGGCGCAAACGCTAGTATCACACACAACGACTTCATGATTGGATCAGCTGAGCTTGATATTGACGGTATTACTGCTGATGGCAGACATGAGCCTATCTTCCGTAAAGGTAACTGGGCGTTTTAAATTTATTACCATAAAGAAACACATTGGATAATCCAATGTGTTTCTTTATTTATTTGGTTTCAATTCAAATTTTATCGTTCTATTTTCATGCGTAAACTCCGGTCTATACGTAGCGATATACGTATTTTCTTTCGCTACGTCAAATAGCATGATATCTTGAATTTTTTCATCTGGTGCTAACTTTTTACTAATAAAGCTATCAGGGTTATTATATTCTTTAAATCTTGTACCTTTCTTATCGGTAATCTCAAATTCATAAAATGCAAAAGGTATTTCCTTTTTACTATTATTTTCTACTTTGAAAATAATCCCCAAAATCTCCTCTTTCTTTTTATTCTCATCATAATCCGGATATCCTAATTTAACTGAATCGATAGTTACTTGCAAACCATCTACGTCTACTGTCTCCCCTATTTTATACACTTTATCTTGAACATCTTCTTGTTTACTTTCATTACTATCTTTAGTCTCAGTGCAAGCACTTAAACTAAAAGCTATGCCAAAAATTAAAACAATTTGACTTACCTTTTTTAACATACTCTTTCCTCCACATAAGACAATATTTCATATGTATCATAACAAAACGCTTTACTCTTTCTTGTCATATTTTGTCGTATTAATTGCTAACTGCACAAATAGAAAAAAGCTATCTTCTACAAAAGATAGCTTTCATGATGCCGATGAAACCTTAAGCCCAATGACACCCAAAACAATAAAAAGAATACAAAATGCTTGAAATAAACTAATATGCTCTTTAAAAAAGTACACACTAATGATTGTAATAAGTAATGTTCCAACGCCAGACCAAATAGCATAAGCAATACTTAAATGAATCTTTTTCACAACGATGGCAAACACGCTGAAACAAATCCCATAAAACACGAAAATCAGTACACTTGGAACGAGCTTTGTTAAACCATTTGATAGTTTCATCGCAATTGTTCCAGCTACTTCAAAAATAATTGTAACAAGTAATAATAGCCAATATACCATACTAGAATCTCCTTCTCTGTTACCTTATAGAGATTCTAGTATACTACTTATAGTCCCAATGAAATATATTTAATTTCTAAATATTCCTCGATGCCGAAATGGCCTCCTTCACGACCGATACCACTTTCTTTAAATCCACCAAATGGTGCTTGTGCAACTGATGGAAGACCATCGTTTAGACCGATAATACCGTACTCTAACGCTTCACTAATTTGGAATGCTTGGCTAATGTCTTTCGTGAAAATATACGCAGCTAAACCGTATGGTGTATTGTTTGCACGTTCGATTACTTCATCAACTGTTTTAAATTTCGCAACTGGTGCCACTGGCCCAAATGTTTCTTCATTCATACAAAGCATCGTATCATTTGCCAACCCAATTACAGTCGGTTGAATGAAATGTCCCTCTAACTCTGCGACCTTTTGACCACCATATAAAACTGTTCCACCTTTTTGAATAGCATCTTCAATATGTTCTTGTACTTTTGAAACTGCATTCTCATCAATAAGTGGCCCGACAGTCGTTCCGTCACCGAAACCGTCTCCTACTTTCAATTGCCCTACTGCCTTTTGGAACTTCTCTACAAATACTTCGTATACTTCTTCTTGAACGAATACTCGGTTTGTACATATACACGTTTGTCCTGCATTACGGAATTTCGAACCAATCACCGCTTCTACTGCTTTATCTAAATCTGCATCATTCATTACGATAAACGGAGCGTGTCCCCCTAACTCAAGCGAAACTTTTTTCATCGTTTGCGCCGCACTAGCCATTAACTCTTTCCCGATTTCCGTTGACCCTGTAAAGGACACTTTTCGAACGCGACCATCTTCCATCCATGTATCAGCAATTGCTTTTGCACTACCTGTTACGATATTGATTACGCCCTTTGGAATATCTGCTTCATGGGCTAATTCAGCTAATTTCAATGCAGTTAATGGCGTTTGACTTGCCGGTTTCACAACGGCTGTACAGCCTGCTGCAAGCGCTGGGGCTACCTTTCTCGTAATCATAGCAGCTGGGAAGTTCCAAGGTGTAATAGCGGCCATAACGCCAACTGGTTGCTTCATAACTAAAATGCGCTTATTCGGATGAGCAGCAGGAATCATTTCACCATATACGCGTTTCCCCTCTTCTGCATACCATTCAACAAAACTGTTTGCATAATTTACTTCACCAAGCGCTTCTGCAAACGGCTTCCCTTGTTCCTTCGTCATAATCGCTGCGATCTCTTCTTTATTTTCATCAATAAGCATGAACCACTTTTTTAACTTCGTTGCACGATCTGCTGCCGTTAACTTAGACCACGTTTTAAAAGCTTCATGTGCAGCATCAACAGCTTGCTTTGCCTCTGTTACTCCGCCTTTTGGTACAGTTGCAAATATTTCCTTCGTCGCAGGATTATTTACTTCAATTTGTTCTTGTAGTGTAATCCACTCACCATTTATATACATCGCCTTTTTATCTATACTTACGAAAGTCGCCTTTTTATCCAATGTTTTCTTCCTCCTCTATGAACTTCTTAATTTTTCTAGTAGCAGCAGATTGACTAATTTGCAAAAACTCAGCCACTTTATAACTTGATCCATACGTTTTATACGCTTTAAGAATTATATTTCTCTCTACCTCTTCCAGCATTTTATAAAGGCTTTGCCCCGATTGTTCAACTGCAGCCTCTTGCATAGAGAGTGGCAAATCCTCTACCGTTACAACATCATCAACAGTAATAACAATTCTCTCAATTACATTCTCTATTTCTCTATTGTTCCCTTCCCACGGATATCCAACAAACATTTGTAACGTACTCGGCGCTAGTTTCACATCACGTCCGTACTTTTTATTAAAGTGCTGCAAGTAATGATAAATAAGCGGCAAAATATCTTCTGTTCTTTCCCTAAGCGGGGGAATTGCAATTGGAATGACATTCAAACGATAGTATAAATCTTTCCGAAATGTTCCTTGTTTCACCATCTCGCTTAAATCTCTATTTGTTGCCGCCACAATTCGAACATCTACTTTTTTTAATTCTCTTCCGCCTATAGGACGAAATGTTTTTTCTTGCAATACTTGCAAAAGCTTCGCTTGAATTTCAAGCGGCATTTCACCGATTTCATCTAAAAAAAGAGTTCCTTTATGCGCGGATTCTAATAGTCCCTTTTTCCCTTCACGATTCGCACCTGTAAAAGATCCACCTGAATATCCAAAAAGCTCCGATTCAATTAAATTAGTTGGTAATGCCGCACAATTAATTTCATAGAAACTTTCATGCTTACGGTGACTCACTTCATGTAAATGGCGTACTAATCGACTTTTTCCTACTCCAGTCTCGCCTAAAACGAGAACAGTACTATCCACTACAGATACTTTTTTGATTGTATCGACTATTTTTTGCATAGCTAGACTTTTAAAAATAAGTCCTTCATGCTCATATGTTTCTCTTAATTCTTTTTTATATGTTTTTAGCTGATTATCCATTTCCTCTACCTTTTGACGTAATTGATAGAGTTCAGTAAGGTCGCGAGAATAACTAATCACTCTTCTTAAATTTCCCTCATCATCAAAAACAGGCCTTGTACGAACGTGTAAATACTCTCCTGATTTTGTAGTTTGAACGAGTTCAATTGGCCTCTTTTTTTCAATCACTTCTAATGTCGCTGATGGATAAAAGATTCCATCCTTTTGTAGTTCTTTTACATGCTTACCAACTAACTCTTCTGCAGCTAGTTGGTAGTGCCTTTCACATGTACTATTTACACGTACAACGATCCCTTGCTCATCTGTAACAAAAATTTCGTCAAACGCATATTCAAATACATCTTTTAAATCCATTAACACTCGTTCCTTTTCTGCAACCATCCTAGCCACCCCTAACTTCAAATCCATCGATCCACTTCACTACCTTTATTATAAAGTGAATTTTCTGCATTTAATATAGAGTCAACCAGAATGTTTGCTATTTATTCTTCAGTTTTTAAACGCGAGCGATGTTTATTTGCTCATAACAAGCTTGCAATGATTCTTCAATTATTGTTAAACCTTCTTCAAGTTGCTCATCTGTAATAACTAAAGGCATTAACACACGGATAACATTTCCATATGTCCCTGCTGATAATAACAGTAACCCACGCTTATTTGCTTCTGCACATAGATTAGCCGTTAACGTTTTGTCAGGTGCTTTCGTCTTACGATCTTGAACGACCTCAAATGCACACATTGCGCCTAACCCACGCACATCACCGATGCAATGATATTTATTTTTCATCTCTTCGAATCGGTTCATTACGACTTTTCCTAATTCTATCGCTCTATCATTTAATTTCTCATTTTCTATTACATCGAGAACAGCTAATGCAGCCGCACATCCTAATGGACTTCCTGCATACGTTCCACCAAGTTCACCTGGTGCAGACTCATTCATAATTTCTTTACGTCCAATGACACCACTTATCGGTACACCAGCACCTAATGATTTAGACACTGTAATTAAATCTGGAACGACATCATAGTGATCAATTGCAAAATATTTTCCTGTACGACTAAAGCCTGTTTGTATTTCATCCGCTACAAATAAGATGCCGTTCTCTGAACAAATGCGGCGTACTTCTTGAACAAATTTCTTACTTGGGACGATAAATCCACCTTCCCCTTGAACAGGTTCCATTACAACAGCTGCAATTGTTTCTGGTGCTACTTCCGATATGAAGAAGTTCTTAAACTCTTCAATAATAAAATCATCATACTGCTCTTCCGTTAATCCCTCTGGGCGACGGTATTCGTATGGAAATGGCGCTTTATATACTTCTGGAGCAAAGGGACCAAACCCAAATTTATATGGCTTCACTTTACTTGTCATCGTCATTGTCATTAATGTACGCCCGTGGAAACCTTTAGAAAATGCGATAATACCAGGTCTCTTCGTATATTTACGAGCGATTTTCACCGCGTTCTCAACTGCTTCTGCACCACTATTTAAAAACAGGACTTGCTTATCGAAACTTCCTGGTGCCAATGCCGCAAGCTTTTCTGCTAATTCAATATATGGCTCATACATCATAACGTTAAATCCAGTATGAATGTATTGATCGACTTGTTTATGGAGCGCTTCTTTAACCGTTGGATGACAATGCCCTACGTTAATTGTCCCGATTGCTCCTGCAAAATCAATGTACTGATTGCCATCAACATCTGTTACAAGAGCACCATTTGCAGATTGTACAAACGTTGGGATGCCGTTACTTACTCCTTTTGGTACTATATTTTGACGGCGTTCCAATAAAGATGCCGCTTTTGGTCCTGGAATTTGTTCATTTACTTTAGCAAATTTTTTTGTATTCATTGCGTACCCCATCCTTTTCTTTACATTGTTTTCTCTTCTTATTGCAAAATATATGCCAACTTTCTTTTCTAGCATTTATCCTATATTCTTTGTATCCAGGCATAAAAAATAAGTCTATAAAGACTCATTAAGAGTCTTTATAGACTTATTTTCCTTACACATTAGACTTTTCTTTCTCCCAGAAAAACTCACCCGATTGAGAAATAAACTCTCCAACAGAATCTAACACTAAATCAGCAAGTGGTTCTAATGTTGGACGGTCTCCCGTACCAGATAGCACCCCAATTGCATAGCAATCGCCATTTTTAGCTAAATGTAAATCAGTTGGCGTATCTCCAACAACCGCAACCTCACATGATTCTAAATTAAATTTCTCACAAAACACTTCTATAATCTTTTTATCTGGTTTTTGCGCAAGGAATGTATCCGAGGCTATAATATAATCAAAAAAGTTCTCCAACTTATATTGTTTTAAAAATAATTCTGTTGGTGCGAAATCATCCGCCGTGACAACCCCTAATATAAATCCTTTATCTTTTAATGCCTGTAACACTTTCGGTAAATCCGCTGTCATTTTCATATGCGAACGATGCTCATACATAAGGGAAAATAACTTCTCACTTACCCACTGATGCATCTCTTCTTCTCTAGCAGACTCAATATAATTACAAAGCCCCTTCGCTACATCAAGGCTTGTTCCAGCAGCTATTGCACTCCTCGGATTAACAAATGCTCCCTCTACACCAATCTCTTCTAATAAGGTCTGCCCTATTGTACTTGGTAAATGATATAAACTTATACATTCAGCTACAAGTTCTTCAGCTACTTTTATCCAAATTGAATGAAAATCCATTAATGTCCCATCTTTATCAAATAGTATTGCTTTTACCTTCTCCATAGCATCCTACCTCTCGTTTCTTATCTCCTCCAGTGTATCAATAAAATATGGATGTAAAATAAAAGAATTGTAAAAATACCATAAAAATCAAACTAACTCCCAATTTACAATTCATTTTAACAAAGTAAAAAAGGATGCCTTTACAGGGCATCCTCTTGATGTTCAGGAACAAATAGTTCTAAACAATGATATATATTTTCGAATTCCATCGGTGCATCTCCACCATACTCACCATCTAAATTAATCATTAGTTTATCTGGTGAATGTACTTTAATGCGGTTCGCTTGTGTATATAACACTTTTGGATTATTAATATGTTCACCACGTTGTGCTTGTGTTGCTGCTTTAATTAAATCAGCGATAGAACCTTTTTTCAGTACTAATAGGTCAAATAACCCATCGTTAATAGATGCATACGGTGCTACCTTTTCAAATCCACCTACTGAACGAGTATTCGTAATTAAAAACATCGTAATTTCTTCTTGTAGTAACTTTCCATCATACTCAATTTCAACATATGTCGGATGCAATGATGGTAACATCTCGATACCTTTTAGGTAATAAGCAAGCTGCCCTAATACTGTCTTTAACTTACTCGGTACTTCGTATGTTAATTCTGTAATACGACCGCCACCAGCGATGTTAATAAAATATGTATCGTTCGCTCTACCAAGGTCTAATGGCACTGTTTTTCCTTCGCAAATAATATCTGCTGCCTCTTCAATAGAACGAGGTACACCAATTGCACGTGCAAAGTCATTTGTCGTTCCAACTGGAATAATTCCAAATTTCGGACGGAATTCATGCCCAACTAAACCGTTTACTACTTCATTTAACGTACCGTCGCCACCAGCCGCAATAACAACATCAAACTTACGATCCGCAGCTTGCCTCGCCGCCACAGTAGCGTCTCCAGGACCCGTTGTCGCATGACAAGATGTCTCATAGCCAGCTTGTTCTAATTTTTGTAATACTTCTGGTAAGCTCTTCTTAAATAGCTCACGCCCAGAAGTAGGATTATAAATAATTCTTGCTCGCTTCATCATTTATTAGCACAGGAAATTTCTTTATGTATCGAAAAAGAACATACTGAACTTCTATTCAGTATTCCCATGCCTACCTCCTCTCATCTTGCTATCCTTCTTTTATCCCGCTCAAACAGGCAGTAAGAACCCGATTCGTGTAGTCCATCAAAAGTAAATATTCATTTCAATGGTTTTTTATTTGACCCCAAAATTTATCCCGCTATTTGCGGGCAGTAAATGCCCGATTGGTGAGGGCTAATAATCAGTGTTGGATGAACCTCCCACTGATTAAAGTTTCACTTTATTTCTATCCATTCTTCCATAAAAATTTACATATAACGAATAATAACTATCTATTATTTCATGAGATGAAAAAAACCTCTATGTTTAGATTTATCATTATTCCCACCTTTTTGCAACTATCATACCATAGTTGCTATACAAACATTTTTCCACTTTTGACAGTTAATCAAACGTTTGTTTAAACGATTTTGTCTCATTTAAACAAACGTTTGATTAACCTAGAAAAACACCCATGTACGGGTGTTTTTCTGCTTAATCTTTAAAAGTTACTACTATTATCGCTTATTAATCTCTTCAAGTAAGATTTTGTTAACAAGCGGTGGATTTGCTTGTCCTTTTGTAGCTTTCATAATTTGACCAACTAAGAAGCCAATTGCACGGTCTTTACCGTTTTTAAAGTCTTCGATAGATTGCTCATTATTATCAAGAATTTCTGTTACAACTTTACGAAGTGTACCCTCGTCAGAAATTTGAACAAGACCTTTCGCTTTAACGATTTCTTCTGGGTCTCCACCTTTTTCAATTAATTCATTAAATACTTTCTTCGCGATTTTAGAAGAAATTGTACCTTTTTCAATTAATTGAACCATTTTAGATAAACCAGCAGGCGTTAATGCAACGTCTTTTAATTCTTTTTGTTGTTTGTTTAAGTATGCAAGTACTTCACCCATTAACCAGTTCGATGTTAATTTCGCATCAGCACCGTCTGCAACAGTTGCTTCAAAGAAATCAGACATCTCTTTCGTTAATGTTAACACGTGTGCATCATAAGCTGGTAAGCCTAGTTCTGCAACGTAGCGAGCTTTACGTGCATCTGGAAGTTCTGGAATAGAAGCTCGAACTGCTTCTTTCCACTCATCATCAATGTAAAGTTCAACTAAGTCTGGCTCCGGGAAGTAACGGTAATCGTCAGATCCTTCTTTCACACGCATTAAGATTGTTTTCTTCGTTGCTTCATCATAACGACGTGTTTCTTGTTGGATGATACCACCAGATAACAGTTCTTTTTCTTGGCGCACTTGCTCGTGCTCAAGACCTTTTTGTACGTAAGTGAATGAGTTTAAGTTTTTCAGTTCCGCTTTTGTACCGAACTTCTCTTGTCCAACTGGACGAAGAGAAATGTTCGCATCACAACGTAAGGAACCTTCTTCCATCTTACAATCAGATACACCAGTGTATTGAATGATTGATTTTAACTTCTCTAAGTATGCATATGCTTCTTCTGGCGTACGCATATCTGGCTCAGATACGATCTCGATTAAAGGCATACCTTGACGGTTGTAGTCTACTAATGAACCATCAGCTGTATGCGTTGATTTACCAGCATCTTCTTCTAAATGAAGACGTGTAATACCGATACGTTTCTTTTTACCGTCTACTTCGATTTCAATCCAACCATTTTCACCAATTGGCTTATCAAATTGAGAGATTTGGTAAGCTTTCGGGTTATCTGGATAGAAATAGTTTTTACGGTCAAACTTCGTTTCCGTTGCGATTTCACAGTTTAATGCCATTGCAGCTTTCATCGCAAAGTTAACTGCTTCTTTATTTAAAGTAGGAAGTACCCCTGGGTATCCTAAGTCAATTACACTTGTTTGTGTATTTGGCTCCGCTCCGAATTCTGTTGGACTCGCAGAGAAAATTTTCGAATTTGTTTTTAACTCAACGTGAACCTCTAAACCAATAATTGTTTCTAAATTCATCTATGCTCGCCTCCTTACAGACTTGCTTTTTTTGTATGATAGTCTGTTGCTTGCTCAAACGCATGTGCAACGCGGTAAATTGTCGCTTCATCGAAGTGTTTACCAATGATTTGTAGACCAAGTGGCATGTTGTTAGCACCGAATCCACATGGAACTGAAATCGCTGGAACACCCGCTAAGTTTACTGGGATTGTTAAAATGTCATTTGCATACATTGTCATTGGATCGTCAACTTTTTCTCCCACTTTAAATGCCGGAGTTGGTGTTGTTGGTCCAATAATAACATCATAGTTAGCAAATACATTTTCAAAGTCGTTCTTAATTAATGTACGTACTTGTTGTGCT
Organism: Bacillus sp. BF2-3; assembly: GCF_008368795.1. NCBI lineage: Bacteria > Bacillati > Bacillota > Bacilli > Caryophanales > Bacillaceae > Bacillus > Bacillus sp. BF2-3. The sequence goes on from NZ_QOSA01000047.1 coordinate 17,797, forward strand.
TTTTTGTAATATGCATCATAGTAACCAGAGCTAAGAGCAAATGTACCAAGCATAATACGACGTTTAACTTCATCACCGAAACCTTCACTACGTGTGTTTTTGTAAAGATCTAATAAGTTATTTACATTATCAGAACGAACACCGTAACGCACGCCATCAAAGCGTGAAAGGTTAGCAGATGCTTCAGAAGAAGATAGTAAGTAATACGTTGCTAGAGCGTATTTAGAGTGTGGAAGAGATACTTCCTCCCAAGTTGCGCCCATACCTTCTAATACTTTTAAAGCAGCTAGTACTGACTCACGAGCTTCTTCGCCAACACCTTCGCCTAAGTATTCTTTCGGTACAGCAATGCGTAAACCTTTAACATCGCCTGTTAAACCAGCTAAATAGTTTCCAACTTCAACGTTTGCAGAAGTTGCATCCATGCGGTCAATACCTGAAATAGCTTGTAATAAGTATGCATTGTCTTCTACTGTACGTGTAATCGGTCCGATTTGGTCAAGTGAAGATGCGAATGCTACTAATCCGTAACGAGATACGCGTCCGTAAGTTGGTTTTAAACCTACAACACCGCAATATGCAGCTGGCTGACGGATAGAACCACCCGTATCAGAACCTAGAGAGAATAGTACTTCTCCTGCTGCTACAGCTGCTGCAGAACCACCACTAGATCCGCCTGGAACGTAATCTAAGTTCCATGGGTTTTTCGTAGCGTAGAATCCTGAGTTTTCATTTGAAGAACCCATTGCGAACTCGTCCATGTTTAATTTACCGATTGTAATTGTGTCAGCAGCTTTTAGCTTTTGCACAACTGTCGCATCATAAATTGGATCGAAGTTTGCTAATATTTTGCTTGCACAAGTTGTACGAAGACCGTTAGTTACAATGTTATCTTTTACACCAATTGGCATACCGAATAATAAACCATTATCTTCAGCGCCGATTTTTGCATCTAATTCTTTCGCTTTTGCGCGTGCATTTTCTTCATCTAATGTAAGAAAGGCTTTTACGTTATCTTCAACATCCGCAATACGTTTGTAAGATTCTTCTACTAAATCCGTAACGGAAATTTCTTTGTTGTTTAACTTCTTATGTAACTCTGATACTGAATGATCAAATAATGACATCGAAATTCCCCTCCTCTATTCTAATACTGCTGGAACACGGATTTGATTATCTTTGTGATCCGGTGCATTTTTTAATACTTCTTCAACTGGTAAACCTTTTTCTGGTACATCTTCACGCATAACATTTTTCATAGTTAATACATGAGTTGTTGGTTTTACATCTGTTGTATCTAATTCATTTAACTGTTCTGCAAATGTAACAATTGCATCTAGTTGTTTTTGAAATTTTTCTGCTTCTTGATCAGTAATTGCAAGACGTGCTAAATGTGCTACGTGCTTTACATTCTCAACGGAAATTCTTGACACGGCTAGGCCACCTCCATAATATATCGTTCAATCTACAATACTATTGATGATACCAAATTTTCAGTACTTCAAGCAAGTCAACACAGAGTACTTACGCCATTTTTACATAAAAAAAGAAAGGCAAATGCCTTTCTTTACAATTTACTCTTTATCTAACGGTTTATTTTTTGGAAATCTCTCGTTATCTTCTTCATTATCACGAATTGTTTTTTGTAATACAAAACAAGACATCGTTAAAAATAATGTTCCAATTAAATAGTATCCTTTTACACTAAGCGTTTCATCTAACGTATAAATCCCAATTAGCATACCTGAAAGCGCACAAACAAATGAAGTCCATGCTAAAAATGTGAACGCTTGCGTATTACGTCTTCTCATCGTTCTCCCCCTCGTTAGCTGTATACCCATTATAGATAAGTATATTTACCATGATGGATTTTTATGTAAATTCTAGTTTTATATTTATAAATCTATCATAAAAGAATACTATTTTAAAGAAAGTTTTCTGTCTAATCTGAAAAAATAATTAAAATCATTGACAATTTTTTCTATTCTACATAAAATAAAAATAAATATTACGAACCTCGAAATATACGGGAGTGGAATTAATTGTTGCAATATGAACATTTTTTAGACTTACTGCTAGATAACGCCAAGAAACTTTTCTATCCTGAAGAATGGGTAAGCCTAGATTTAACACTTTCTAAAACAGAAGTATTTTGTTTACTTTGGATGGAACGAAATACAGATATTACAATGACGAAAATTGCTGACCTTCTTGATATACCGATGAGTACAACGACGGGCGTTGTAAATCGCCTTGTAAAAAAGGGATATATTGAGCGCTACCGTGATGAAAACGACCGACGTATTGTATTAATTCGGTTAACAGAAAACGGCGTAATGCTCGTTCAAGAAGTAAAACAAAATGCAGCCCACTACTTTAGCTTAGTGACAGAAGCATTGTCAGAAGAAGAAAAAGCATTCTTACTACAAATCTTCCAAAAGATTATGAATCACATTGCTACGTCACAGCAAAAAACAGAAGAAAAAGTTTCTACACCTAAAATGAAAAACATTCCGATTGAATAAAACCCTATCTGGGTTTTTATTCAATCATTTACTTCGACACTCGTAATATTCGATATTCGAAACAAAGGAGATATGAATGATGAGAATTATTTTGTATACAGGTAAAGGCGGCGTAGGAAAAACTAGCATTTCAGCAGCAACAGCAATTCAAAGCGCAAAACAAGGATTAAAAACTTTAGTCATGAGTACAGATCCCGCTCATAGTTTAGGAGATTCATTTGGTATAAAGCTATCTTCTGAGCCATTAGAAATTCGTGAAAATTTGTGGGCACAAGAAATTAATACGATTTATGAGATGGAAAAAGGATGGGGAAAATTACAGAAATATATTACACTACTCTTCACTTCCAAAGCAGCCGATGATATTACAACAGAAGAATTAACGATGTTTCCTGGTATGGAAGATTTAATTAGCTTACTTCGCGTACTCGATTATTATAAACAAAACACATATGATGTTATCATTATTGATTGTGCTCCAACAGGAGAAACATTAGCAATGCTAAGCTTTCCAGACATGCTCGGCTGGTGGATGGAAAAATTGTTTCCTATTAAAAGAAAAGTTTTAAAAGTCGTTCGTCCTGTAGCTCAACCACTCCTTGGTGTCCCTCTTCCAACCGATGATATTATGGACGAATTAACAAATACACTTGAACAGCTCGGAGAAATGAGAGATATTTTATCAAACCGAGAAGTAACAAGTATCCGCATCGTTGTAAATCCTGAAAAAATGGTCATTAAAGAAGCTCAGCGTAGCTTTACTTATTTAAATTTATACGATTATAACGTAGATGCCATTATGATTAATCGCGTCATCCCTAACACCGTCACCGATCCTTATTTTCAAGCATGGAAAGATACGCAAAAGAAATATAAAACATTAATTCAAAATAGTTTTGATCCACTTCCTATTTACGAAGCTCCAATGTTTGAACAAGAAGTTGTTGGTTTACCCATGTTAGAGCGTGTAGGAGATGCTTTATTTAAAACTGATCATTGTCCTACTGAAGTGAAATTTAACGGCCGCACACAATATGTAAGAAAAGATGGCGATGATTATATTTTCATTCTTTCTATTCCCTTCTCAAACAAAAGTGAACTTTCATTAAATCAAAAAGGTGATGAGCTAATTATTCGAGCTGGCTCTGTGAAACGAAATATTACATTGCCAAAAACGTTAACACACCTTTCTATTCAAGGGGCAAAATTTGAAGAAGATATACTAAACATTCGGTTTGGAGGTGTAGTGCATGCATGAGGAACTACTACGAAGGGTAATTCGTACAAAAGTAAAAGTCGGGATGCATATATTAGAAGAGCTACCTAATCCAATCCAGCAATCAGCTAAGCAAATATTAAATATTTTGCAAGAGGAGCTAGCTGCTTATCCGAAAGAACGAGATCATCATGAAGTTAATTTAAAAAATATCATAATTGAATAACTATCTCTGTATAGATGGCCTTTTTTAGGCTTTCTATACTTTATTGGAGTGATGTAAGTTGATGAAAAAGCATTCCACTACTATACTCTGGATCATTCCCTTATTATTTTTCATTCATAACCTTGAAGAAGCTTTCCAAATGCCACAATATCTTGCTAATCAATTTTCAATCCGTCTTATAACTAGCCAACAATTTTTCATTGCCATTTCCGTATTAACAATCTTTGTATTACTTATCGTCTTTCTATATCAACTTAACTTCTTGTCTTCTATATGCTGGATTATTTTTATACAAGGGGCCATCTTCTTTAACTCTGTTCAACATATTATTTTGTTTTTCATTTATCGCTCCTATAACCCCGGCGTAATATCAGCATTTTTCATTACTCTCTTTTCTATTTTCTTTTTTTTATCCAAAAAACACTTAATTCATCAAAAGCAATTCGTAATTACACTCCTTTTCAGCTTATTTTCTTATCCCATTATAATTTGGATTACCTTACTGTTCGCTAGCTATTTTCATTCATAAAAAAAGACCAGGAAAACTCCTGGTCCATTACTCTACTTAACAAACATTGGATTCTACGTTATACAAAATTGGAAGGTACAGAATTAGGGTTTGTTTGTTAAGTTTATATGTTGAACGAACTAACAGCGGAGGGGTTCCTTCTGTTAGTCCATTAAACCCAATCATTATTTTACGATTTTTTCAAGCTCCTCAAGTGAAAGATCTACTGAAATTGAACCATCATTTGTTTCTTTCTTAATTGCATCTGTTACTTCTTTTGAATGGTATAATTCAATTACTTTTTTCAGTGTTGGATCATCTTTATCTTTCGTACGAGCTGCGAAAATATTAATATAAGGCTTCGCATTTTCATTCTTTGGATCTTCTAAGAAAATAGGATCCTTCGCTGAATCTAATCCAGCTTGACCAGCAACACCGTTATTAATAACTGATGCCGCTACATCTTTTAACACACGAGGTGTTTGCTGTGCGATAACCGGTGTAATTTTTAATTTCTTCGGATTTTCAGCAATACCACTTGGATCTCCAAATAGACCAAAATCCTTTTTCAGCTTTAATAATCCAGCTGCATCAAGAAGTTTTAATGCACGTGCTTGGTTCGTTGGATCGTTTGGAATTGCAATTTCTGAACCATCTGGGATTTCATTTGATTTCTTATATTTTTCAGAGTATAAACCCATTGGTGCAATTTGTGTTGTACCAACAGCTGTAATATCTAACTTATGTTCCTTTTTAAATTGCTCTAAGAACGCAATATGCTGGAATGAGTTTAGTTCAATATCTCCATCAGCTAACGCTTTATTTGGCGTTGTGTAATCGGAGAACTCCACCAGTTTAATCTTAATCCCTTCTTTTTCAGCTTTTTTCTTCAAAATTTCCCAAGCGTCTCCATCCGTTCCAGTTACACCGACGCGAACTACTTTTTCTTTCGCTCCTGCACCCGTGTCTCCACTTGAGCAGCCGCTTAATGCTGAGACTCCTACAATCGCTGATAATGCAAATGCTAAAATTTTCTTCATTTTCTTTTCCTCTCTTCCTTTTTATGATCTGCGTAACAAGACTTTCGCAAAGTAATTCCCTAAATTTTGAGCTATCTGTACGAGAATAATAAGTAACACGACCGTTACGAACATAACTGATGTATCAAAACGTTGATAACCATATGTCATTGCTAAATCACCAAGACCGCCACCACCGACAAGCCCAGCAACTGCAGAAAATTCAATTAAACCAACTGTCATAAATGTGACACCTAAGATTAATGGCGCTAACGCTTCTGGTACAAGGATTTCAAAAACAATTCTAATTGGCGAGGCGCCCATTGCTTGCGCTGCTTCAATTACTCCTTTCGGAACGGACACAAGGTTTGTTTCAACCATTCTAGCAATACCAATTGATGCGACTAACGTCATCGGGAAAATTGCTGCTGCTGTTCCAATCGTCGTTCCGATAACACTTCTCGTTAGTGGACTTAACGCTACTAAAAAGATAATGAATGGTACCGGACGAATTGTATTAATTATGATGTTAAGAATAGAAAAGACCCATTTATTTTCTAAAAAGTTTCCTTTTCTCGTTACATATAAAAGTAAACCTAGAGGTATACCAAGAATTGTAGCAAATATAAGGGTTACAATTACCATTAAGAGGGTATCCCCCGTCGCATCTAGTATGCGCGGCCAAAATATACTCCAATCAACTCGCATGAGCTTCTACCTCCTTCAGCTGCACTTGCAGTCTTAGATGTTGTAATGCTTTTTGAATTTCCCTCTGCTCCCCTTGCAACTCTACAAGAAGATTTCCAAATAGCACATTTTGAAGTTCAATAATATTTCCGTACAGTACATTTACATCGACGTTATAGTTTTTTGCGATATATGATAGTACCGGCTGTCCTGTCTCCTCACCAGTAAATGTTAGACGATAAATTTGACCACCATTTTGAATTTTCGCTAGAACACTTTCCGGTAAATGATCATTAATGACAGAACGTACAAAGTTTTGAGTCGTCTTTGTTTTTGGTTGCGTGAAAACATCAAACAGTTTTCCTTCTTCAATAACTTTTCCCTTCTCCATTACAGCTACACGGTGACAAATTTCTTTCACAACATGCATTTCATGTGTAATAAGAAGAATTGTTAAATTGTATTCTCTATTTACTTTCTTTAATAAGTTTAGAATTTCTGTCGTTGTTTCTGGATCTAAGGCTGATGTTGCCTCATCACATATAAGAATATCTGGCGATGTCGCAAGTGCTCTAGCAATGCCCACACGCTGCTTTTGTCCACCTGATAGCTGCTCTGGGTAATAGTTTGCTTTATCTTCTAACCCTACAAACTTCAGCAGTTCATTTACTCTTTCTTTTATCTCATTCTTTGGTACTTTCGCTAACTTTAATGGATAAGCAATATTTCCAAATACTGTTCTTGAATTAAATAAATTAAAACTTTGGAAAATCATTCCGATTCTTTGTCTCAGTTTACGTAATTCTTTCGTCGATAATGATGTAATATCTTTATCATCTATTGAAATCGTTCCTGCCGTCGGTCTCTCTAACATATTTACTAAGCGTAATAACGTACTCTTTCCAGCGCCACTAAAACCAATAATGCCAAAAATTTCGCCTTTCTCAACTGATAATGTTACATCCTCCACCGCATGAACAGATTGCCCAGCTGATTCATACACTTTACTTACATTGTTAAAAGAAATCATTTTTTCCCCTCCTATATGCTGTAAAAACTTGAAGCAGAGCTTTCGAGGTAAAATAAAAAGTGCTCTCCTTCTTATCAACCATAAAGATAAGAAGGAGAGCACTTATATGTACTCGTTCACATCTTCTCATCTTCCAAGCCTTTATATGGCTTGCTGGAGTTAGCACGGTATTAAAAAAACCCGTTGCTGAGGTATCGTAGGGCCAGTCCCTCCACCTCTCTGGATAAGAATGTATCGATTTAATTGTCGTTTAATTAATTCTCATTATAGAACTCAGAATAATAAGAGTCAATACATTTTTTAGAAAAATATTAATTATTCCTTTATTAAAATTTTCAGATGAAAATTCATGAGAAAATAGTAACTTTCAAGGTTATTTAAAATTCTTCTTCCTCATATTTTTAAACAGGAGAATCTTCTCTACGAATTGAATAAATTTATTTGAATATGAAACTCGGAGGAAGATAAATATATGAAAACAGCTCTTTTACTCATCGATATTCAAAACGATTATTTTCCAAATGGAAAGATGGAATTGCGTAATCCAGTAGAAGCAAGCGAATATGCTAATCAGTTATTACAACACTTTAGAACAAACAGCGAACCTATTTTTCATATCCAACACGTAGCTATAAAAGATGACGCTACTTTTTTCCTACCTAATACAGAAGGTGTACATATTCACGAAAGCGTACGTCCACTTAGAGAAGAAACAGTTATAGTCAAACATTATCCAAATAGCTTCCGAGAAACTAATCTTCTAGAGCAATTAAAACGTTTAAATATTGAACATGTCGTTGTATGTGGGATGATGACTCATATGTGTATCGATGCTACAGTAAGGGCTGCATTCGATTTTGGCTTTCAATGTACCGTTATACATGATGCTTGTGCTACAAAAGACCTGTCTTTTAAGAACGCTACTATACCAGCTGTTTACATTCACAATACAATTTTAGCTAGTTTAAATGGCGTATATGCAAATGTAATAAGCACGCAAGAATTTTTAGCTACATAAAAAAACACTCCTTTCAGTGAGCAAAACCGAAAGGAGTGTTCCTTGTCGAACCATAGATTTTCTTTCAAATTGTATTATACAGGAAATTCTCAAAATGAATACTAAAAAATATGACTAATAAGTCAACTTTTCTCATCATTTTATTTCTGTTCACATGTTTATCCCGCTATTAATAGGTTTTAGCTCATTCCCTTCGAACGATGGTAATATATAGGATTTCAATTTTAAAAGGAGCTCTTCACATTCTGTGAAGAGCTCCTCTACTATTTCTTATAAAGTTTCAGAAGTAGTTTTTGCTTGCATGTGAAGTGCTAAGTAATCAGGTCCACCAGCTTTAGAGTCTGTACCAGACATGTTAAAGCCACCGAATGGTTGGTAACCTACGATTGCACCAGTACATCCACGGTTGAAGTATAAGTTACCAACGTGGAAGTCTTCGCGTGCTTTTTCAATATGGTCACGGTTGTTAGTAATAACAGCACCTGTTAAACCGTATTCCGTATTATTTGCAATTGCAAGTGCATGATCGAAGTCTTTCGCTTTACAGAATGCTACTACTGGTCCGAAGATTTCTTCTTTCATTAAGCGAGCATCTTCTGCAACGTCAGCAACGATTGTTGGTTGGATGAACCAGCCTTTTGAATCGTCTCCTTCGCCACCTGCTAAGATTCTACCTTCTTCTTTACCAATTGCAACATAGCTCATTACTTTATCGAATGCAGCTTGGTCATTAACAGGACCCATGTTTGTACCTAATACTGCTGGGTTAGCAACTGTTAATTCTTTTGTTAATTCAACAGCACGATTTAATACATGATCATATACATCTTCATGGATTACTGCACGAGAACATGCAGAACATTTTTGTCCTGAGAATCCGAATGCTGATGCAACGATAGACTTAGCTGCTAATTCAAGATCTGCTTCTTTATCAACAACGATTGTATCTTTACCGCCCATTTCAGCGATAACACGTTTTAACCAAATTTGTCCTGGGTTTACTTTCGCTGCACGCTCATAGATGCGGATACCTACATCACGAGATCCCGTGAAGCTTACGAAACGTGTACGAGGATGATCTACTAAGTAGTCACCAACTTCAGAACCGTTACCTGGAACGAAGTTTACTACGCCAGCTGGTAAGCCAGCTTCTTCTAATACTTCCATAAATTTCGCTGCTACTACAGGAGTTGTACTAGCTGGTTTTAGTAATACTGTGTTACCAGAAACTAAAGCAGCTGTTGTCATACCTGCCATAATTGCGAATGGGAAGTTCCAAGGAGAAATGATAACACCTACTCCTAATGGAATGTAAGAGAAACGATTATATTCAATTGGACGGCTTTCTACTGGAATACCGTCTTTTAATTTTAACATTTGACGACCATAATATTCCATAAAGTCGATTGCTTCTGCTGTATCAGCATCTGCCTCATTCCATGGCTTACCTGCTTCTTTTACAAGAATAGCAGAGAATTCATGTTTTCTGCGACGAACGATTGCTGCAGCACGGAATAAAATGTCTGCACGCATTTCTGGCTTTGATTTTCTCCAAGTTTGGAATGTTTCATCCGCTACTTGCATTGCTTTTTCAGCTAACTCACGGCTTGCTTTTGAAACACGACCAACAAGTTCCTCTTTATTTGCAGGGTTTACAGAAACAATTTTGTCTTCTGTAGTGATTTTTTCTCCCCCAATAATTAATGGATAGTCTTGTCCAAGATAAGATTCTACTTTCTTTAAACCTTCTTCAAACGCTAATTTGTTAGCCTCCACTGAAAAATCTGTAAATGGCTCATGTTTGTATGCTACTACCATTTTTTTTAGCCTCCCCTTAGAAAAACGTTTACATTTTACAACATTATTCTACACGATAATTTAGATTTATTCAAATATTCCTAGACTTATATTTTAAAAATTAATAAATTTTTAAAATATAATAAAAAAAAGAGATTCATACATGCGTATGAATCTACAAAATATGAGTATATTCCAAAACATTTTTCCCGATCAATAATATAGTAACTAATAAAAATAAAGTCCTTACATATCCAACACCTTTTTGAACCGCAAACTTCGATCCAAAATAAGCACCTAAGATCATTGATAATCCCATGATAATACCGTATTCAAAATGAATTATATCTAAAAATAAAAAAGTAATTAAAGATACAATATTACTAACAAAGTTCAAAAGTTTTCCAGATGCTGCCGCTTGAATAAAATCCAAGCCAATTAATAAAAATGCAAAAATTAAAAACGACCCTGTCCCTGGTCCAAAAAATCCATCATAAAATCCTATCATTAAAATAGCAAAGAAAAATATTAATGTTTTTCTTTGCGTCATCTTCTTATAGGTAGACACACTTCCCCAATTCTTTTTTGCAATAATATAAATAGCAATAAATACCAACATTACAAGTACTAATGGGCGTAAAATATCCGGTGGAATAAATTTTACTACTAAAGCACCTGCAACAGCTCCAACAATAGTTAACGGGATTAACTTTCCTACAATTTTAAAATCAACTTTTCCTGATCGAATAAAATACATCGCACTCGTAAACGTCCCCATTGTTGCCGCTAATTTATTCGTTGCAATTGCCGAAGCTGGCGATAAGCCAACAAACATAAGCGCAGGAAGCGAAATTAACCCTCCTCCTCCAACAACGGAATCAATAAAAGCTGCTAAAAAACCGAATGCAATTAATAAAATAATGACTTGAAAACTTAATTCTTCCATGAGATTTACCCCTTACCCCTATTTTTTACAACATTTTAAATTATAACAAAATTACATAAGAAAAAAAGCTGTTCCATAGAGGAACAGCCTTCATATTTAATCTAAAATCTTCACAAGTGGTTCATCTTGTTTTGCTTCACGTATAATAATAGCTTCTGGGCGTTCTACAGATTTAATCGTTACTTGTACTTTCATATAATTCGGGAAGTATTCCATAACAAGCCCTGCCACATATTGTGTAAAACCAACTATTTCAGCTTTTCCATTAAACTGGACAGGAATATCAAGCTTCATTTCTCTTAATTCATCATCTCTATACATACCAGTACCAATAACAGCTGTATAGTCGCCTTGGAAATAATCGCTTAGTTTTGCCTTAAAGTTGGATACTCTTGCAAGGTCTTCACGTTTATTATCTGTTTTCGCTTGCTCTGATGGGAACAAATAATATTTTTCATTAATTTGTTGCCAATCTTCAACCGTTTCACTACCTTTTTCGGCATTTGCATAAGAAACAAAGTTACCTGGCACGAGCGAAGACTTTGGAGCTTGGCGATAAATCGCAAATGTTATTGGAATATTTTTGGTTTCAGGTTCTTTTTGATGTATGACTTTCAAAATTTCTTGCGCCATTTTTTTCCCTTCAGCTAACATCTTTTCATCCGGGATTGCAGCTTCACGTGGATAACCATGCTCTTCGTTAAAATATTGAACAGAATTCATTGCTAATCCAACTACCATACCAACGCGTTCCTCGCCGTTATCGCCTTTTTTCACATAATAATCATGCTCTAAAATATTTGAAATATATATTGGATTTTTTTTATTTTTCACTTCTAGTGATTCGGATCCTGTTCCTAATGCAGGGTTTAATCCTATATTAGGAAATTTAACTGCATCTTTTTTTAATTTGTCCTCTAGTTCCTTTTGTTCAGCATCTGTACGTTTTCTTTTAACAAGCATCTGTATAGTTTGAGTATCTAGAGCTTTTCCGCCTTTTAAAAAATTATCTTTCGTACTAAATGATTCTTTTGCAATTCGCATTAACCCTGTTTCAAATTCATCTATATCAAGACGACTATTTAACCCTTGCACCACTAAACCACGTGCATTTCCACCATCAAATGGAATAGTCGTCTTATAATATTCATCCGAAATAGCGTATTTTGGAACAACTGATTGTTCTTTTGCTTTCCCCGATTTCTCAGCCACTTTTTCATCTTTGTCGGCACCTGCACTACACCCACTTACAAGTAGGCCAAGGCTTAATACCGCTAATGCTATTTTTTTCATGGTAAGTTTGCACCTCTTACTTATTTAGCTCTTGTAAGAACCTCTCTTCATTCCAAACCTCAACATTATGTTTCTCCGCTTGTGCTAATTTCGAACCAGCCGCTTCACCTGCAACAACTAAATCCGTACTCTTACTAACACTTCCCGTTACTTTTCCACCTAATGCCTCAATCTTCTTCTTCGCTTCACTTCGCCCCATAACTTCTAGCTTACCTGTTAAAACAACCGTTTTTCCTGCGAAGTAAGATTCAACATTTTGTAAATCTGCAATTTTTATACCTTTGTATGTCATATTCACGCCATACTCTTTAAACTGCTGTAATAACTCTAATACATCTTCATTATCAAAATATGTCACAACAGATTGAGCCATTTTTTCGCCAATTTCATTAATTGCTTTTAGTTCTTCTTCCGTTGCTTTTACAAGCTCATCCATCGTTTCAAAGTGCTCTGCAAATGTACGTGCTGCTTTCGCTCCAACGTGGCGAATTCCAAGACCAAATAATAATCGCTCTAACGAGTTTTCTTTAGAATTTTCAATTGCTTGTATTAAGTTTGTTGCTGATTTTTCACCAAAACGTTCTAACTGTAATAATTGCTCTTTCGTCAATGCATATAAATCAGCAAATGTACGAATGTAATCAGCATCAAAGAGTTGTGTAATGACACGTTCTCCAAGTCCATCAATATTCATTGCATTTCTTGAAACGAAATGGATTAACCCTTCTCGAATTTGAGCAGGACAAGTTGGATTTATACAACGAAGTGCTACTTCTTCTTCTAAACGAACAAGTTCACTCTCACATGCTGGACAATGAGTTGGCATGCGGTATTCTTCTTCCTCACCAGTACGCTTATCAAAAATAACGTTCACAACTTCAGGAATAATATCTCCAGCCTTCTTCACAACAACGTAGTCACCAATTCGAATGTCTTTTTCACGAATTAAATCTTCGTTATGTAAAGAAGCACGACGAACAATCGTACCAGCAACTCTCACTGGCTCTAGTTCTGCAGTCGGTGTTACAACTCCTGTTCGGCCAACACTTAATTCAATGCCTGTTAATCTCGTTACAACTTCTTCAGCCGGGAATTTATAAGCAATCGCCCATCTTGGACTCTTCGCTGTAGTTCCTAGACTTTCTTGAAGGGCAACATCATCTACTTTTATAACGATTCCATCAATCTCATAATCAAGATGCGGACGTTTTTCTTGCCATTCTTCTACATAAGCTATAACTTCTTCAATTGTTTCACATGTACGGCGATTTGGATTTGTCTTAAATCCAAGTTCACCTAAGAAATCAAGCGATTCACTATGTGATGGAATTGTTTTTTCTTCTACATTCGCAAGACCATACACAAACATAGATAAGTTACGCTTCGCTGCAATTTTCGGATCAAGTTGACGTATTGAACCTGCTGCTGCATTACGCGGATTCGCAAATACATCTTCTCCATTTTGCTCTTTTTCTTCATTTAGTTTAACGAATGAACGCTTCGGCATATAAGCTTCGCCTCGTGCTTCTAACGTTACTTCTTCATTTAAACGAAGTGGGATAGCTTTAATCGTTTTTAAATTTTGAGTAATATCTTCACCCGTTACACCATCACCACGTGTCGCCCCTTGAATGAAGCGTCCTTTTTCATAATGAAGCGAAACGGCAAGCCCGTCAATTTTTAATTCACATATATATCTTACATTCGCACCATCAATTCCTTGACGTACTCTTCTGTCGAAATCACGTAAATCTCCTTCGTTAAATGCATTTCCTAAACTTAACATTGGTGACTTATGTGTTACTTTTTCAAATATATCAAGAACAGTCCCCCCAACGCGAACGGAGGGAGAATCTTCACTCATAAACTCTGGGTTCTCTGCTTCTAATTTTATAAGCTCCTGCATATTACGGTCATATTCCGCATCAGAAACAGAAGGATTGTCTAATACGTGATATTGATAGTTAAATGTATTTAATAAATCACGCAGTTCTTCTATACGTTTTTTTGCTATCTCTTTTGACATATCCTCATTCCTTTCTATTGTTTCGTCACAGGTGCAAATTTTGCTAACAAACGTTTAACACCAATTGGGCTTGGGAATGCAATATCTAATTCTTTTGCATCACCTTCACCTTTTACACTTACAACTGTACCGACTCCCCATTTTTGGTGGGAAGCTTTATCTCCTACTGCCCAGCCAATTTGTTCGCCGCCTGTCGTCTTAGCTGCAGGGCGCGCGAAAGCTGAACGAGAGCGTGTTGTCGTTGTGATTGTCGTTTTGCCGCTACTTGCCGTTCTGCCTTTTGCACCAAACGATGTTTCACGCTTTGGCGCTGTTTCATTTAATGATTCCACTAGTTCTGTCGGGATTTCTGTAATGAATCGAGACGCAGCGTTCATACTTGTTCTACCAAATAAAGTACGCATTTGCGCGTTAGATAAATATAGCTCTTCTTCTGCACGGGTAATACCTACATAAGCAAGACGACGTTCTTCTTGCATTTCATCCTCTTCCATAAGAGAACGAGTATGAGGGAATATCCCTTCCTCTAAGCCAACAATAAACACAACCGGGAACTCTAATCCTTTCGCTGAGTGCATCGTCATTAAAATAACTTCTTCACCAGCAGTTGGGTCTTCATCTACACGATCAATATCAGCAACAAGTGCTAAATCTGTTAAGAATGCAACAAGGCTCTTATCTTCGCTTTGAGATTCAAATGTTTGCGTAACAGATAAGAACTCGTCTAAGTTTTCTAAACGACCTTCCGCTTCTAAAGAACGTTCATTTTTCAACATATCGCGATAGCCTGTTTTTTCAATAACTTCTTCTACTAATTCTGTAACAGATAAATACTCTTGCATATTTACCCAGTTATTTAATAAATTCGCAAATTCTTTTACTGCCTTTGTAATTTTTGCACTTACTCCAACATGCTCAATTTCATCAAATACAGCAGTTAATGAAATTCCGTTTTGCACACCGTAATTAATAATTTTATCGATAGAAGTCGCACCAATACCACGCTTTGGCATGTTAATAATACGTGCAAAACTAATTTCATCATCTGGATTACCGATTAAACGTAAGTACGCCAAAATATCTTTAATCTCTTTACGGTCGTAGAACTTCGTACCCCCGACAATTTTGTACGGAATGTTAGATTTAAGGAAAATCTCCTCGACCATACGAGACTGAGCATTCGTACGATATAACACTGCAAAATCAGTATATTTTCGTTTCCCCATTTGAATATCGTCACGAATTTTTTTCGCAACAAAATACGCTTCGTCCTTTTCAGTTGCAGCACGATAATACGAGATTTTACTTCCAACTTGATTGTCTGTCCATAATTTCTTCGGCTTACGATTCGTATTTTTTTCAATAACAGCATTCGCTGCATTTAAAATATTTTGTGACGAACGATAGTTTTGTTCTAACAAAATTACTTGTGCATTCTCATAGTCTTTTTCGAACGACAAAATGTTAGAAATATCTGCACCACGCCAGCGATAAATAGACTGGTCAGAGTCACCTACAACGCAAAGATTTTTAAAACGCGCTGCCAAATGTTTAACAAGAAGATATTGCGCTTTGTTCGTATCTTGATACTCATCAACGTGAATATATTGGAACTTACGCTGATAAAACTCTAATACTTCTGGAACACGTTCAAATAACTGAATCGTGGTCATAATTAAATCATCAAAGTCTAATGAATTATTTTTCAAAAGACGTTTTTGATACTCTGTGTATACATCGCTCGTTAATTTTTCATATGGATCAGCCATTGTAATTTTTTTTGCATATTTATCCGCAGATAACAGTTCATTTTTCGCATTACTAATACCCGCTAAAATAGAGCGCGGCTCAAATTTCTTCGGATCAATATTGCGCTCTTTCATAATTTTTTTGACTACAGTTAGCTGATCGCCTGAATCTAAGATTGTAAAGTTACGATTAATACCAATACGATCGATATCCCGTCGTAAAATACGTACACACATAGAGTGGAACGTCGAAATCCAAATATCTTCTGCTTCTGGTCCCACAAGTGTATCAATACGCTCACGCATTTCACGAGCTGCTTTATTTGTGAAGGTAATAGCTAGTACATTCCATGGTGCTACACCTTTTTCACCAAGTAAATACGCAATACGATGTGTTAACACACGTGTCTTACCACTACCTGCACCTGCCATTAATAGAAGTGGTCCATTCGTTGTTTGGACTGCTTTTTGTTGCTGTGGATTTAAACCGTTTAATAATCTATCTGTCATACTCATATACGCCTGCACCTACTCTCCTTTTACTGCTTTAACTGTTTTTAACGCCGATTTTATATCATCATAAATAATATTTCCAACAACTACTGTATCAGCATATTGTGCCATTTCTTTCGCCTGTTCTGCATTAGAAATACCACCGCCATAGTATAACTTAGCTTGTTTCAATTCTGCTTTTACATTTTTAACAAGTTCAACATCTCCATACGTACCGCTATATTCTAAATAAAATATCGGTAAATGTAATAACTTGTCTGCTAAACGAGCATATGCAATAACGTCATCTTCTGTTAAATCACATTTCGCTTCTGTAAGCTGGGCTACTTTCGCTTCTGGATTTAAAACACAATACCCTTCCATAAAAATTTCGTCCCAGTCCATAATATCCCCAAATTCTTTCAATGCCTCATGATGAACACCTGTTACCCATTCTACTTTTCGGCTATTTAAAACACTTGGGATGTAATAAAAATCAAATCCTGGTGTAATTGCTTCTACATCAGAAACCTCTAATACACAAGGAACTGCATATCTACGAATGCTAACTAGCATGTGTAATACGTTATCAATTGTAACTCCATCACTTCCGCCTACAATAACCGCATCAGTTCCAGACTCACAAATCATTTCTAAATGTTCATCGCTTAACTCCTTATTTGGATCAAGCTTAAATACATGTTTCCATCCGGAAATATCGTACATGAAAACACCCTTCCTTTTCTCTAGTTATATATATTTCTGTTCAAAATAACAGTTTATTTTCATCATTATTGTTTTAACTTCATCTTAAATATTTGTTTAAAACGGAGAATTAAGTTTGGAATTACCTCTTCCATATTTTTTAAACTAGAGGATTTAATTTTGAAGTTCCTTTTATGCATTCTTTCATTATAACAAAAAAAGTTACTTACACACACGCACATTCCAACATCTTTTTCCACGTCAAATGTTGGATTACATATCCCAAAAATCAAACGGGATACTAATAAAAGAAATAGTATTATCTATTTCAACTTTCATAAAAAGGAGTGTTTTTCTAATGAAGCAAAATATCGGGACAATAAACGCTCTAATTCGAATTACACTTGGGCTTGTCCTCTTCGGATGTAGTGCAACTAAACTTGTACGCAAGCCGTGGTGCACTTGGTCTAACATTTTTCTATGGATTGGTGCAATGAAAGTTGCAGAAGGAATTGTTCGTTTCTGCCCTGTTGTTGAAATGTGGAAATTCGGAAAATACATGAATATGGGGGCATTTAAAATGCCTAGCATGAATTTTGCTGAAAAAGGACATGCTAAAGAAGAAGTGAATCAAACTTCCACTCATGACAAGCCAAAGTCAAAAGGAAGTTATGACGCTTCTGACAAAGAGATTGAGTCAGCGATTGAAAATATAATCCTGGCAAAACCGCTTTGAATCATTTGTCACGATGCAAGATGCTCTCAAAGGGACTTAGCTGCTGCAGTGGGCGGTTAAGTCTTCTTTATTTTACCATAAAACAGAACGTACATTCTCTTTTTCGACCTTAAAATGTATATAAAAGATATCAATCAATAAAATTCAGAAAATTAGGTGCATACCTCTTGCTTAAAATGATATAAAAGTGATATCATTTTTATATCAGGAGGCGATCATATGAAAGAAAAACAAGTATTTTATGTAAATGGTTTTCTCGGTATTATTGGAATTTTGATTTTAGCTGCTATCGGTGTATTTTTCCTTGCACAAGAAATTTTCATAGGAGCGGCACTAACTATTATATTAGCCGCAGTTCTCGCTACAGGTATCGGTATTGTTCAACCGAATCAAGCGAAGGTTATTACGTTCTTCGGTAATTATTTAGGAACAATTCGTCAAAACGGTTTATTTTTAACGATTCCGTTCGCATTCCGTCAAACTGTATCTTTACGTGTTGAAAACTTTAACAGTAAAAAATTAAAAGTAAATGACGTTGATGGAAATCCAATTGAAATTGCAGCTGTTATCGTATATAAAGTTGTTGATTCTGCAAAAGCAATGTTTGGTGTTGAACATTATGATCGATTTGTAGAAATTCAAAGCGAAACGGCAATCCGCCATGTTGCAACAAAATATCCTTATGACAATTTCCAAGATGAAACCTGCGTTACGTTACGCGGAAATACTGAAGAAATCTCTGAAGAATTAAAACGTGAATTAGAGGCGCGTCTTGAAATTGCTGGTGTAGAAGTATTAGAAACTCGTTTAACGCACTTAGCTTACGCAACAGAAATTGCCCATGCAATGCTACAACGCCAGCAAGCAAAAGCAGTATTAGCTGCTAGAAAAGAAATTGTTGAAGGTGCTGTGAAGATGGCGAAAGATTCCATCCATATGTTAGATGAAGAAGGCGTACTAGAACTCGATGACGAGCGTAAAGCAAATATGGTAAACAACTTATTAGTTGCCATCGTTTCAGATAAAGGTGCGCAACCAGTTATTAATACAGGAAGCCTATACTAAGGGCTATAAGTAATTATGGCTAAAAAGAAAAGCTTTCCATTACGTATTGATCCTGAATTACACGCAGTCATCGAAAAATGGGCAAATGATGAATTTCGTAGCGTCAATGCACACATCGAGTATTTACTTCGAGAAATGGCAAAGCAAAAAGGGAAATTAAAAAAAGATAAAGATGCATAAAAAATCCCGCTGATTCCTCAGCGGGATTTTTACATATTAACTTTTCGTCATCTCATGCCCAATTGCACGATATCCTATATCACTTCGATAAAATAGACCATCACTCTCAATTTTACCGATTTCTTTATATACTTTATCTTTTGCTTCTTGTAAACTATTTGCCTTACAAGCAACAAATAATACACGGCCACCGTTCGTTACAAAGTCCCCATGTTTCATTGCTGTACCTGCATGGAAAACAATCACATCTTGCAGTGCATCTAGTCCACTAATAATATCACCTTTTTTATATGCTTCTGGATATCCTTTAGAAGCAAGTACAACACCGATTACAGCTTCTTCTGACCATTGGAACGTTAGTTCACTTTCATCTAATACAGCGTTACATACGTCAACTAAATCATTTTCTAAGCGAGGTAATACAACTTCTGTTTCAGGATCACCGAAGCGTGCATTAAATTCAATTACCTTCGGACCATCATTTGTTAAAATAAGACCTGCGTATAAAATACCTGTAAACGAACGGTTTTCTGCAATCATCGCCTTAGCAGTTGGATGTAATACGGTTTGAATCGCTTCTTGAACTGCTGATTCTGGAATTTGTGGTACTGGAGAATATGCACCCATTCCGCCCGTATTTGGACCTTTATCACCATCAAAAGCTCTTTTATGATCTTGGGCGATTACCATTGGATGTACAGTTGTTCCATTCACGAATGCCATTAATGAAAATTCTTGTCCATCTAAAAACTCTTCAATAACGATCTTCTTACTTGCCGCGCCGAATTTCACATCTTGTAGCATTTCTTTCACAGCTTGTAATGCCTCTTCAAGCGTCATTGCTACCGTTACCCCTTTACCCGCAGCTAGGCCGTCAGCTTTAATAACGATTGGTGCACCAACTTTTTGAATGTACTGTACTGCTTCTTCATAATCTGTAAAAGTTTCGTACGCCGCAGTTGGAATATCATACTTTTTCATAAGCTCTTTTGTAAAAGCTTTACTACCTTCAATAACAGCAGCCGCTTTATTCGGACCAAATACGCGAAGTCCCTCTTCTTTAAAACAATCAACAATTCCATTCATAAGCGGAATTTCTGGTCCAACGAAAGTTAACTCAACATTATTCTCTTTTGCAAATAAAACTAATGCATCAAAATCATTTTCATCAATATCAACTGGTGTTGCAACATCTCTCATACCTTCATTACCTGGTGCTACATATACCTTTTCTACTTTTTTAGATTGTGCAAACTTCCAAGCTAAAGCATGCTCACGACCACCGCGGCCAATTACTAAAACATTCATATTTCATCCCCCAATAATTAAATAAGTACAAACTAGAAGCTATGCTCCTAGTTTGCTTTTTCATATCAATAAAAGGTTATCTCGACCGGACTTTTTAAACATCCATATCAATAAAGGTTTAAAAAGGAGGATTAAGAGAACCGAGCAGGTCTAGGCGCATTTGCCAGGAGGACACGGAGTGTAGCTTTCCTACATGAGTACCGCACTGGCGATGCAACGACGACATGCGAAGGTTATCTTGACCAGACTTTTTAAACATCCTCTATTAGTGTTTGAAATGACGTACGCCAGTGAACACCATAGCAATCCCATAAGTATCTGCCACTTTAATAGAATCTTCATCACGGATTGATCCGCCTGGTTGAATGATTGCTGTAATTCCTGCTTTTGCTGCTTCTTCTAATGTATCTGGCATTGGGAAGAAAGCATCAGATGCAAGTGCGCTACCTTGTGCTTTTTCACCAGCTTGTGTAATTGCGATTTTTGCAGAACCTACACGGTTCATCTGTCCCGCACCGACGCCAATTGTCATGTCATCTTTCGCTAAAACAATTGCGTTTGATTTCACATGTTTTACAACTTTCCAAGCTAGTTTTAAATCTTTCCATTCTTGCTCTGAAGGTTCACGTTTCGTTGGAATTGAAATTGTACTTTCATCTAATGATAACGTATCTTCTTCTTGAACGAGAAGTCCACCTTGTACAGAAGTTAGTTTTTTGCTTGCACTTGTCGCTTTTTCAATATTTATAGTTAATAAACGTAAGTTCTTCTTACTTTGTAACACTTCTAAAGCTTCTTGCGAGAACGAAGGTGCGATAACAATTTCTAAGAAAATTTCATGTAACTTTTCTGCTGTAGCTTTATCAATTTCACGATTTGCTGCAATAATACCGCCGAAAATTGATACTGGATCTGCTTCATAAGCGCGAGTATATGCTTCGTGAATATCAGTTCCTACTCCAACACCACATGGATTCATATGTTTTACTGCTACTACTGCTGGTTCTGTAAATTCTTTTACGATGCTAAGTGCTGCGTCTGCATCATTAATATTGTTATACGATAATTCTTTACCGTGTAATTGTTCTGCGTATGCAACAGAAGAAGTTGCTGCGAATGGCGCTTTATAGAAAGTTGCCTTTTGATGTGGGTTCTCGCCATAGCGTAAGTCTTGCTTTTTCTCAAATGTCACAGTTAATGTTTCTGGACTTTCTTCACCCATTTGCTCTGTTAAGTAGTTAGAAATTAACGCATCATACGCTGCTGTATGACGGAATACTTTCGCTGCTAGTTTACGTTTTGTTTCCTCTGCTACTTCACCGTTCTCTTTCAGTTCTGCTAACACAATATCATAATCTACTGGATCTACAATTACCGATACGAATTTATGATTTTTCGCAGCAGAGCGAATCATTGTTGGGCCACCGATATCAATATTTTCAATTGCATCAGCAAATGTTACATCAGGCTTAGCGATTGTTTCTTTAAATGGGTATAAGTTAACAACAACAAAGTCAATTGGCTCTATACCTAACTCATTCATTTGTGTTACATGTGTTTCATTATCACGAACTGCTAATAGACCACCATGAATATTTGGATGTAATGTTTTCACACGGCCATCCATAATTTCAGGGAAACCAGTTACTTCAGAAATGCCGATTACTTGTAAGCCATTTTCTTCTAGTAACTTTTTCGTACCACCTGTTGAAATAACTTCAATCCCTTGTTCTAGTAACCCTTTAACAAATTCTACTACTCCTGTTTTATCTGAAACACTTACTAATGCACGCTTTTTCATTTATCCTTCACCCCTGGTTGTATGTTAGTTAACAGTTGATTCTTTCACAGACTGAACAATTTGATTCACTGTATTTACGTATAATTTATGTTCAACTTGTTGAATTTTCTTTTGTAAGCTTTCTCTCGTATCCCCTTCAGAAACAACCACTGCTTCTTGTGCAATAATTGGCCCTGTATCCATACCTGCATCTACATAATGAATTGTTACTCCAGTTACTTTCACACCTGCTTCTAACGCTTGACCGACAGCATCTTTACCCGGAAAGCTCGGTAGTAATGATGGATGAATATTAATAATCTTCCCGCCGTATGCTTCTAGTAACGTCGGCCCGATTAAACGCATATATCCAGCTAAAATAACATAATCAATTTCATATTCTTCTAGCTTCTTTAATATCTCTTTTTCAAACGCTTCTTTTGACTCATATGCTTTCGCTGAAAAAGCAAAACACGGAATATGATGATAATTTGCCCGTCCAACAGCTCGTGCTTCTGGTTTATCACATACTAATAAACTAATTTCTGCATCCAATCTTTTTTCTTCTACCGCATTAACGAGAGATTGAAAGTTAGATCCACTTCCAGAAGCAAAAACTGCTAATCTACTCATAGTGCTGTGCCCCCATTAAAAGTAACGCCAGCTCCTTGTATAGTACGTCCAATAATACGAGCCATTTCTCCTTGCTCTTCAAGAAGA
Organism: Bacillus sp. BF2-3; assembly: GCF_008368795.1. Lineage (NCBI taxonomy): Bacteria > Bacillati > Bacillota > Bacilli > Caryophanales > Bacillaceae > Bacillus > Bacillus sp. BF2-3. Next base: position 40,822 of record NZ_QOSA01000047.1, read on the forward strand.
CGAACAACATCTTTTGCATCTTCTTCCTTCACTGCTACTACCATACCAATACCCATGTTAAAAATATTGAACATTTCTTTCTCTTCCAGTTTTCCAACTTCTTGAAGCAAACTAAAGATCGGCTGAATTTCCCAAGATCCTAGTTCAATCTCAGCACCGATTCCTTCTGGCAACATGCGTGGAATATTTTCAATAAATCCACCACCTGTAATATGCGCCATACCGTATACTTCATGTTTCTTCAATAGTTCTAAAATAGGTTTGACATAAATTTTCGTTGGTTTTAATAATTCTTCACCAAGAGGTAGTTCTAAGCGGCCATAAATACGCTCTAAAGATAGTTCCCCATCTTCTAATAACACTTTTCGTACTAAAGAGTAACCATTGCTATGAATACCGCTAGATGCTAAGCCAATTAGCACGTGACCAGCTTCAATCTTTTCACCTGTTACAATTTTCTTTTTATCAACAATCCCAACTGTAAAACCAGCTAAATCATATTCTTCCGTAGAATACATTCCTGGCATTTCAGCTGTTTCTCCACCGATTAATGCACAACCAGCTTGGCGACAGCCCTCTGATATACCTTTGACGATGTTTTCAATTTTACTAGGTTCAGCTTTACCACAAGCAATATAATCAAGGAAGAAAAGCGGCTCTGCTCCTTGGACAACAATATCATTTACACACATTGCTACTGCATCAATACCAATTGTGTCATGTTTATCTGCCATAAAAGCGAGCATCAATTTCGTTCCCACGCCATCTGTTCCAGATACTAATACAGGTTCTTCTAATGCAAATTTTGATAGATCAAACATACCTCCAAAACCGCCTAAACCGCCTAGTACTTCTTTTCTCATAGTTGTTTGTACGTGTTTTTTCATGCGAGATACCGCTTCATATCCAGCTTCAATATCTACTCCTGCTTGCTTATATGCATTCGCCATCGTTATTTACACCTCGTCTTTTAATTTCTCCCCATCCAGGGCGGGCTATTTTAAGAAAGGATCTAGCTCCTACATCAAAAGAAGTAGAAGCTTTTCTCACTTTTCTTATTTCATGCTTTCTAAAAGCTCTTGCTCATAATCATAAAGAGCTGTTGGATAGTCCCCATTAAAGTAAGCCATGCATAGGCCGCCATATTTCCCTTCATATGGACGTCCAATTGCATCTACTAATCCATCTTCACTTAAAAATGTTAAAGAATCTGCTCCGATCATTTCACGGATTTCTTCTACTGTATGATTTGCTGCAATTAATTCTTTTCTCGTTTGAATATCAATGCCATAGAAACATGGATATTTCAGAGGTGGTGAAGCAATTCTTACGTGAACTTCTGTCGCTCCAGCTTCACGAAGCATACGAACAATTCGTTTACTTGTCGTTCCTCTTACGATAGAGTCATCAATCATAACAACTCGTTTCCCTTCAACTACACCTCTTACTGCGGAAAGCTTCATCTTAACCCCTTGCTCGCGCAGTTCTTGAGAAGGTTGAATAAACGTACGTCCAACGTAACGATTTTTAATTAATCCTAACTCATATGGAATACCTGTCGCCTCCGCATAGCCAATCGCAGCTGAAATACTAGAGTCTGGTACACCAGTAACAACATCTGCTTCAATAGGAGCTTCTGCCGCTAAACGTTTCCCCATATTCTTACGTGCTGCATGGACGTTAACACCAGCAATATTAGAATCTGGTCGTGCAAAGTAAATGTATTCCATACTACAAATTGCATGTTCTACATCGTTTGTGAAACGATCTACGTGAATTCCTTCATCATTAATGATAAGTAATTCACCCGGTTCTACATCGCGAATGTATGTTGCACCTACTACATCAAAAGCACATGTTTCAGATGCTACAACGTAAGCATCCCCCATCTTTCCAATTGAAAGCGGACGGAACCCATTCGGATCTAATGCAACGATCATTTCATTTCCAGTTAGTAAAAGATACGCAAACGCACCTTTCACTTTGTTTAAAGCTTCTTTTACACTTTCAATTAAAGAATCTTTTGTACTACGTTTAATAAGATGTAAAAGTACTTCTGTATCTGAACTAGTTTGAAAAATACTGCCCTCTGCTTCTAATTCACGACGAAGCATTTTTGCGTTAATTAAATTTCCGTTATGAGCTAACGCCATACTATGATCGGAAAAACGGAACAACAATGGTTGAACGTTAGCAACTTCACTTCCACCAGCTGTTGCATATCGTACATGTCCGATCGCTGATTTTCCATTTAATCCTTCTAGCTCACCTCTTGAAAACACTTCTGATATTAAACCTAACCCCTTGTGACCGACGATTTTTTCCCCATTATTTACGACAATGCCTGCGCCTTCTTGCCCACGGTGCTGTAAACTGTGCAATCCGTAGTATGAAACTTGTGCTGCATTTTCATGCCCCCAAATTCCGAAAACGCCACATTCTTCGTTTAACCCCTTTATTTCAGCAAGCATGGGATTGCCCCTTTCCAAGCCTTTCTCATTTCATCTACATTTGCTGTAAGTAATACTTCATTTTCTTCATTATGAATTGTTACTTCATTTGTACTTGTTACTTCTCCAACTTGGATTGCTTCTACCACTTTCTCAAACGCCTCTTTATTTTCACGTTTTACAGTTATCACGAAGCGAGACTGTGATTCAGCGAATAATGCTGCTGTTGCTTCTCCATCTAATTTCACAGTAGCACCTAAGCCTTTAGCACCAATTGCACTTTCTGAAATCGCAACTGCTAAACCACCTTCAGCAACATCATGTGCAGATTGAACAAGACCAGCTTGAATTGCTTCTAATACTTGTTTTTGGCGTTTTAATTCTACATCTAAATCGATACTTGGTGATTGACCGAAAATTTTGCCGTGAATCATTTTCTGTAATTCACTTCCGCCAAACTCAGCTTTCGTCTCACCAATTACATACACTAAATCACCAGCTTGCTTAAACTCTTGTGTTGTTACATGTTTTAAGTCATGCACAAGTCCGACCATCCCAACAGTTGGTGTTGGATATACAGCTTCACCACTACGCTCGTTATACATCGATACGTTTCCGCCGATAACTGGTGTTTGTAATGTGCGACAAGCTTCACTCATACCGTCTACTGATTTCTCAATTTGCCAGAAGATTTCTGGTTTTTCTGGGTTACCGAAGTTTAAGCAATCTGTAATTGCAAGTGGCTCTCCGCCAGAACATACGATATTACGCGCTGCCTCTGCTACTGCAATTTTACCGCCCATCTCTGGGTCTAGATAAATGTAGCGAGAGTTACAATCTGTCGTCATTGCTAATCCTTTTTCTGTACCGCGTACACGTACAACTGCAGCATCTGAACCTGGCGTAACAACTGTGCTTGTGCGAACTTGGTAATCGTATTGATCGTATACCCACTCTTTACTTGCAATTGTTGGTTGCTGTAATAAAGCGAATAACGTTTCTTTATAATTTTCTACTTTTGGCGTTTCCATTTTCATTGCTTGGAATTCAGCAAAGTATGCTGCTTCTTTTGATGGCTTATGATAAATTGGTGCTTCTTCTGCTAAAGCATCTGCTGGAACTTCAGCTACCTTTTCACCTTTATGGAATAAACGAAGCATTTTATCTTCTGTTACTTTCCCCATCGTAACCGCTGCAAGACCATACTTCTCAAATAAATCTACTATTTCTTGTTCTCTACCTTTTTTCACGACAATTAACATACGCTCTTGTGATTCAGATAGCATCATTTCATATGGTGTCATTCCTGTTTCACGCTGTGGTACATCATCTAAGTACATTTCAATACCCATTCCTGCTTTACTTGCCATTTCTGCAGATGATGATGTTAAACCAGCCGCACCCATATCTTGAATTCCAACAAGTGCATCGGATTGAATTAATTCTAAACACGCTTCAATAAGAAGCTTTTCCATAAATGGATCCCCTACTTGAACCGCTGGACGTTTCGCTTCTGAGCTTTCAGATAGTTCTTCCGACGCGAATGTTGCACCGTGAATACCGTCACGACCAGTTGATGCTCCTACGTACATTACTGTGTTACCAGCACCGTGCGCTTGCCCTTTTTTAATGTCTTCGTGGTTAATCAAACCTACGCACATTGCATTTACAAGTGGATTTCCTTCATAACATGGATCAAATTGTACTTCGCCGCCAACAGTCGGAATACCGATGCAGTTACCGTATCCTGCAATTCCTGCTACTACTTCTTCGAATAAATATTTCACACGTGGTGACTGTAATTCACCGAAACGAAGTGAGTTTAATAGAGCTACCGGGCGTGCTCCCATAGAGAATACGTCACGAATAATACCACCAACACCTGTTGCAGCTCCTTGATATGGTTCAATAGCTGAAGGATGGTTATGACTTTCCATTTTAAATACAACTGCTTGATTATCACCGATATCTACAATTCCAGCACCTTCTCCAGGTCCTTGCAGAACGCGCTCACCTGTAGTTGGAAACTTACGAAGAACTGGTTTTGAATTTTTATAACTACAATGTTCAGACCACATTACAGAGAATAACCCTGTTTCTGTATAATTTGGCAGACGACCTAAAATCTTTTCAACCATGGCAAACTCTTCGTCTGTTAGCCCCATTTCCGCATATATACGCTCTTCTTTAATTTGTGTTGGATTTGGTTCAAGCATTAACGACATATGTTTCCCTCCACTGTTTTAAGATAGATTGAAAGACTTTTAACCCTTCAGCACCGCCAAGTAATTCATCTACAGCACGCTCTGGGTGCGGCATCATACCAAGTACATTTCCTTTTTCATTTACAATACCAGCAATATCTGAAACGCTACCGTTAGGGTTTTCTACGTAACGGAATGCGATTTGATTGTTCTCTTCTAATTGTTTAAGAGTCGCTTCATCACAATAGTAATTCCCCTCACCATGCGCGATTGGAATATTAATTATTTCATCTTTTTCATATTGTGATGTAAACATCGTTTCATTATTTTCAACACGTAACTGAACAGTGCGACACATAAATTTTAAGTTTTCGTTTCTTATTAACGCTCCTGGTAGTAATCCTGATTCAACAAGAATCTGGAATCCATTACATACACCTAAAATCGGCTTTCCTTGCTCAGCAGCTTTTTGCACTGCTTTCATTGCATTAGCAAAGCGAGAGATAGCACCGCAGCGTAAGTAGTCACCATAAGAAAATCCACCTGGTAGTAGAATTGCATCATATTCATCTAAATTCTCTGTATCGTGCCAAACGTAATCTACTTCTTCGCCAAGCTCATCTTTAATTGCATGGAACATATCGACATCACAGTTCGAACCCGGAAATACTATTACGGCAAATTTCACTGTGCGACAACCTCCTCAACTTCATAACGGAAGTCTTCCATTACAACGTTCGCTAATAGTTTTTCACACATTTCTTTTACCTTGCTATCTAAATCAGATACAGATTTATCAATTGTTAGTTCCATGTACTTTCCGATTCGAACGTCTTGTACTTCTGTGAATGAAAGACTATGAAGTGCTCCTTTTACTGCTGTTCCTTGTGGATCTAATACGCTTTCTCTTAATGTTACATATACCTTAACTTTATACATGTGAAATTCCCCCTAAACGTTTTAAAATCTCTTCATAAGCATCTGTTAAATTTCCAAGATCACGACGGAATACATCTTTATCAAACTTTTCATTGCTCGTTTCATCCCATAAACGGCAAGTATCTGGTGAAATTTCATCCGCTAAAATGATTTCTCCTTCTTCCGTTACACCAAACTCTAATTTGAAATCTACTAATCTTACACGACAGCTTGCGAAATGATCAATCAACACTTGATTGATTTGTAGAGCCATATCTCGTAATACACTTACTTGCTCTGGCGATGCAACGTTTAATACACGAATATGATCTTCCGTTACAAGCGGATCTCCTAAATCATCATCTTTGAAGTAAAATTCTACGATTGGTTCTGCAAGTACAGTTCCCTCTTCCATTCCTAATCGTTTTGAAAGACTTCCTGCAATTACATTTCTTGTGACAACTTCTAAAGGAATAATACTCACTTTTTTAACAAGTTGTTCTGTTTCAGATAACTTCTCAACAAAATGTGTTTTAATTCCCACTTCTTGTAACTTTCTGAACAATAAAGTTGTAATTTCATTGTTCAAACGACCTTTTCCTGTAATCGTCTCTTTTTTCTCCCCATTGAAAGCAGTCGCACTATCTTTGTACTCTACCCAAACCATATCTGCTGATTCTGTACGATAAATTCTTTTTGCCTTACCTTCATACAGCAATTCTAGCTTTTGCATTTCGCAAGCCCCCTGTAGTTTGAAAAATGTGAATAATATTTTTATAAAGAATGGCACAGAATGACTCTATTCTGTGCCATATGAAATTTTACGCTTCGTTTAATCCAAGGCGTTCAAAGATTGTATCAACGTGTTGCATATGATGCTCATAGTTGAAGCATTCATTAATCTCTTCTTGTGTTAACTTGCTTGTAATACGCTCATCAGCTTCTACAAGCTCTTTAAATTGTACTTGTGTTTCCCAAGCTTCCATCGCTTTAGGCTGTACGATATCATAAGCTTCTTCACGTACCATACCTTTGTCGATTAGTGTAAGCATTACGCGCTGAGAATAAATTAAGCCGTATGTTCTTGTCATATTACGTTTCATATTCTCTGGGTATACAGTTAAGTTTTTAACGATATTACCAAAGCGATTTAACATGTAATTTAATGCGATTGTAGCATCTGGTAAAATTACACGTTCTGCCGAAGAGTGAGAAATGTCACGCTCATGCCATAATGGAACATTTTCGTAAGCTGTCATCATATAACCGCGGATAACACGAGCTAAACCAGTCATATTTTCAGAACCAATTGGATTACGTTTATGTGGCATTGCAGAAGAACCCTTTTGACCTTTTGCGAAAGCTTCTTCAACTTCACGTGTTTCACTCTTTTGTAAACCACGAATCTCAACTGCCATCTTTTCGATAGATGTTGCAATTAGTGCAAGTGTTGACATGTAGTGTGCGTGACGATCACGTTGCAATGTTTGTGTTGAAATTGGTGCTGCTTCTAATCCTAAATTTTCACAAACATATTTTTCTACGAATGGATCGATATTTGCATATGTACCAACCGCACCAGATAGTTTACCAACACGAACTGTATCAGCAGCTTGTTTGAAACGCTCTACGTTACGTTTCATCTCTTCATACCAAAGACCAAGTTTTAAACCAAATGTCGTTGGTTCTGCATGAACACCGTGTGTTCTTCCCATCATGATTGTGTATTTATGCTCTTTCGCTTTGTTAGCTAAAATGCTTACAAAGTTCTCTAAGTCTTTTAATATAATTTCATTCGCTTGTTTTAAGATGTAAGATAATGCTGTATCTACTACATCTGTAGATGTTAAACCGTAATGAACCCATTTACGTTCTTCGCCTAATGCTGGCGTTTCTGATACAGCACGAGTGAATGCAACTACGTCATGACGTGTTTCTTTTTCAATTTCATAAATACGATCAATATCAAATGATGCATGTTCACGAATTTTTTTAACATCTTCTTTTGGAATATCGCCAAGCTCAGCCCATGCTTCACAAGCTAAAATCTCAACTTCTAACCACGCTTTAAATTTGTTCTCTTCCGTCCAAATCGCACCCATTTCAGGGCGTGTATAACGACTAATCATCTTTTTCCCTCCAACAGTTGTTCTTGATGGTCCCAAATATGCAAACTCTTCGCTTTTTCTAGAGCGACTTCAATATTATCATTTAAAATATTAACATGCCCCATTTTTCGCTGTGCTTTTGCTTCTTCTTTTCCATACAAGTGTAAATAGCACCCGGTTAATCTATTCACTTGTCTTAGGACCCCTTCTATATGTTCGCCTAAAATGTTTACCATGACAACTGGTTTTAACAAATTTGTTTCTCCTAGAGGTAAATTACAGATTGCTCGAATATGTTGACCAAATTGACTCGTTTCACATGCATCCTGTGTATAGTGTCCTGAATTGTGAGGTCTTGGCGCTAATTCATTAATATAAATCTCACCATTATCTGTAGCAAACATCTCTACAGCTAGTGTTCCCACAAGTTCTAATTCATCCGCAAGTACCTTTGCATACGCAATTGCTTTTTGAGAAAGCTCTTCTGTAATGCGAGCTGGAACGATAGATTCATGTAAAATGTTATTTACATGAATATTTTCTGCTACTGGAAACACTTTTGTTTCACCACTTACACTACGAATCACAATAACTGATACTTCTTTTTCAAAAGGCACCCATTTCTCTAAAATACATTCTGCTTTATCCACAAGATTTCTTGCTGCCTCAACATCAGCTTCACTTCTTAAAACAACTTGCCCTTTCCCATCATATCCACCTGTCGTCGTTTTTAAGACGGAAGGGAATGATAACCCAGCAATTGCTTCTGTAAGCTGATCTTGATTTTGAACTAATCTATACGTTGCTACTGGTAACCCAGCCTTCTCAATCGCATTCTTTTCTGTAAAACGATTTTGTGTTGTATTTAACAACTGACTACCTTGTGGTAAGTACGCATGTTTTTCAAGCCATTGTAAACATCTATAATCAATATTCTCAAATTCATATGTGACAACATCACTTATCTCTGCTAAATGCTGAATTGCTTTTAAATCATCATATGGTGCAACAATTTCAATATCAGCAACTTGTGCACATGGCGAATGCTTTGTAGGATCTAAAACAGCAATTTTATATCCCATCTCCTTAGCTGCCAATGCCATCATTCTTCCTAGCTGGCCGCCTCCAATAATACCGATTGTTTTTCCAGGTAAAATGATTCTCGTCATACTAGCTCACTACCTTCACGCACATCTTTTTCAATCGCTTCTCGTCTCAATTCTAATGCATCATGTATATCATCATGAAATGATCCAAGTATTTGTGCGGCAAGTAATCCAGCATTCGTTGAACCGGCTTTACCAATTGCAACAGTTGCAACTGGAACACCTCCTGGCATTTGGGCGATGGATAATAATGAATCTAAGCCGTTTAATGCTTTTGATTGAACTGGAACTCCAATTACAGGAAGATTTGTCTTCGCTGCAACCATTCCTGGTAAATGTGCTGCTCCACCAGCTCCAGCAATAATAACTTTCAATCCACGTTCACGAGCCGTCTCTGCATATTCAAACATATAATCCGGAGTCCGATGAGCGGATACAACTTTTTTCTCATACGGTATATTTAATTCATCTAAAATGTCACAAGCATATTTCATTGTTTCCCAGTCTGACGTACTTCCCATTATGACTCCAACTAGTGATTTCATATTAGAATCCCCCCGATTCAAATAAAAAAAGCCTGAAATAGAACAGTTTCTCTTTTACTATGAGAGAAAGCGCTCTACTCAGGCATACGTATCCCTTGTGAATAGAAAAATACCGAGTGACTTTCCCTCATAGTCTAACGAATAACGGTCGTTAGGTAGAGACTTGCAGGCCATATCCCCGCGATTATATGAGGTCTTATATTATTGTTTCTATGGCTATATTAACAATATTTCATAAACAATGTCAATAAATAATCGAATGTTTTTTTATTAGCAGTCAATAACGTTCGTGTTTTAGTTATATTCAAAAGAAGAATTGCAACTATATACAAGAAGAAAAGGGAATTAGAATATATATTTCTAGAGATCTATTTTATGTATTTATCGTTTAAATAGCACTTCAGTATGTTTTTAATCAAAATATATACACTCTTGTATTATTATAACGATTTAATTTCTAAGGAGGATAACTGTTAAAGAAAGAACTATGCTATTATCCTATTTTTTTTCTCTATTGCAGTAATTTCTGTAATTATTAAATACTTATTTATAGCATCTCATTATTTAAAATATATACTTATGATAGAAATAATGTGTCCTATTTTAAGTATTACTTTAGCGACATTAGGAAAATCAGGAACACAAAAAATCATTACTATTATTTTAAAGAGTCTCTACTTCATTCTTTTTTCGTCTGTAGCTTTATTAAATTTACGGATTATAGCATTCGGTAAATAAAAATAAACACAAAAAAACCTAAGTCAAAATAACTTAGGTTCTTGCTTGGCGACGTCCTAC